>JALSIC010000058.1 GCA_026981935.1 Gammaproteobacteria bacterium
TCCTTTGTCATTCCGGGCGTAGCGAGGCATCTGAGACCACTGGCACAGGATTTCTCCCTTCGGTCGAAATGACACGGTCCTTGTCATTCCGAGCGTAGCGAGGCATCTGAGACCACTGGCACAGGATTTCTCCCTTCGGTCGAAATGACACGGTCCTTGTCATTCCGAGCGTAGCGAGGAATCTGAGACCACTGGCACAAGATTTCTCCCTTCGGTCGAAATGACACGGTCCTTGTCATTCCGAGCGTAGCGAGGAATCTGAGACCACTGGCACAGGATTTCTCCCTGCGGTCGAAATGACACGGTCCTTTGTCATTCCGGGCGCAGCGAGGAATCTGAGACCACTGGCACAAGATTTCTCCCTGCGGTCGAAATGACACGGTCCTTGTCATTCCGGGCGCAGGGAGGCATCCGAGGCCGCCGGCACAGGATTTCTCCCTTCGGTCGAAATGACACGGTCCTTGTCATTCCGAGCGTAGCGAGGAATCTGAGACCACTGGCACGGGATTTCTCCCTGCGGTCGAAATGACACGGTCCTTGTCATTCCGAGCGTAGCGAGGAATCTGAGACCGCCGGCACGGGATTTCTCCCTGCGGTCGAAATGACACGGTCCTTGTCATTCCGTGCGCAGCGAGGCATCCGAGGCCGCCGGTACAGGATTTCTCCCTGCGGTCGAAATGACACGGTCCTTTGTCATTCCGGGCGTAGCGAGGAATCTGAGACCGCCGGCACAGGATTTCTCCCTTCGGTCGAAATGACAGGAGAGTGTGGTCGAAATGACAGGAAAGTGTGGTCGAGATAACAAGGAGATGCCGGATCTCTGGCCTGCGCCCAGGGTTGCACTTGCAGTTGGACTGCCCGCAGGCGCGCCGCCCCGGCGCGAAGGCGCAGATGATCGCTGAGGAAAAGTGATATACCATGCGCCGCATGCCAAGAGCTTATTGCGTGAACGACCACAACGGGATGCGATTCGAAGTGCTGGCCACGGACGGCGCGGCACGGCGAGCCCGCCTGACCCTGGCGCGTGGCGTGGTGGAGACGCCGGTCTTCATGCCGGTGGGGACGTATGCCACGGTGAAGGCCATGACGCCCGAGGAACTGCGGGAACAGGGTACCCGGCTCATCCTTGCCAATACCTTCCATCTCATGTTGCGGCCCGGGGTGGAGGTGGTCGCCGCGCATGGAACGCTTCATGATTTCATGAACTGGCATGGCCCCATTCTCACCGATTCCGGTGGTTTCCAGGTCTTCAGCCTGGGAGCGCTGCGCCGGCTCTCAGAGGCGGGCGTGACCTTCCGTTCGCCGGTGGACGGTGCCGAGGTGTTCCTCGGTCCGGAGGAGTCCGTTGCCGTGCAGCACGCCCTCGGGGTGGACATCGTCATGAGCTTCGACGAGTGCACGCCCTATCCCGCCGATGTCGCGCAGGCGCGGGAATCCATGGAATTGTCACTGCGCTGGGCGGCCCGCAGCAAGGCCGCTCATGGCGGCAGTCCGGCCGCCCTGTTCGGCATCGTTCAGGGCGGGATGTACGAGGACCTGCGGGCCCGGTCCCTGGCAGGGCTGGTGGAGATCGGCTTCGACGGTTATGCCATCGGGGGGCTGTCGGTGGGCGAGCCCAAGGCCGACATGCTGCGCGTCCTCGATGACCTCCTGCCCCGCATGCCTGCGGACGCGCCCCGTTATCTCATGGGCGTGGGCAAGCCTGAAGACATGGTCGAGGCGGTGCGCCGCGGCGTGGACATGTTCGACTGTGTGCTGCCGACCCGTAATGCCCGCAACGGCCATCTGTTCGTCACGGCGGGCGTGATCCGCATTCGCAACAGTCGTTATCGCAACGATACCCGACCCCTGGACGAGGACTGCGGCTGCTATACCTGCCGCCACTACAGCCGGGCCTATCTGCGGCACCTCGCGTCCAGCAACGAGATCCTGGGCGCACGCCTCAATACCCTGCACAATCTCCATTATTACCAGCAGCTTATGGCGGGGCTGCGCGAGGCGATCGCCGCCGGGACCTTGAATGATTTCGTCATGGCATTTTATGAAAAACGCGGACAAACCCCGCCGTCTTTGTGATAATATCGCGCTGTTTGATTTCAGTGAGCCGAGAGAGGAGCGTTCATGAGCTTTTTCGTCAAAGACGCCTGGGCGCAGGCAGCCCCCGGAGGGATGGAGTCCGGCTTTGCCAGCCTGATTCCGTTGATCCTGATTTTTGTCATTTTCTACTTTTTGTTGCTGCGCCCCCAGATCAAGCGGGCCAAGGAACACAAGCAGATGGTGAATTCCCTGGCCAAGGGTGACGAGGTGGTGACCAACGGGGGGCTGCTGGGCAGGATCACCAGGCTGGATGAGAATTTCATTACGCTTGAAATTGCCAATGGAGTCCAGGTCAAGGTGCAGCGCAATGCGGTGAGTTCACTGCTGCCCAAGGGTACTCTCAAGCTGTCATAGAGGGCTGGCGCGGAGACGGTATTTCTCCGTCTTTTTGGTTATCCATTCGTTGAGAACCGAGACAACATGAACCAGTATCCCCTGTGGAAGAATCTCCTCATTCTTCTCGTGGTCGTCGTGGGTTTCGTCTACGCCCTGCCCAACATCTATGGCGAGGATCCCGCCATCCAGGTTTCCCCGTTGCGGGGAGCGGTGGTCAATGAGGAGACCCAGGCGCGGATCGACGGCATCCTGCGTGATGCCGGCTTGAGTTATCGCAGCCTGGTGCTGGCCGACAAGCGCCTGACCATCCGCTTTGCCGATCCAGCCGACCAGCTCAAGGCGCGCGACGTGCTCAACGAAACGCTCGGGGAAGAGTATGTGGTGGCGCTGACCCTCTTGCCCGCCACGCCGTCCTGGCTGGCCGCCATCAACGCCGCGCCCATGTATCTCGGGCTCGATCTGCGCGGCGGGGTGCACTTCCTCATGGAGGTGGACATGGAGACGGCCATTCGCCAGGCGGAAGAGCGCTATGTGGACGACATCCGGTCCCTGCTGCGCAAGGAACGCATCCGCTACCTGGCCATCGGACGCATGCAGGGAGGCGGTATCGAGATCAGGCTGCGCGATGCCGAGGCGCGCGAACGGGCAAATGAACTCATAAGGCGTGAATACCGCAGCCTGCTGCGTCGTGAAGTGGACCGTGACGGCGCGTATTACCTTCAGGTCTTTCTGAGTGATCAGGAGATCCGCGAGACCAAGAAGTTCGCGCTGCAGCAGAACATCATCACCCTGCGCAAGCGCGTCAACGAACTCGGCGTGGCCGAGCCCGTCATTCAGCAGCAGGGAGACAACCGCATCGTGGTGCAGTTGCCCGGCGTGCAGGATCCGGCCCGGGCCAAGGAGATCCTGGGCGCCACCGCGACCCTGGAGTTCCGCATGGCCGATGAGACCGCCGATGTGGACGAGGCGCTCGCGGGGCGCGTGCCGCCCGGATTGCGGCTGTATCGGCAGAGAGACGGCCAGCCCATCCTGCTCAAGAAACGCATCATCGTCACCGGTGACCAGATCATCGATGCGGCCTCCGGTATAGACCAGCAGAGCGGCTCGCCGGCCGTGTTCATCACCCTGGACAGCAAGGGCGCGCGCAAGATGGGCGAGACCACCAAGGAGAACCTGGGCAAGCCCATGGCCGTGGTGTTCATCGAAACCAAGCCCCAGACACGCATCGTCGACGGGAAGAAGATCAAGACCACGCGCACCATCCAGGAGGTCATCAACGTCGCCACCATCCGCGACCACTTCAGCAAGCGCTTCCAGATCACCGGCCTGTCCAGTACCGAGGAAGCCCGCAACCTCGCCCTGCTGCTGCGTGCCGGTGCCCTGGCTGCGCCCATCGAGATCGTCGAGGAGCGCACCGTGGGGCCCAGCCTGGGCAAGGAGAACATCGATCAGGGTTTTCGCTCCGTGATCATCGGCTTTGCCCTGGTGCTGGCCTTCATGGCCTTCTGGTACCGTGCCTTCGGCATGGTGGCCAATCTGGCCCTGGCGCTGAACCTGGTGCTCATCGTTTCCCTGCTGTCCATGCTCCAGGCGACGCTGACCCTGCCGGGCATCGCCGGCATCGTGCTCACCGTGGGCATGGCGGTGGATGCCAACGTGCTCATCTTCGAGCGCATCCGCGAGGAGCTGCGTAACGGCAACAGTCCCCAGGCGAGCATCCAGGCCGGATACAGCAAGGCGCTCTCCACCATCGCCGATGCCAATATCACCACCCTCATCGCGGCGGTGGTGCTGTACAGCTTCGGCACCGGCCCCATCAAGGGTTTTGCGGTGACGCTTTCCCTGGGCATCATCACCTCCATGTTCACGGCCATCATGGGGACACGGGCCGTGGTCAACCTCATGTATGGCGGCCGCCGCCTGAAGAAACTCTCCATCTGACTGGATCTGACAGGCATTCCGGATCATGCAAGTATTCACCAACACCCGCTTCGATTTCATGGGCAAGCGCCGCCTGGCGGCGGCCGTGTCCATTGTGTTGATTATCATCGCAATCGGTTCCCTGTTTGCGCGGGGCCTGAATCTGGGCATCGATTTCACGGGGGGGACCCTGGTGGAGATCAGTACCAACGAGGCCGCGGACCTGGATGCCGTGCGCGATGTCATGGGCAAGGCGGGTTTCCCCGAGGCCATCGTCCAGTATTTCGGATCCGCGCACGAAGTGCTCATCCGCCTCCCCCCCCGCGAGGGTTTGAGCAGCGCCGAGATCAGCACCCAGGTGCTGGAGGCCCTGGATAAATTCTATCCGGGCGAGGTGGAGATGCGACGCATCGAGTTCGTGGGGCCCCAGGTGGGCGACGAACTCACGGAGGACGGGGGGCTCGCCATGCTCTACGCGCTGCTGGGTATTCTCATCTATGTGACGGTGCGTTTCGAGAAACGCTTCGCGGCGGGCGCGGTGATCGCGCTGGTGCACGATGTCATCATTACCATCGGCATTTTCTCCCTGTTCCAGCTGGAATTCGATCTCTCCGTGCTGGCGGCCATTCTCGCGGTGATCGGTTACTCGCTCAACGACACCATCGTGGTCTTCGACCGCATCCGCGAGAATTTCCGCAAGCTGCGCAAGGGGACGCCCGAGGAGATTCTCAATGTCTCCATCAACCAGACACTTTCGCGTACCATGATCACTTCCTTGACCACGCTGCTGGTGCTCTTTTCGTTGTTCTTCCTCGGCGGGGAGATCATCCACGGCTTTGCCCTGGCGCTGATCATCGGCGTGGTGGTGGGCACCTATTCCTCTGTCTACATTGCCGGTTCCAGCATATTGGCGTTGGGCGTCAGCAAGGCGGACCTGATGCCGGTGGTGAAGGAGGGGCAGGAAGTGGACGACCGGCCCTGATTCAGAAGACAGAGGACAGAGGACAGAGGACAGAGGACAGAGGACAGAGAGAGGACTTGTTGCGCTTGGTTTTCTGATTTCAGCGCGCCGAGATCTCGAGCTGGTCGTTGTTGGCCAGCTCGATGCGGTTGCGTCCCCGCCGCTTGGCCTGGTAGAGGGCCTTGTCGGCCCGTTCGATGAGGCTGCTGGGGGTCTCTCCCGGCCGGTAGAGCGCGACGCCGGCGGAGAAGGTGGGCATGGCGCGGGTCTCGCCGTTGAACTGGTAAGGGCTTTCCGCGGTGCGCTTCTGGACCTTCTGCAGGGCCCGCAGGGCGCCGTGCTGGTCCGTGTTGGGCAGGATGACGGCGAACTCCTCGCCGCCGTAGCGGGCCACCATGTCGTGGTGGCGGAAGATGGTGAGCACGTTGCCGGCGAAGTTGCGCAGTACCTCGTCACCGGCGGCATGCCCCAGGGTGTCGTTGATCTTCTTGAAACCGTCCATGTCCAGCAGGGCCAGGGTCAAGGGGTAGCCATAGCGTTGCACGCGGGCCACTTCGTCCTCCAGGCGGCGCATGAAGGCGCGCCGGTTGGGCAGTTCGGTGAGTTCGTCGGTCAGGCTGAGGATGTGTACCCGCGTCAGTTCGTCGTTGAGGTACTGGCCCTCGCTTTCGATGATGTGCAGGTACTTGTTGGCGCTCTCCAGCTTGCGGGTCAGTTCCCGGTGTCCCTCCATCAACTTGGTGACTTCCTTGATGAGGGCCTCCTTGAGCGCGGTGATATCATCGAGGTTGTCCGTCTGGCGCAGGGATTCGTGTTCCACTTCCAGGAGGATCCCGAACTTCTCGTTCTGCTTGATGACATCGGCGAGATGGGACGCGAGCGTCTTCTGGATCTTGCGGATGCGCTGGCGCTTGTCCTCAAGCTGTGTGTTGTCCTGGACCGGGGATATCCCTTCCGTTTCCTCTCCCCCTTTGCCCGTTGCGGGGGCAAGGGCCGTTGAATCCGCGGCGGGAGACTGATCCGTCCTTTCCTGATCTTCCTGGCCATGAACCCGCTGCTCAGCGCCCCCGGGCGCCTGCGCTGCAGTCTCCGCTGTGGTCATGGCAGGGGATGGTGCGCCGGCATCGGTTTCTGCCGCGGGCGTTTCTTTGTCCCCCACGGTATCTTCCAGCTGTTTTTCCAGCTGCTCCTGAGGCAACGCGATCTCTTCGTCCAGTTTCTGGGACAGTGTGCGGATCTGTTCAGCGAGGGCCCTGATTTCGGTGACGCTCAGGGGCAAGGCCAGGCGCATTTTGATCAATTTGAGGTGAATCAGCAGGGACGAGTCCTTGGGGAGCTGTCTGGCGTAGGCCTCCAGGAGCGACTGGATCAGGTCCAGATAGGCCTGCTGGCGCTGGTGGGCGCTGGTTTCGAAGTCTTCCAGGACGTTCTGGACGTGTTCGTAGATGGCGGCGCCGGTATGGCTGCCTTTCAGTGCCTCCAGGAGGTGCAGGGCCTTGGGCGTGATGGAGACGGGTTTCTTGTGCATGATGCCTTTCTATATCACTTTCCCTGTGGAAAGCGTGACAGTTATCGTCGAACGGCGCAATCCGTCCCTGGCGGGGGCATGGAGCAAGCGCGCCGTGGCCGCGTGGCGGCCTTGAGTCGGTATTTTGACGGCGAGAATCTTAAGTTGCTGAATTACCAAGAGTTATAATTTTATCATATTTGCGGTTCGATTGACAGCGCGCATTCTGGCCACGCGCCGGCAGCGTTTTGGTAAGTTATTGATCAAGCAGGCCTGTCAGGGGGCACTGGGCGGTTGAGACCGGTTTGGCCAGAACCGGTTTCTTGGGGTAAGCTAGCAGGATTTTCCAAAAGAGAAGGTGGCTGGCATGTTTGCAGAAACGATGACAATCGAGGGATTCGACGACGAGGTCTGGAGCGCCATCGAAGCGGAGGCGCGTCGCCAGGAGGAGCACATCGAGCTCATCGCCTCGGAAAACTATGCCAGCCCCCGGGTGATGGCCGCCCAGGGGTCGGTGCTCACCAACAAGTACGCCGAAGGCTATCCGGGCAGACGTTATTACGGGGGGTGCGAGCATGTGGACGAGTTGGAGCGGCTGGCCATGGAACGGGCCAGGGCCTTGTTCGGCGCCGATTACGTGAACGTCCAGCCCCATTCGGGATCCCAGGCCAATGCCGCCGTGTACATGGCCCTGCTCGAACCCGGCGACACCATCCTGGGCATGAGCCTGGCCCATGGGGGCCATCTCACCCACGGCGCCCGGGTCAATTTCTCCGGCAAGCTCTACCATGCCGTGCAATACGGACTGGATCCGGACAGCGGCGAGATCGACTATGCCCAGGTGGCCGCCCTGGCGCGGGCGCATCGGCCGCGCATGATCGTGGCCGGATTCAGTGCCTACTCTCGCGTGGTGGACTGGCAGCGTTTCCGCGACATCGCCGACGAGGTGGGTGCCTATCTGTTCGTGGACATCGCCCACGTGGCAGGGCTCATCGCCGCCGGCTGCTATCCCAGTCCCGTGGCCATCGCCGATGTCACCACCTCCACCACCCACAAGACCCTGCGCGGACCCCGGGGAGGGCTGATCATGGCGCGCGCCAATCCGGAGATCGAGAAGAAGCTCAATTCCATGGTGTTCCCGGGCATCCAGGGCGGGCCGCTCATGCACGTCATCGCCGCCAAGGCGGTGGCATTCAAGGAGGCCCTGCAGCCGGAATTCCGTGACTACCAGCGCCAGGTCGTGGCCAATGCCCGCGAGATGGCGGCGCGCATGCAGGCGCGGGGCTACGACATCGTCTCCGGCGGGACCGACAATCACCTGTTCCTGGTCAGTCTCATCGAGCGGGGACTCACCGGCAAGGCCGCCGATGCCGCCCTGGGCGCGGCCCACATCACGGTCAACAAGAACAGCGTGCCCAACGATCCCCAGTCGCCCTTCGTCACCAGCGGCATCCGCATCGGCACGCCGGCCATGACCACCCGCGGTTTGCGGGAGACGGAGGCGGCGCAGCTCGCGGACTGGATCTGCGACATCCTCGACGATGTGGAAAACCAGGCCGTCATCGAGCGGATCCGGGGGGAGGTCCTGGCCCTGTGCCGGCGCTTCCCCGTCTATGGCAAGGCCTGAATGGAAGCTGGCACGGATCAGAGGCGATGCGCTGTCCTTTCTGTGGCGAAGCCGAGACCAAGGTGATCGATTCCCGCCTGGCCAGCGAGGGCAATGCCATCCGCCGCCGGCGCGAGTGTCTCAGCTGCGGCGAGCGCTTCACCACTTTCGAGACCGCCGAGCTGGTCTTCCCGCGCATCGTCAAGAACGACGGCAGCCGCGAGCCTTTCAACGAGGACAAGCTGCGTCGCGGGATGCTGCGTGCCCTGGAGAAACGCCCGGTCAACATCGATGACATCGAGCTGGCCATGAGCCGCATCAAGCGCCGTCTCCATACCTGCGGCGAGCGGGAGGTGCCTTCCCGCCTCCTGGGGGAGTGGGCGATGGACGAACTGCGGGAACTGGACGAGGTGGCCTATGTGCGCTTTGCCTCGGTCTATCGCAGTTTCCAGGATGTCAACGCCTTTCGCGAGGAGATCGAGCGTCTCCAGGCCCTGCCGCCGGAACTCAAACGCCGGCAGCTGTCCCTGCTGCCCGGGCGCAGGCATGAAAAGGATCCGTGAGCGGAATTCGTGATCGGGCAAGGGTCACCATGAACTTCACTGCCGATGATCATGCCCACATGGGCCGTGCCCTGCAGCTGGCTCAGCGGGGTCTCTATACCACCCATCCCAATCCCCGCGTGGGCTGCGTGCTGGTGCGCGAAGGCCATGTCGTGGGGGAGGGGTGGCACGAACGGGCGGGCGGTCCCCATGCCGAGGTCGTCGCCCTGCGCCAGGCAGGCGATGCCGCGCGCGGCGCCACCGCCTATGTGACGCTGGAGCCCTGTTGTCATGAGGGGCGCACCCCCCCTTGCACCAGGGCGCTCATCGAGGCCGGGGTGGGCAGGGTGGTGGCGGCGATGCTCGATCCCGATCCCCGCGTGTCGGGGGAGGGGCTGAAGGCCTTGCAGGCTGCCGGCCTGCGCGTGGCCAGCGGCCTGTGCGCCGTCCAGGCGGCGGCACTCAATCCAGGCTATGTCCTGCGCATGGAGCGGGGCCTGCCCCTGGTGCGCTGCAAGCTCGCCATGACACTGGATGGGCGCACCGCCACGGCGCAAGGCGAGAGCCGCTGGATCACTTCCGAAGACGCACGGCACGACGTGCATCGCCTGCGCGCGCGCAGCTCGGCTATCATGACCGGCGTCGGCACGGTCCTGGCCGACGACCCCGCCCTCACGGTGCGCCTGCCCGGCGCAGGGCCGAGCGGAGGGGTGGCCAGAGAGATGACCGGAGAGATGACCGGAGAGATGGCAGGAAAGCGGGTCGGGGAGGCCGGGGGAGGCTGGCGCCAGCCCATGAAGGTGGTGGTGGACACGGCACTGCGCACCCCGCCCACGGCGCGGCTCTTCGCCACGCCCGGGCAGGTGGTGATGGCAACGGCACACGAGGACATGGCGCGTATTGCTGCCCTGGAGGCCTGCGGGGCCCGGGTGGCCTGTTTCCCGGCCCGGGCTGGCAAGGTGGACCTGGAGGCCGTCCTGCGTCACCTGGCGGGTCTGGAGGTCAACGAGATCCTCCTGGAAGCGGGGCCGGTCCTGGCGGGTGCCATGCTCGCGGAGGGCTGGGTGGATGAGCTGGTACTCTATGTCGCGCCGCGTCTGCTGGGGGATGCCGCCCGGGGCCTCTTCCACCTGCCCGCCCTGGCGCATCTTGCCGATGCCGTGGAACTGGAAATCCTCGATGTGCGCGCGGTGGGCCGGGACTGGCGCATCACGGCACTGGTGCTTGGCAACCCGGCGAGGCGGCATTGAGCCCATGTTCACGGGGATCATACAGGCGCTGGGCCGGATCGAAACCGTGGCAAGGCGCGGGGGCGACCGGCGTTTCCGCGTCCACTGCGGCGGACTGGCAGCGACGACGCTGCGCCCGGGTGACAGCATCGCCGTCAACGGTGTCTGTCTCACGGTGGTCGAGATGCCGGGAGGGGCCGTTGTCCTGGACGTCTCGCGGGAAACCCTGCGCTGCACCACCCTGGGAGCGCTGCGGGCAGGGGACCAGGTGAATCTGGAACCCGCATTGCGGGCGGATACGCCCCTGGGCGGGCATTTCGTCAGCGGCCACGTGGATGGGGTGGGGACAGTGGTGAGGCGGACGCCTGCAGGACAGTGCGTGGTGATGGAGATCGAGTTGCCCGCCGAACTCGCCCGCTACGTGGCCGTGAAAGGCTCGGTCTGCGTGGACGGCGTCAGCCTCACGGTGAATGCCGTGGAGGGGGGGCGTTTCCAGGTCAACATCATTCCCCACACCCTGGCGCACACCATTATCGATGCCTACCAGGCGGGCACCCGCGTCAACATCGAGGTGGACCTCCTCGCCCGTTACCTGGAGCGCCTTCTGGAATTCCGCCGGGAATTTCATCGGGAATTTCATCGGGAATCCCGGGAAGGGGGAGGTGAGGGCGGCATCGGCCTGTCTGCCCTGCGTCGCCAGGGCTTCCTTGAAGAATAGGGGGTGTCCACAGCCACCATGGAGCTCAACCGCATCGAGGAGATCATCGAGGAGATCCGTGCCGGGCGCATGGTGGTGATCATGGACGACGAGGACCGGGAGAACGAGGGCGACCTGGTGATGGCCGCCGCCTGTATCCGTCCCGAGGATGTCAATTTCATGGCCCGCTACGGCCGCGGCCTCATCTGTCTGACCCTTACCCCGGAGCGCTGTCGCCAGTTGCGCCTGCCCCTCATGGTGAGCAGCACCGATGTCCGGCACCAGACCAATTTCACCGTCTCCATCGAGGCGGCCCGCGGGGTGACCACGGGGATCTCCGCCGCCGACCGCGCCACCACGATCCTGGCGGCGGTGGCGCCCGATGCCCGTCCGGAGGACCTGGTGCAGCCGGGTCATATCTTCCCCCTCATGGCGCAGCCGGGCGGTGTGCTCGCCCGCGCCGGGCATACCGAGGCGGGTTGCGACCTGGCCCGGCTGGCGGGCCTGGAGCCGGCAGCGGTGATCGTGGAGATCCTCAACGAGGACGGCACCATGGCGCGGCGGCCGGAGCTGGAGGCCTTCGCCCGCCATCATGGCCTCAAGATCGGCACCATCGCCGATCTCATCCGCTACCGGATGAGGCACGAGAAGACGGTGGCACAGGTGGCGGAATGCCGCCTGGCCACCGAGACGGGTGAGTTCCTGCTCAAGGCCTACCGGGATCATGCCGCCAACCAGTTGCACCTGGCCCTGGTCTGCGGCGAGATCGACGCGGACCAGCCGGTGCTGGTGCGGGTCCACATGGAAGAGGAACTGGAGGATCTTCTGGGCGTGATCCGCACCGACCGCGCCTGGAGCCTGCGCCGCGCCATGGCGCGGGTGGCGGCGGAGGGGTGCGGCGTGATCGTGGTGCTGCGGGGGCAGACCACGCAGGATCAGCTGATCCGGCGCATCGGGGACTATGCCTCGCGCGAGCGTGGTGAACACCCCCCGGTTGCCCCCGGCAGGGAGTTGCGGACTTATGGCGTGGGGGCGCAGATCCTGGTGGATCTGGGTGTGCGCGTCATGCGGGTGCTGGGTTCGCCGCACAAGTTGCATGCCCTGTCGGGTTTCGGCCTGGACATTATCGAATACATCGGAGATGAGGCATAATGGTGCCCATGAACGAAGACAAGATCATCAAGGGAGACCTGCAGGTGCGCGATGCGCGCCTGGCCGTGGCCGCGGCCCGGTTCAACAGTTTCATCGTCGATCACCTCGTGGCGGGGGCGCTGGCGGTCTGTCGCCAGCATGGCCTTGGCGAGGATGCTGTCGATGTGATCCACGCGCCCGGTGCCTTCGAGCTGCCCCTGGTGGTGAAACGCCTGGCGGCCAGCGGCCGTTATGACGCGGTGATCGCCGTGGGAGCGGTGATCCGCGGCGGCACGCCCCATTTCGAATATGTCGCCGGTGCCTGTACGCGCGGTCTGGCGGAAGTCGCCCTGCAGCAGGACCTGCCCGTCGCCTTCGGGGTGCTCACCGTGGATACCATCGAACAGGCCATAGAACGGGCGGGTACCAAGGCGGGCAACAAGGGGGCTGAGGCGGCGCTTTCTGCGCTGGAGATGGTCTCCCTCCTGCGCCGCCTGGATTAGCAAATGATTGAGGGTGACTTATTAACCCGGCAACAATATATATCGTGTTCAGCGTTTCAGGCAGGCGCTGGATCAAGGCGCGGCACGCAGGGAATGGCCCGCCCTTGCCAAGTGCCGCAACACCGAGCCGGCGCCTGCCTGAAACGCCTGACTTGTTGAAATTCATATGGCAAGGCCGCCGCGTGCGCGCACGCAGACGGTGTTGGCGAAGCTTGCTGTAGAATGACTACAGCGGCGCTCCGCCGCCTTGCTGCATGTCCGCACGCGGCGGCTGAACATGACATATATTGTTGCCGGGTTAATAATATACATGACATGAGCAGCCCGGATGGCGCGAAGCGAAATCCGGGATGAATGCGCCTTCCCTGGGTGTGGCCCTTGGGGCCTGCATCCAGGTCGCGTGGGCCGCACGACGGCCGTCGGTCAACAGTACAGGTCTCAATCGTTGAGTTCCATGGGCTAGTCGGAGTTTGCCGTTCCAGGTGACATCTGTCATCCAAGTGAGGCCTGTCATCCAGGCAACGCCTGTCATCCCGAGCGCAGTGAGAAATGACAAAGAAGCCAAGTAACACCTGTCATTTCGAGCGCAGTGAGAAATGACAAAGAAGCCAAGTAACACCTGTCATTTCGAGCGCAGCGAGAAATCCAGGGGCAGTGGGACAGGATTTCTCCCTTCGGTCGAAATGACACTTCTTTGTCATTCCGAGCGCAGCGAGGAATCCGAAACCGCCGATACAAGATTTCTCCCTCCGGTCGAAATGACAAGGAAGTGAGGTCGAAATGACAAGGAAGTGAGGTCGAAATGACAAGGAAATGTGGGCGAAATGACAAGGAAGTGAGGTCGGAATGACGAGAAATGTGGCCGGAATGACATGAAAATGTGCTTGAGATGACAAGGAAATGTGCTTGAGATGACAATAAGATGCCAGCCCCCGGTGCCCGCATTCAGGCCGCACGACGGCCGTCGGTCAATCATGCAAGTCTCAATGTAAAGATGAGCAGGAAACGCAGCCGCGCGCGCCGCTGTGTGGTGCAGGCACTCTACCAGTGGCAGGTGGGTGGTACGGATCCCGCCGAGGTGGATCTGGCCTTCCTCAGTGAGGATCCCGCCGGGGTGGATCAGGCCTATTTCCGCGAGCTGCTGGCCCAGATCAAGGCGCATGCGGACGAGCTGGACCGCCTGCTCGCACCGCTGGTGGACCGCCCCCTGCCTGAAGTGGATCCGGTGGAACGGGCGGTCCTCTGGCTGGGCGCCTGCGAACTGGCCTACCGCATGGAGATCCCTTTCCGGGTGGTGATCAACGAGGGCGTGGAACTGGCCAAGTCCTTCGGTGCCGAGCAGGGGCACAAGTTCGTCAACGGTATCCTGGACAGGCTGGCCGCCCGCCTGCGGCCCCATGAAATCGAGGCCCTGCGCAAGACCTGACCCGGATCGTCGGGGAGAGAGCCGTGGCCTTGTCTGAATTCGAGATCATTCAGCATTATTTCCATGAACTCGGCCCCCGGCGCAGTGATGTCGTCTGCGGCGTCGGAGACGATGCAGCGCTTCTCGAAGTGCCGGCAGAAATGGAGCTGGCCGTGTCCCTGGACACGCTGGTGTCGGGGGTGCATTTTCCTGCGGATACACCCGCCGATGCCGTGGGACACAAGGCCCTGGCCGTGGGGCTGAGCGATCTGGCCGCCATGGGCGCGGAGCCGGCCTGGTTCACCCTGGGACTGACCCTGCCGGCGTCCGATGAAGACTGGCTCACCGCTTTCAGCGCCGGCCTGGGCGCGCTGGCCGCACGCCACGGTGTGCGGCTGGTGGGGGGAGACCTGACCCGGGGGGCGTTGAGCGTCACGATCCAGGTCCATGGTTTCGTGCCCCGGGGTGCGGCCCTCCTGCGCCGCGGCGCCCGGCCGGGCGACCGGGTCTATGTGACGGGTTCCCTGGGCGATGCGGGGCTGGCCCTGCGCGCCCTGCGAGCGCCTCTTTCGCTGCCCCCTGACCTGCTCCATGGGGCCCGCCGGCACCTGGAGCGGCCCGTGCCACGCGTGCGCGAGGGCTTGGCCTTGCGCGGCCTGGCGCATGCCGCCATCGATGTCTCCGACGGCCTGTGTGCCGACCTGGGTCATATTCTTGCGGCCAGTGGCGTGGGCGCGACCCTGTGGGTGGACGCGCTGCCCCTGTCGCCCGCGCTCCAGGCGGCACAGGACATTCTGGGAGAGGCGGACAGCCTGTCCCTGGCCCTGACGGCCGGCGACGATTATGAATTGTGTTTCACGGCATCTCCTGCCGATGAGCCCCGCTTGCGGCACCGTCTGGCCGAGGCCGGTGGCGTACTGTGCCCGGTGGGGGTGATCGAGTCAAGACGGGGCCTGCGCTGCGAGCATGCGGACGGCCGGATTTTTTTCCCGCCCGCCAGGGGTTATGAACATTTCAGTGGCTCCTCCGACGAGGCATCCCGATGAAATCAGGTCATTCCCTGCCCGACAGCGTCTGGCGCAACCCCGTCCATTTCCTGGCCTTCGGCTGTGGCGCTGGTGCCGCACCCCTCGCGCCCGGGACCTTCGGCACCCTGGCGGCGGTGCCCCTTTATCTGTTCATGGCCGATCTCCATCTGCCTTTCTACCTGGCCCTGGTGACCCTGTTGTTTGTCCTGGGCGTGTGGCTGTGCGGGGAGACGGCGCGGGACATCGGGGTCCACGATCACCCGGGCATCGTGTGGGACGAGGTGGTGGGTTTCCTGCTCGCCATGACGGCCGCGCCACCGGGCTGGGCCTGGCTGGTGGCTGGTTTCCTGCTGTTCCGTCTGTTTGACATCTGGAAGCCCTGGCCCATCCGCCACCTGGATCGCAAACTGGGCGGCGGGGTGGGCATCATGCTGGACGACGTCATAGCCGGTCTCTATGGCGCCGTTGTTCTGCAGGTGGCTGCTGCGCACATCCTTTCCTGACAGCCCATTGCACGGGGAGGCGATGTGCCGGAAATCCGGCATTTTCCTTTTCCACGCTCCCCCGGCTGCCCCGCCTTTTTTCGCGGTGCGCCAGAAGGCCTTCCTGTTTAATGCCTTGCTTCCCTCTTCCGCCTTTGGGTTCCCTGATCCAGCCAATGGCACGGGAATTGCCTGTATCTTGACGTGACCCTTCAGGCAAACAAGAAATTGACATGTATTACAAATATTTCGGGCTGGCGGGACATCCCTTCCGGCTGATCCCGGATACGCGCAACTTTTTCCATGGCGGCCAGCGGGGCGCGGTTCTGGGTGCCCTCCAGTATGCCATCACCGCCGGCGAGGGTATCGTAAAGGTGATAGGTGAAGTGGGCAGCGGCAAGACCATGCTCTGCCGTACCCTTGTGGCACGCCTGCCGCTGGCGGTGGAGGTGGCCTACCTGGCCAATCCCTCCCTGTCCCGGGAAGAAGTATTGCGCGCCATTCTGCAGGAGCTGGGCCAGGTGGAGGCGGCCCGTGCGGGGGACCGCCTTGCGCTGCTCAATGCCTTGCACCATCACCTGATCACCCTCCACGGCGAGGGTTGCCGCGTGGTGGTGTTCGTCGAGGAGGCCCAGGGCATGCCCCTGGAGACCCTGGAGGAGATCCGCTTTCTCTCCAACCTGGAGACCCGCAACGGCAAGCTCCTGCAGATCGTGCTGTTCGGCCAGCCGGAGCTGGATGTCCTGCTGGCGCAGGACAAGCTGCGCCAGTTGCGGGACCGTATCACTCACAGTTTCTATCTTCGTCCCCTGCAGGCGGCCGAGGTGCGCGACTATATCCGTTTTCGCCTGGATGCCGCGGGTGCCCAGGGACGTGAATTCTTCACTCCCGCCGCCCTGCGATATCTTGCGCGTCATTCCGGTGGCCTCATGCGGCGTATCCATGTGCTGGCCGACAAGGCCCTGCTCGCCGCCTATGCGGACCGTGCCTCGCGGGTGAGACTGCGCCACCTGCGGCGTGCGCTGCGCGATGACAGGCCGCCCGCGGGGTCTGGCAGGAAGCTGCTGCAACGCCTTGTGCCTGCCGGCCTGGGGGCAGCAGTTACGGCCGTGATCCTGGGGGCCTACCTTTTTGTTCAGGGTGGCATTCCCGGTGCAGTGTCCGGTCCCGTATTCGATCCGGCATTTTCGCCGGCCGTTGCAGCGCAATCCCAGGCCGATGAGGCCGATGTTCCGGGGCAGACGGTCCAGGCCGGCCCGCAGGACAGCCTGGTGGCCCGGCGCCTTGCCGCTACCCGGGCCTGGCTGGCCCGGGGCGGGCAGGGTTATACGGTGCAGGTCATGCTCACGGATGACGACGATCGCGGGGCCCTGGAGGATTTTCTGTCCCAGGAGACGCTGCGTCCCCATCTGTCCCGGCTGTTCGTCTATCCCACGCGGCTCGGCGGCCGGGACCGCTGGTGTGTCCTGTATGGCGGTTTTGCCAGCTACCAGGCCGCACTGGCCGCGGTGGCACAGGTGCCGGCGCCTTTTCGTGAATTCGGTCCCTTCGTGCGCAGCCTGCGCAAGGTGGGTCAGGAGGTGGCACGCTACACCGGCCCGCTGGCACATGACATGGAGACCGAAGGGACATGAGTCCTGCAGGCGGATTCATCGTGACACGGGATGAGGACTGGCACAGGGTGCTGCTGTTGGCGCTGCTGCTGGTGTTGCAGGGCTGTGCCGGTACTCCAACGGTACCGGATGGCATTCCGGAAGCTGTTTCGGAAGCGGTTCCCGGGACTGGGCACCTGCAGGCAGGTCCCCTTCCTGACGGCGCCATTCCGGAGCCTGTGCGCGAGGCTCCGGCACTGAGTCCCCCCGGCCCGTGCCCAAGACGGAAACCTTTACCGTGGTGGTCATCGATGTCCCGGTGAGGGAACTGCTGTTCAGCCTGGCCCGGGACGCCAGACTGAATATCGACGTTCATCCCGATATTTCGGGCCGGGTGACGCTGAATGCCGTGGACCAGACCCTGTCCCGTATCCTGCAGCGCATCGCCGATCAGGTGCCGCTGCGCTACGAGCTGTCGGAGGGCAGCCTGGTGGTACGGCCGGACACCCCCTATCTGCAGACCTACAAGGTGGACTATCTCAACCTCAGCCGCGACAACAGCAGCCGCGTCAATGTCGCCAGCCAGATTTCCACCACCGGCATGGCCTCGGTACAGGGCGGCAACATCAGCACCGGCACGACGGGCAGCAATGTCGACAACAATTCCATCACCACGGTGACCAGCGTCTCGCGCCACCGTTTCTGGGAGACCCTGGCGCGGAACATCCGCGCCATTCTGAGTGAATACGGAGAAGACGGCGCCCCGGCTGCAGAGAGCGATGCCGACAGCAACACGGTCATCGTCAACCGGGAGGCCGGCATGATCACGGTGCGTGCCACCGCCCGTCAGCACGAGCAGATCCGTACCTACCTGGAACGCATCATGGCCAGCGCCCGCCGCCAGGTGCTCATCGAGGCCACCGTGGTGGAAGTGGAACTCAGTGACGAGTTCCAGTTCGGCGTGGACTGGTCCCTGCTCACCGAAGGCAACAATGGTTTCTCCTTCGACCAGTCCCTGCTGGGGTCCAATCTCGCCGATCCGCCCTTTTTCCTGCTGAGCTATGCCAATATCGGCGGTACGCTGGGTGACATCAATGCCGCGCTGCGGACCCTTCAGGCATTCGGCAACGTCAAGGTTCTGTCCAGCCCCAAGATCATGGCCATCAACAACCAGACGGCCTTGCTCAAGGTGGTGGACAATCTGGTGTACTTTACGGTGGAGGCGGACACGGTCATCGGCCAGACGGTGGCAACGACCACCTTTACCACCACCGTCAACACCGTCCCGGTGGGATTCATCATGAGCGTCACGCCCCAGATCAATGACGAGGACATGGTGATCCTCAATGTCCGGCCCAGCATTTCCCGTGTCACGGGTTACGTCAATGACCCCAATCCCGCCCTGGCCGATGCCAAGGTGGTGAGCCGCATACCGGAAATCCAGGTGCGCGAGATGGAATCCATCCTGCGTATCAGCAGTGGCCAGACGGCGGTGCTGGGCGGGCTGATCCAGGACGACATCGATCTCAAGGACAGCGGCCTGCCCCTCCTGGGTCGCTTGCCGCTGGTGGGCAACCTGTTCAATTTCAAGCACAACATCGTGCGCAAGTCAGAGCTGGTGATTTTTCTGCGCCCCCGCGTGATCCGTAACGCAAGCCTGGAAGGCGATCTTTCCACTTATCGCCGCTATCTGCCCTCCACTGAGGCCGGAGACGATGCCCCAGGCAGTTCTCAAGAGGAACTTCCGGTGGACGAAAAAGATGGGGCACGGTCATGAGTCTGCTCATCGATGCATTGAAAGAGGCGGAGGAGCGCAAGGCGCTGGAAGGCGGGGATGGCGTAATGCCGGCCATGGACACATCCGCCTCCCCGCCGGATGAGGGCGATCAGCCGGAGATGACGGCAGAGGGGGCGGATTCGCCGCAGGTGCCCCGTGACGACATTCTCCCTGTGTCCCGTACGGAGATGGCGACAGAAGAGCTTGCCGCTCATACCGCTACTCCTCCCCTGTCTCCGTCCGATGACGGGGAGGCGGGGCCTGTGGAGTCCACGCAGGACTTTTCCGTGGATGTTGCTTTGGATGATGTGCCAGATGATGTCCCAGATGATCTCCCGTATGATGCCGGGAATGATGCGCCGTACGACGCCAGCGACGAAACGTCCCGTGGCATCATGGATCCGGCGCCGACACCTGCAGGGGCGGGGACGACCGCCCCGGTGCTTGAACTGCCCGGGGAGGATGCCCACGAGGATATCCGTACAGGGGGCGGCAGAGGCACTGCGGTCGCGGATGCAGCAGACCCGTTGCCCGGGGGAGAGTTCAGCCTGGACGAAGTTTCGGAGGCAGGGACAGACGCGCCGCCTCCCGGTCCTTCCTCTGGGTTCTCCCCTGCCGGGATTTCTCCTGAAGCCTCAGCGCCTGCAGGGAGTGCAGCGGGACAGGCGGGCGGGACGAACCACGCCGGTGCAGGCGCGGTCGGGGGACAGGATTCCGCAGGCCCGCCCGTTGCCTCGCCTGTTCAGGCAGAAGCCCTGCTGTCTGCCAAAGAAAGCCGCTGGGCCTCGCCACGCAGGCGCCTGCTGTTGCTGGCCGGCGTGCTGCCCCTGCTTCTGGGGACCGCGATTGCCGGTTACTATTACTGGAATCTCAGCTTGATTGAGCAGACCGCGATGCGCCCCCTGCCGGTTGCCGCTCCCCTCATGGAGGCGCCCGGCACGGAAGCAGGGAATACCGAAACAGGGACTGCGGAAGGAGAGACACGGAAAACAGGAATATTCCCGGCGCCCGCGCCGCAGCTTCAAGCGGCTTCTCCGTCGAAACCGCCGGTTGATCCCCGTCAGAAGTCCGGGCCGGGGCCTGCATCTGAAACCAGATCTGTTGCGCCGAGAGCTGTTGCGCCGGGCCGTCCGGTGGCGGCGCCTGCTCGTGATGCGCGGCCGCCCGAGCGCAAGCCTGCCGCTGCAGAGGCGACGCGACGCCGCAATGCGGGCATACGGATCGAGCGGGGCATGCCCGGGGACACTGTCTATCCCTTGTTGCAGCAGGCCTACCAGGCCTACGAGACGGGGCGCCTGGGAGAGGCACGGCGCCTGTACGAAGAGGTCCTGAGCCGGGAAGCCACCAACCGGGACGCCATGCTCGGCCTGGCCGCCGTGGCCCTGCGCGGAGGAGACCGGGAGCAGGCCAGGGCGCTCTATCGCCGCCGCCTCGAGATCGAGCCCAAGGATACGCTGGCGCGGGCCGCGCTTCTGTCCCTGCTGGAGGGAGAGGAACCTGCGGCCAGGGAAAGCGCGCTCAAGGCCCTGCTGCGCCAGGGGGGGGTCGTGGCCCATGTCCATTTTGCCCTGGGCAACCTGTATGCCGGACAGAAGCGCTGGTCCGCCGCCCAGGCCGCCTATTTCCGGGCCGCGCAGATGGCGCCGCGCAACGCCGACTATGCCTTCAATCTCGCCGTCAGTCTGGAACACCTGGGGCGGCATCGCCAGGCCCTGGCATTCTATCGTCGGGCCGCGCGACTGGCCGGCAAGGCGCCGGTGGGCTTCGACCGCAGGCAGGTGCTGATGCGCATAGAGGCTCTGCAACGCATTGCGGAGGCACCGGTGTCATGAGTGCCGTGCTCAAACAGCAGCGTCTCGGTGATGTGCTCCTGGAAAAGGGCATCCTCACCCGCGATCAGCTGCGCGTGGCCCTCAAGGAGCAACACAAGTCGGGGCAGAAACTGGGCCAGGTGGTGGTTTCGCTGGGTTTTACCACCGAGGCCATCATGCGGGACGTGCTGGGCGAGACCCTGGGCCAGCAGTCGGTGGACCTGAGCAAGGTGGTGATCGACAGTGAACTGCTCGAGCTGGTTCCCAAGGATTATGCCCGGCGCCATCGCATTCTCCCTCTTTCCCTGGACCGTGAGCAGAAGCGCCTCACCGTGGCCATGGCCGATACCCTGAACGTGGTGGCCATCGACCAGCTGTCTGCGCAGCTCGGCGATGTTGAAGTGGTGCCGGTGCTGGCCGGCGAGACGGAAATCGAAAATGCCATCGAGCAGTTCTACGGCTTCGACATGTCCATCGACGGCATTCTCCACGAGATCGAGACCGGCCAGCAGGATCAGGCCTCGTTGCAGAGCGGCAGCGGTGAGTACAGCCAGCCCCTGGTGAGACTGGTGGATGCCCTGCTGGCCGATGCCGTGAGGCAGGAGGCATCGGATATCCATTTCGAGCCGGAGGCCGGATTTCTACGCATCCGCTACCGCATCGACGGTGTCCTGCGCCAGATCCGCAGCCTCCATTACGACTACTGGTCGGGCATCGCGGTGCGCCTCAAGGTGATGGCTGGGATGAACATTGCCGAGACACGCGCGCCCCAGGATGGCCGTATTTCTCTCACGCTGTGCGGAAGGCCCGTGGATTTTCGTGTCTCCGCCCAGCCCACCACCCATGGCGAGAACATCGTGCTGCGGGTACTGGATCGCAGCAAGGGCATCGTTTCCGTGGATGACCTGGGGCTGGAGGCCGAGGCGGTGACCACGCTGAAACTCATGCTGGCACGCCCCGAGGGCATCTTTCTGGTGACCGGCCCCACCGGCAGCGGCAAGACCACCACCCTGTACGCCATGCTCAACTATATCAACCACGAAGGCGTGAACATCATGACCCTGGAGGATCCCGTGGAATACCCCATGGCCATGATCCGCCAGACCTCGGTCAACGAAGTGGCGAAGATGGATTTCGCCAGCGGCATCCGTTCCATGCTGCGCCAGGATCCGGACGTCATCCTCATCGGCGAGATCCGGGACGAAGCCACCGCCGACATGGCCTTGCGCGCCGCCATGACCGGGCACCAGGTGTTTTCCACCGTCCATACCAATTCCGCCATCGGTGCCATTCCCCGCATGCTGGATCTGGGTATCGTGCCCGAGATCCTGGCCAGCAACATCATCGGCATCATGGGGCAGCGCCTGGTACGCAAGCTGTGCCCCCACTGCCGCGAACAGGTCAGTCCGGGCGAGATGGAACGCCGCCTGCTCGGTGTCGATGCCCAGGCGCCGCTGGCCATCTACCGCGCCCGGGGCTGCGAGCAATGTCATCATATCGGTTACCGGGGGCGTATCGCCCTCACCGAATTCCTGTGGATGGATCAGGAGCTGGATGACCTCGTGGCGCGGCGCGCCACCTTGAGGGAAATCCAGGAAGCCGCCAGGACGAAGGGTTACCGCCCCCTGGTGGAAGACGGGCTGCGCCGCATCCTCGCCGGTATCACCACGCTGGACGAAGTCTCACGGGTGGTGGATCTCACCAGCCGCCTGCGGTGAGGCGCCCATGGCCCTGTTCCGCTACAAGGCCGTCGATGCCCGGGGCAAGATGATATTCGGCCGCCTGGAGGCCGGCAACGACGACGACCTGGAACTGCGTCTCAGCAGGATGGGGCTGGATCTCATCCATGCCCGCCCCGTGAGACGCCACCAGGGCGGAGCCCTGCGGCGGCGGGTCCGCCGCGCCGAACTCATCACCTTCTGTTTTCACCTGGAACAGCTCACCCGGGCCGGCATCCCCATCCTCGACGGACTCACCGATCTGCGCGACAGCATCACCAATCTGCGTTTCCGCGAAGTGCTCGATTCCCTCATCGACGACATCGAAGGCGGCCGTACCCTCTCACAGGCCCTGGCGCGCTTCCCATCGGTGTTCAACGAGGTGTTCGTCAACCTGATCCGTTCCGGCGAGCTGAGCGGTACCCTGCCCGACATCCTGCGGGAGTTGACGGAAACGTTGAAATGGCAGGACGAACTCGCCGCACACATGAAAAAGATCATGATCTATCCCGCCATCGTCGCCACCGTGGTGATCGGCGTGGTGATATTCCTGCTTGCCTACCTGGTGCCTCAACTGAGCAGTTTCCTCAGTCACATGGGACAGGCACTGCCCTATCATACGCGGCTTCTCCTTGCCCTGTCAGAGGGTTTTCTGGATTACTGGGAATTCATCGTCCTGGTGCCCCCCTTCCTGCTGGTCCTGTTGCTCTATCTGCGCCGGGTCAACCCGCGGGTGGATTACCGCATCGATGCCATGTTGCTGGGCATGCCCTATATCGGGGAGATCCTGCACAAGATCGTGCTGGCCCGGTTTGCCAGCAATTTCGCCATCATGTACGGGGCGGGCGTGAGCATCATGGAATGTCTCGGCATCAGCCGCACCCTCACGGGCAACCGGGTCATTACCGAGTCCCTGGACCGGGTCCGGACCCAGGTCGCGGAAGGCATCGGTCTCAGTACCGCCTTCGAAAACGCCGGCCTCTTTCCCACGCTGGTGGTACGCATGGTACGCGTGGGTGAGACCACCGGCGCCCTGGAGGACGCGCTGCGCAATATCAGTTATTTCTATTCCCGGGACGTGCGTGAATCCATCGAGCGCATCCAGAAGCTCATCGAGCCCGCGCTCACCGTGGTGCTGGGCGTGATGCTGGGCTGGTTAATGTTATCCGTGCTGGGGCCGATTTATGAAATCATCGGCAATATGGACTTCTGAGGGGTTTGAACGGTGTTCCCGGATTGATCTTTGGGATTGATCTTTGGGATTGATCTCGGGGTGGATCTCGAACCATGAAACTGCTGCTCCACTTGACCGGGTCGATGCTGGCGGCATACGAATACCGCCAGGGCGCCCTGCATGAGATGGGGAGTTTTGCCGCTTCCGATGAAGGGGTGGCGGCATTCGATGCCTACCTGGCCACCGTTCCCGAGCTGCCCACCGCTGTTCTCGCCGATCTCGCGGAGGAGGAGTTCAGGCTCGAGACCCTGCCCCACCTGTGGGGGCGCGATCGCCGCGCGCTCCTGGCGCGACATGCCGGACGCCTCTATCGCAGCACGCCCTACCGTTATGCCACGGTCCATGGCCGTGCCCCCGGCGAACGTCGCAAGGACGAGGTGCTGTTCAGTGCGCTCACCACGCCCGCCCAGGTGGATGTGTGGCTCACGGCACTGGAGAAACGGCAGCAGCCCGTGACCGGCATTTATTCTCTGCCCCTGATTTCGGCCGGCCTGCTCAAGGCCCTGGCGCCAGGCCACGAAAAGGTGTTGTTGTTGACCCATAACCTGCATGGCGGTCTGAGGCAGACTTATTTCGAGAAGGGCAGGTTCCGGTTCAGCCGCCTGTCCCAGGTGCCGGCGGCCCGGGATCCTGCCTATCCTGCGGCGGTCAACGCTGAAATCAGCAAGACCAAGCGCTACCTGGGGTCGTTGCGCTTTCTTCAGCCCGACGAGCGACTGGCCGTGTGTCTGGTCAGCGGCAGTACGGCACTGCCCGTGCTGGAACGGGAAGTGGTGGGACAGAAATCCAGCTATTATCACCTCTGCGCCACAAGCGAGCTGGCCGGCAGGCTGGGCAGGAAGGTGGCCGAGATGGTCGGTGAGGAAACCCCCTATTGCGACCGGCTCTTTCTGGGACTGCTGAGCCAGGGCGCAAGGCGTGCCCACTATGGTCGTGATGATCAGCGCCGGGGCTATCTCACCTACCAGGCGCGGCGGGTTTCGCAGGTGGCCGCCGGTGTTGTGCTGGCAACGGGGGTCTTGGGCAGCGGTTTCACCGTGGGGGACGCCCTCATTTTCCGCCATCAGGCTGAGCTGGCCCACCGGGAGGCCGACCGCATCCAGGCTGTCTACGAACAGGTGGCCGCCCGCCTGCCGGAGACGGAGGTCAGCGCAACCGCCATTGCGGCTGCGGTCCGGCTGGCGGATCATCTGCGCGCCCGTCGCCAGTTGCCCACCGAGATCCTGGTGAAGATCAGTCATGGGCTGGAACACAGGACGCTGGTGCGGCTGGATGCCATCGATTGGCGTGGCGTCATGACCGGTGCAGCTGCCGATGCAGGCCATGACGCGGATCAGGGGGCGGCATCGGCAGGCGAAGACGGCGGGTATCTGCCCGCGAATCTACCCGGAAACCTGCCCGGGGACCTGCAAAGTGCCGTGCTGAGAGGGAGTATTCATCCCTTCCACGGAGACTATCTGCGCGCACACCGTGAGGTCAGGCAGCTCGCCGCGGCCCTGCGCGATCAGCCCGGGGTGACGGGTGTTCAGATCCTCAAGTTGCCCCTCGACACCAATCCCGCCACGGCCGTGGAAGGCCGTTTCGGCAAGGCATCGACCGAGGAGCAGGCCGTTTTCAGCCTGCGTGTCACGTTGAGGAGTCCGGCCCGTGAACACGGTTAGCCCGCATTGGGACCGGCTGCGCCGGCCCTTGTTGTTCAATGCCGCAGTGCTGCTGGCCGTGTCCGTGTTGTGGGGAGGTGCCTGGTACTTTCGGGAGGCCATGCTCCAGCAACGTACCCAGGCAGAAGGGGATGTGGGCCGGCAGATGGCCCGCTACCAGGAAATCGTGGAGGCCGAACGCATCATCGATACGCTCTACGAGCGTTATCGCCTGTTGCGCAAGACAGGGTTTGTGGGCGAAGAACCCCGTCTCCGCTGGCTGGACATCGTGCGTCGCCTGGCGGATCGCCACGGGATAGAGAATATCCATTACCGTCTCCAGGAGCGGAAACGCCAGGAAATGACCCTGGACGGCAGAGTGTACCCCCTGCATCGCAGCATCATGGAACTGAACCTGGAACTGCTCCACGAGGGGCGGTTGCTGGCATTTCTCGATGACCTGGAACGGGCGGGTGCCGGCCTGTTTCATGTCGAATCCTGCCGTCTGGTACGTCTGGGCGACAGTCTGCGCAATACCGGCCCCAACGTGTCGGCGGACTGCCGCCTCGCCTGGTTCACGGTAGAGACCGGGGCACTGGACGCGGGCGCCGGACACGACGGTTCGGGAACGGATGGGCTATGAGAGCTGCCGTATTGCTGATGCTTGTATGGGGGGGCTGCCTGGCCGGGCCGGCGGGGGGCGCCGAGCTGGGGCGGCTGTTCACCACGCCGCAGGAACGTGCCCGCCTCGATGCGCAGCTCCCTGTTTCGGGTCCGTCCCGGAATGCCGGAGATCCCAGCGGATCTGAGACGAAGCGCGGTCTGCTCACTGTCAACGGCGTGGTGACGGGCAGCGACGGGCGTCGCATCGTCTGGCTCAACGGCAGGCAGCGCACCCGTGGCGTGGTGTTGAAAGAAGACGCGCAGGTTCTCGTGCGCCGGGTGGGCGTGACCTTGAAGGCGGGTCAGAGCTTCGACCTGCGGCGCGGGCGGATTCACGAAGCCTATGAGAACGCATTGGATACACGGTGAAAACTTCGCATCGATATGAGATGCCGGCGATCATCACTCGCTCGCGGCGAACTGAAAGCGGCGCCGCTTTGCTGGTGATGATGCTGATCCTGGTCGTGGCCGCGGCGAGTGTCATGTTGAGCAGGCTGGAAAAGGGGGCCGCGGAACGTCACAACGTCATGGACAGCAGCGGGGCCCTGGCCCAGGCGCGACAGGCCCTGCTTGGATTTGCCGTGATGTCCGCCTCGCGTCCAGGGGAACTGCCATGCCCCGATGTGGACAACGATGGCGTGGCTGATTACACCGGCAGTGGCTGCGCATCCCGCCTGGGCCGCTTTCCATGGCGTACCTTGAACAGCGGCGAGCTGCGGGATGGTGCCGGTGAACGGCTGTGGTATGCCGTGGATGCCGCTTTTGTCAGCGGCGCCACCTCGGTGCTCAACAGCAATACACCGGGACAGATCATGGTGGATGGCAATGCCGGGATGGCGGCCGTCATTCTGGCACCCCATGCCGTCGTGGACGGACAGATCCGCAGCGGTGGCGCTGTCAACAATCCAGCTGCCTACCTGGAGGGGGATAATGCCACGGCGGGCGACGACTCTTTTGTCAGCACCGCCCCAATGCCATTCAATGACCAGCTCCTGGCGCTGGAGCAACAGGACCTCATGCGCGTGGTGCAACAACGCGTGATGACGGAGATGCGCAATAGGTTACAGGATTATTACGCAACCAATGGTTATTATCCCTATGCCGCGAGCCTTGGCGACGGTCCCGATTACTATTGCGACCAGGGCGTGCGAGGTGGCCATCTTCCCCTGGCCATTGGCGCGGGTTTCGTCCCCGGCTCGGGCAATGCATGCACAGGTGCCGCCCCGTGGGCTGTGCCGCTGCCGGGCTGGTTCACCGCCAATGAGTGGGTCAGTCTCGTCTACTACACCGTCGCCGCCCCCTGTGTCCCGGGCACCGTGGCCTGTGGCGGGAGCGGGGCACTGTTGACGGCCAGTGGACTGCCGGTGCCCGATGACGACAAGCAGGTTCTGCTCCTGGCCGGGGGTCCGCCCCTGTCCGGTCAGTCGCGCCCGCCGCTGGCGGCGGGGGATCTGCTGGAGGCGGCAGAGAATGTCGATGGCGACGATGTTTATGAGGTGCCCGTACTGTCGGCGACCGATAACGATCAGCTTCGGGTGGTGGCGCCATGACACGGGAAGCGCAGGGTTTCACCCTTATCGAGATGGCCGTGGTACTGCTCATCGTCGGCCTTTTGCTGGGTGGCTTGCTGCAGCCTCTGGCCAATCGCATGGAGCAGGAACGGCGCCGGGATACCACCGCTTACCTGGAGAATGTCCAGGAGGCCCTGGTGGGATTCGCGCTGGTCAACGGCCGCCTGCCCTGTCCCGACACCGATGGCGATGGCGTGGAGAATACCACGGGCTGCCAGAACCTGAGCACCACTTTCAACAGCGGCGATCTGCCCTGGGCGACACTGGGCGTGGCCAGCGCCGATGCCTGGGGCGGGACGGTGTCCTATGCCGTCAACGGCGCTTTCACCACAACCTTTTCCCTGACCACCTCAGGCGGCGGTGCCGGCGTGCTGTCGGTGTACGACAGTGCTGCAACGGGGTGCAGCGGCAGCACGGGACAGGTGGCCGTGGATGTGCCTGCCATCTTCTTTTCCGATGCAAAACGTGATTTTTCGTCCAGCGACGAACAGGAGAACAGAGACGGGGATGCCTGTTTCATTGACCGTGACTACAGTGCCATCGCCGGCAGCGAGTTCGACGACCTCGTGAACTGGGTGGCGCCGACGATTCTGTTCAACCGCATGGTGGCCGCGGGGAGGCTGCCATGAACGGGACGGTGAACCGGCCGATGAACCGGCTCATGAATCGGCCAATGAAAATGACAGCGCAGGGCGGCGCCGTATGGGCCATCGCCCGCTGTACAGTGCTGGAAGCCTGGCGTGGCCGCTACGGATGGATCGTGGTGCTGGGAGCGCTGGGAGCAGTGGCGGTGGCTGAATTCCTGGGACAGGCGGCAGTCACCGAGTCACTGGAAATCCGCCAGGCAGTGCTGGCCGCCTTGCTGCGCCTCATCGCCGTGCTGGCCACGGGCCTGTTCATGACGACCGCCCTGGCGCGGGAATGCCATGACAAGGGGCTGGAGCTGGTATTCTCCCTGCCGCTGCCACGCGGCGGTTATTATCTGGGCAAGCTGGCGGGTCATGCCTTGCTGTGCCTCATGACGGCATCGCTGGCCGCTGTCCTGCTCGCCTGGTACGCCCCTCCCGCCCAGGTCCTGGCATGGAGCCTGTCACTGTGGTGTGAACTGCTGATCGTCGCCGCGCTGTGCCTGTTTCTGACCTTGTCCTTTGTCCAGGCGGCGCCGGCCTTCGCCGCCGCGATGGCCTTTTATGTCCTGGGGCGCAGTATCACCGCCATGGAACTGATGGCAGGGGGGCCGCTGGTGGATCCCCATGCCTGGAGCCAGCAGATCGTCTCCGGCCTTGTGCATTTCCTCGGTCTTCTGTTGCCTGATCTCGACCGGTTTGCCCGCAGTGACTGGCTGGTCTACGGTGTGGATGGCTGGGCCGATCTGCCCCTGCTGGCGGTCCAGACGCTGTTGTATGTGTGCCTGCTGTCGGCCATGGCCCTGTTCGATCTCTACCGGAAGAATATCTGAGATGATGCAGCGTCCGTGGCATGTCGTCCCCCGCCCGCTGCGCTGGATGGTGCTGCTTGCCCTGCTCATGCAGATGGGCTGGCGGGCCTTGCAGCCGGCGCCCGTTCCCCGCGCGGATGATCTGCATTTTCCACCCGATGTCGCCGTATTGCGCCTGGCCAGTCTGGGCGATCCCGTGGTGTCGGCGAAGCTTCTCATGCTGTGGCTGCAGCTCTACGACAACCAGCCGGGTATCAGCATCCCCTTTCGCGAGCTGGACTATGTGCGCGTCGAGGCCTGGCTGGCGCGTATTCTGAGCCTGGATCCCCGGGCCCAGTATCCCCTTCTCGCCGCCAGCCGCCTCTATGGGGCGGTGCCGGATCCCGCCCGCCAGCGGCGCATGCTGGATTTTGTCTACCGCAGTTTTTTCGAAGACCCCGGCCGGCGCTGGCCCTGGCTGGCCCATGGCGTCATCGTCGCACGGCATGAACTGCAGGATCCGGCGCTGGCCCTAAAGTATGCCGGCGCCCTGGCCGATAAGGCTCAGGGAAGAGCAGACATTCCTGCCTGGGCTCGACAGATGCATATTTTCGTACTGGAGGACATGGGGCATCTGGAGGCGGCAAGGATTCTCATCGGGGGGCTGCTGGAAAGCGGCCGCATCCACGACCCCCATGAACGCCGGTTCTGGTATGAGCGCCTGGCCTGGCTGGAACGTCAACAGGATAAAAGCAGGGAGTGAATGACAGGCCCGATTCCTCTGTGTCGTTGATCCAAGGAGAATAGAGATATGTATCTGCATCGACAAAAAGGTTTTACTCTGGTGGAGATCGCCATTGTGCTGGTCATCATCGGTCTCCTCCTGGGCGGCATTCTCAAGGGGCAGGAGATCATCACCAATGCCAAGGTGCGCAACCTGGCGGACCAGGGCAGCGCCATCAAGGCGGCCTTTTTCGGTTTCCAGGACCGCTACCGGGCCATGCCGGGGGATTTCGCCAATGCCAGCAATACCATTCCGGGCGTGAGCGGTGGTGCCAACGGCGGCAACGGCAATGGCGACGGCCGGGTGACCACCAACGCTGAGCGTGGCTTGTTCTGGCTGCATCTCTCCGCTGCAGGCTTTCTCACCGGCAATTTCGACGGCCAGTCCCAGGGCAACACCCTCAACTGTCCCGCGACCCGCTGTCCCACCAATGCCTATGGAGCGCCGCTGATGTTTTCCTGGGGCAGCGCGGCCTCGGGCACTGGCCAGTCGTCCCATGAACTGCGCACCGGCCGGTCCATTCCCGTCAATGTGCTGGCCGAGCTGGACCGCAAGGTGGATGACGGCGTGCCCCGCGCCGGATCTTTCCAGAACGACCAGCAGGCCAGTAACAACAACTGCGCCACCGGCAGCGGCGCCACCAGCAGTTACCGGCTGACGGTCTCCGATCCGGAATCGGATTGTGGCGGCGTGCACATCATGTGAGAGTTTCCGGCAAGGATCCGTAACGAAGGCCCGCAGCAGCGGGCCTTCGTTTTTCCGCCGTTGTCCATCGTCTTTTTCCATTGTTTTTCCGGGATCGCGCCATTACCATGATCAACGTGGTGGCTGAGGAGGAAGACACAAACCCGGCACTGGTATTTGCCAGTGTCCACAAGGCCTATGGTCGAAGGCCTGTGCTGCAGGGCATCGACCTGGAGGTAGGGAGGGGCGAACTGTTTGGCCTGGTGGGTGCAAATGGGGCGGGGAAGACCACGCTCATCAAGTCCCTGCTCGATTTCCAGTCGCTGGACAAGGGCGAGATCCTGATCTTTGGCGAGCTCCACCGCATGCCGGCATCACGCAGGCACCTGGCCTTCCTGCCGGAACGTTTCGTCCCCCCCCATTATCTTACCGGCAATGATTTTTTGCGTTACATCACGCGCCTCCATGGCGTGGACCTGAACGCCGGTGAGGTCCACCGCCTGCTCCGGCAGCTGGATCTGGCGCCGGAGGCACTGACCCTGTCGGTGCGCAGGTTCTCCAAGGGCATGACCCAGAAACTGGGGCTCATGGGGTGTTTCCTCAGCGGACGCCCCCTTCTGGTTCTGGACGAGCCCATGAGCGGACTGGACCCCAAGGCGCGGGCGCATGTCAAGGAGCTTCTGCGGCAACAGCAGGCCCTGGGGCACACCGTTTTTCTGACCACCCATCTGCTGCCCGATGTGGCCTCGCTGTGCGACCGTTTCGCCATTCTCCATGGGGGGCGGCTGCTGTTCACCGGCACACCGGAGATGTGTTGTGCCCGTTTCGGCGGGACTGACCTGGAACAGGCTTATCTCAATGCCATTGGCCCGCATGATTCCGGTTGCCAATGAATGCGTACTAAGACAATCGATAGTAAAGCGGCATTCAGAGCGACCCAGGCGTTCCGGATCAAGGCGCGGCCCGCAGGGAATGGCTGGCCCTTTCCAAGGGTCGCAACGCCGAGCCGGGACGCCTGGGCCGCTCCCTCCGGGCGGGCGGTCGGGCGGGCATTCGCGGTGTTGCGGCGGCTTGTCATAGGCGCGCTATGGCGGCGCCGGCGTGCCTTGCGACTGACCGCCCAGCCACCCGCTGAAGGTCGCTTTACTATCGCTTGTCTTAGTAACATCTGTAACGGATGGAGAACAGCGGAATACGGGAAAGTCCTTGTTTCCCCGGATGACGGTCCTGTGAGCCTCCACCGGGCTACACAATGACCGACTTTCATGTAAGGCCCAGTAAAAGCACATCAATACCTTGTCATTTCGTACGCGCCATGTCATTTCGAGCGCACTCATGTCATTTCGAGCGCAGCGAGAAATCTGAAAGCAGTGGGACAGGATTTCTCCCTTCGGTCGAAATGACAGGGGAAGTCGGTCGAAATGACAGGGGGAGGAATGGCGGCTGTTTTTACGGGTGCGATGCCGGTTTGCGGACCTTCATCCCGGCTGTCTTCTCCAGCTCACCTGCAACTCGATCTCGGCCACTCAATGGGCTGCTGCTATGATTGACTGGCGGCCAAGGCGTCGATGACGCGGCTGAGGCGTGGTGGCACGGAAATGAATTCCACCCCGAAGCGGGCGCCCCGGGGAAGGGGGCGGACATGGCTGACGAGTGCGGGGACCAGGTAGTGGATGCTGTCATGGGCGAGGCGGAGTTCGATACGGCTGCCCAGGCCGAGACGGGGCATGTCTGTGGTGAAGGCCGCGCCACCCCGCCCGATATTGTGCAGGCGGGCCGGGACGAAGGCACTGCCCGGCAGGGGGCGGCGCACGCGCAAGTCGAAGCCCGTGCCGGGGTGGCGGGGATCGGCGCGCCGGTGAGTGCCGGGTACCACGGGCACGGGGGGAGAACCGTCGTCGGTGCCGGCAGGGGCCTTGCGCCCCTCTCTGCCTGCCGCCAGCAGGGCCTCGATGAGGCAGTCCAGCTCGTGGGGGACGTGGATGAAGATGATCCCGCAGTGGTTTCCTTCCTCTCGTGACTGGCGATAGCTCACCACGCCCGAGGCGCTGTAATCCCCGCTGCCGTCGCGCAGCCGCAGGCTGACCTTGTCTCCCACCCGCAGGCGCATGCCCTTGACGATCAGGCCCAGTCCGCCCCGGTCGATGTTGAGGAGACTGGCGGCGCGGTAGACACCGCCCAACAATCCCGCCCGGCGCAGGCTGACCTGCAGACCGGGTGCCTGCAGGCGCGGTTCACAGCGCCGGTTTTCCGCTGACGTCGGTGGCATCCTGTCTTCCCCGCCGATCATGATGGGTGGCTTCAGTCTTGCGCGGTTTTGCCCTTGTCCTCATCACGCAACCAGCATTCCAGGCCGGCGGGGCTGAGGGGTCTGGCAATGAAATAGCCTTGTGCCTGATCGCAGCCCAGGGATTTGAGCCGGTGCATGATCTCGCGGGAGGCGACACCTTCGGCGATGACCTGCAGTCCCAGGTTGTGGGCCAGGTCGATGATGGCGCGGACAAGGGTCAGGCTGTCCTTGTGTTCGTTCAGGTCCATGACAAAGGATTTGTCGATCTTGATGGCGCTCAGGGGGAGTTTCTTCAGGGTGCCCAGGGAAGAATAGCCGGTGCCGAAGTCGTCGAGGGCCAGGTTCACGCCCATGGCATGGAAGGCATCCAGGATCTTGCGGGTCCCCTTGGGCTCAGAGATGATGGCGCGCTCCGTGAGTTCCAGGGTCAGTCCTGCGGGATCGATGGCCTCCCTTTCGATGATGTCCATCAATTGGCGGGGATGATCGTGTTCATGGAGGTTGCGCGGTGAAAGATTGACCGCGACCCTGAAATCATATCCCCGGCCTTGCCAGTCGGCGCATTGGTGCACGGCCTCTGTCAGGATCCAGATCGTAAGCGGCTTGATGAGGTTGGTCTGCTCGGCAAGCGCGATGAACTCTTCCGGCATGACCAGCCCTCGCTGGGGGTGGTCCCAGCGCACCAGGGCCTCGACGGCATCGATACGGCCGTCGTGGAGATCGACGATGGGCTGATAGTCCAGATGCAGGTCGCCATTCTCGATGGCCTTGCGCAGGTCCCACATGAGGGACAGGCGGCAGATGTTGTTCTGGTCCTGGGAGGCATCATAGATCGTGTAGTCCAGATTGTTTTGTTTTGCGATGTACATGGCCACGTCGGCATGGCGCATGAGCACGCCACTGTCGGCGCCGTGTTCAGGGTAGAGGGCAATGCCGATGCTCAGGCCCACCTGATAGGGCTGGTCCTCGAAGAAGAAAGGTTGTTCCAGGGTGGTGGCGATCTTGCCCGCGATGTCCGTGGCATGCCTTGCGTCCGTGATTGTGGGCAGCAGGATGCAGAACTCGTCGCCACCGAAGCGGGCGATGGTGTCGGACTTGCGCAGCACCCCCTTGATGCGGGAGGCGACCTGTTGCAGCAGCAGGTCGCCATAATGGTGCCCCAGGGTGTCATTGATGGACTTGAAGCCGTCCAGGTCGATCATGAACAGTGCCAGGGGACGGTCTTCGCGCTGGGCCGTGTGAATGGCCTGGCGCAGGCGGTCCTGGAGCAGCACCCGGTTGGGCAGGCCGGTGAGGGCATCGTGCAGGGACTGGTACTCCAGTTCCTTGTTGTGGCGTACCAGTTCCCGGCGCATGGTTTCGAAATCCCCGGCCAGGCTGGCGATTTCGCTGATGCCGGTATCCACGTCGAGCGCCCGGTCGTATCCCCCCGAGGCAATGGCCCGTGCCGTGTTGCGCAGCTCACGGAGGGGGTGCATGATCCGGACACCGAAAATGACCGATGCCAGCAAGGTGAGAAAAAGGAAAATGCCTGCCAGGTAAAGGCACAGCCGGGTGATCTCCTGAATCTGTTCGTTGACCGGGGTCTCGTCGTATCCCAACTGGAGCACGAAATTGCTTTCGAAATCCTCGTTCAGGGGCAGGGGGACGGCGATGTGATAGATCTGGTCTCCGCCCTGGCCGAAGAAGAAATCTTCCTGGAAGGTCTCGACCTTGCGGGTTTCCTCTTGTTCCGGGGATGTTTCCACCAGCACGGCACGGACGTAACGGCCGCTCATCATGGCATCGTCGAGCATTTCCCTGATCAGGGCGGGATCGCGGGACTGGGCGACGGTTTCGGCGAAGAAATGGGCGTCCAGGCGGACCCGGTCGATGAAACTGGTTTGCAGGGCGCGTTCCACGGCATGGTTGATGCCGAATAGGAACAGGGGCATGAGCGTGAGATTGATGGCGAGCGCGCCCAGGATGAAACGTCCCGTGAGGCTGCTGAAGAGATTTTTCATGGCGAGGGGCAGGCTCATCTGATATTGCCCCGCCAGATTTCCGTGATGATCCGCAGGCGGGGTTCATCCCGCGCGTTGACCGCCCACATGTAGGACACCGTGTGCGGGCGGTGCAGCAGGGCCTGGATGAGCTGTTGCAGCGAGTCGTACCGTTGGGGCCGGCTGCCGCCACTGCGGAAGACCTTGGCCAGGAGAAAACGCTCGTAGGAGTTCGACGACATGAGCACGCTCTTCTGAAGAAAGATCTGGTAGAGCAGGGGGTCGCTGCGGTTGATGAGGGGAATGAGGCGCCTGTCGTTCCTGATGATGGCGCGGCCCAGGTAGAGTTTGCGGATGTCGCGGGGCGAGAGCCGGATTTCCGCCAGTTCCGGCGTGGCGGTCACCATGACCAGGCGCCGGATCTCGGCCTGGGACACGCTGCAGCAGGCGAGCAGCAGGGCGAGCAGCAGAAACCTTTTCATGGAAAGACCGCGCTCCATTGAAAGCGGACCGCCTCGCTGTGATGCCCCAGATAGCGGGTGTTGGAGAATTCCAGCTTGAGGGCCTGGCGATCCGTCAATTCGAAGCGGATGCCCCCCAGCTGGCGGGCCCGGACGAAGAGGGGGATCCGTGCCAGGAAGCCGTCATCTTTTTCGCCGCGGCTGTCCTCGAGGCGGGAGAACAGGGTCCAGCGCAGAGCCAGGGCCCATTCTGCCTGCAGATAGCCGCTGGCGAATGACCGATCGTCACTCCCCGTGATTTCGTTGCGGATGGTGTAGAGGGCGCCCAGGAGACGCAGACGTCCGGTTTCCCAGTTGGCATGGGCACCCATCGTCTCCTGGCGGATGTCACCCCCCAGATTGTCGGGAATGGTGCCCCTGGAAAAGGAAAGGCCGTACTGGGTCGGACCGTCTTCGAGGGGGCTGTAATTGAGGCGCAAGGTGAGGACGGGCTCGCTGCGGCTGTCGGGGTTCAGGATGTTCAGTTCCTCCAGGGCGGCGCCGGACAGCCCCGGTCCCAGCCCCACGGCCAGGTCGTAGCCGAACATGGCCTCGCCGCGTGTCACGCTGCCTTCCAGCAGCAGCCCGGCGAGGTGCATGGGGAGGATGCCGCCGCTGCTTTCGTAGGCGACGGTGCCCGGGCGGGTAATGGCGGTCTCGAGGTAACTGCCATGATGGTACTGGGTATTCCAGTAGCCCAGGGGATTATGAAATCGGCCACCCCAGAGATTCATGTTGCGGGGCAGGCGCCAGCCGAGCTGCAGGCGTTCGAAGTGGGCGCCATGGTCGTCGCTGCTGCTTGTGAAGAACTCGGCAATCACTCTCAGCCGCTCGAAATCCCGGCTGAAGAAGAAGTCCACGGAGGGGTCGGTGTGTTCCTGCGGCAGGATTTTCTGGCCGTTCAGGGTCAGTTCGTCCTTGCGGGAGATAGTGTTGATGTTGGGAAAGACCAGGAATTCCCCCTTGGGGACCGCTGAGACCGGTGGGGAGTTCACCATCAGCACAAGCAGCAGGAGGACAGACGCATGCCGCCATGCGGAGGCGCCTCCCAGGCGCTGGACTGTTGGACGAAAATGTTCGTACATGTTTCCGTTCTCAGGGGAGACTCCGACCTGACAGGCTGTTGAAAAAATCTCTGCTGTTGAAAGACATGTCGAAAACCTTTCAAAAGCGAGGCATTTAACCGGCTGTGCCGCCGGCGGTTTTTTCGACTGCCTGTGAACTTGTATCGGCAGAAGCGGGTGACTGATGAAGGGGAAATCAGGCGGAAGAAAGGAGGGGAGCGAGCCAGTCCTCGTAGAGACAGTCGGCGACGGGTTTCAGGGCCGCCATGGCGGTGGCGGCGCGTCGGGTCATCTCTTCCGTGCTCTGGACACTGGGCGAGGGGCCGTGGGCCGCCAGTTCCGCCTGGTAGCGCCGGCACCATTGGGGGATCATCTCCGGCAGGACTTCCAGGTGGAACTGCAGGGCGAGCAGGGAGCCGGCGGCAAAGCCCTGCTGAGGGCAGAATTCGCTGCGAAACAGCGGTACCGCCCCCGGGGGCAGGGTGAAGGTTTCGCCATGCCAGTGAAAGGCGGGAAAAGACCGCGGCATGCCCGGCCAGCGGTCGGGTGCCAGGCATTCCACCTCGAACCAGCCGATCTCTTTCACCGGATTGGCCTGTACCCCGCCGCCCAGGGCCTTGGCGATGAGCTGTCCTCCCAGGCAGTGTCCCAGTACCGGCAGGCCGGCCCGGGCGGCGGCGCGGATGAGCGCCAGTTCGGCCTCGATCCAGGGCAGCCCGTCGTTGACGCTCATGGGACCGCCCAGCAGGACAAGGCCGGAGAGCCCCTCCAGGGTGGCGGGCACGGCCTCCCCCGCGTCCACCTTCACCAGGCGCCAGGGCAGGCCGCGGCGCTCCAGGACCTCCGCGAGATAGCCGGGGCCCTCGATGTCGATGTGGCGCAGGACGTGGATGGTCATGGCTGGAGGGTGCGCGCCCGGTTCATTTTGGGGTCAATCATTTCGGGGGCATCCTTGGGGGCGGGATGTATGTCAGGGATCGGGGACGTATCCCTTCTCGATGAGGGCATAGGCCGAGTGGTTGTGGATGGACTCGAAGTTCTCCGATTCCACGCGGTAGGCCTCGATGCGCGGGTCCTTGTTGAGGGCGGCCGCCACGTCGCGGACCATGTCCTCGACAAACTTGGGATTGTCGTAGGCCTTCTCCGTCACGTATTTCTCGTCGGGGCGCTTGAGCAGGCCGTAGATCTCGCAGGAAGACTCGGCCTCCACGATGTCGATGAGGTCCTCTATCCAGACGAAACTGCGGGTGCGGGCGGTGACGGTGACATGGGAGCGCTGGTTGTGCGCGCCGTACCGGGAGATTTCCTTGGAGCAGGGGCACAGGCTGGTCACCGGCACCACCACCTTGATGGTGGTCATCACGCTGTGGTCGGTGCCCACCTCGCCGATGAGGGTGACGTCGTAATCCAGCAGGCTCTGCACGCCTGAGATGGGCGCGGTCTTATTGACGAAATAGGGGAAGTTCATCTCGATGTGACCGGAGGCGGCATTGAGGACCTCGCGCATGGTGCACAGGATGTCCTTGACGCTGGAGACGCTGATCTCCCGCTCGTGACGGTTGAGCAGCTCCACGAACCGCGACATGTGGGTGCCCTTGAAATTGTGGGGCAGATCCACGTACATGTTGAAAGTCGCGATGGTATGCTGTTCGCCGCCGCTGCGGTCGCGGACCCGCACCGGATGGCGGATGCCCTTGATGCCCACCTTGTCGATGGGCAGTTTGCGGTTGTCGTGGCTGTTCTGCACGTCGGCGATGGGCATGACATGGTTCATGGTTCGTCTTCCTCTGTATAGCGCACACAGGCTCTGTCGGTTTCCCACAGGGTGACGGCGGCGACACGCACCCGGCCGTCGTCGAGGCGCTGCGCCAGTTCCCGGTAGATGTAGGCCGCGATGTTTTCCGCGGTGGGGTTGGCATCGGCAAAGGGCGTCAGCTCGTTGAGGCAGCGGTGGTCCAGGTCGTCGGTGACGGCCCGGGTCTCGCGCCGGATGGCCTTGAAGTCCAGGCCCATGCCGATCCCGTCCAGGGTCCGCGCCTCCACTTCCACTTCCACTTTCCAGTTGTGACCGTGCAGCCGGCTGCAATCGCCGGGATAGTCCCGCAGCCAGTGGGCGGCCGCGAAATCCGTGATCACCTTCAGCGTGTAACACCCCCCCATGGCCCGGTTCAGTATAGCCAATTGTTGATCAAATTAGTAGGAATTGGCGCTGAGGGGCAGGTGGCCCGGCTGCCGTCCCCGGAGCTGGGCCTGGACCGCGGCGACGATGCCCGCCTTGTCCAGCCCACAGGCCGCAAGGAGTTCCTCGCGCGTGCCGTGGTGTCCAAAGGCATCCGGCAGGCCGAGGTGGAGCAGGGGGCAGACGATGCCGGCTTCGTCCAGGCATTCACGCACCGCGGAGCCGGCGCCGCCGGCGACGACGTTTTCCTCGATGGTGACCAGCAATTCGTGGCAGGCGGCCAGTTTTTTCACCAGTTCCGTGTCCAGGGGCTTGACGAAGCGCATGTTGACCACGGTGGCGTCCAGTGCCTCGCCGGCCTCGCGGGCAGGTGCCACCATGCTGCCGAAGGCCAGGAGGGCGACACGCCGGCCTTCCCGGCAGGGTTTCGCCTTTCCCAGGGGAAGGGTAGCCAGGTCTTCAGCCACCGGCACGCCGGGACCGCCGCCGCGGGGATAGCGGACGGCGCAGGGCCCGTCGTGACGGAATCCCGTTGAGAGCATGAGGCGGCATTCGTTCTCGTCGGCCGGGGCCATGAGGACCAGGTTGGGGATGCAGCGCAGGAAACTCAGGTCGAAGATCCCGTCGTGGGTGGGACCGTCGGGTCCGACGATGCCGGCGCGGTCGATGGCGAAGAGCACCGGCAGGTTCTGCAACGCCACGTCGTGGATGAACTGGTCATAGCCCCGCTGGAGGAAGGTGGAGTAGATGGCCACCACGGGTTTCAGGCCCTCGCAGGCCATGCCCGCGGCGAGGGTGATGCTGTGCTGCTCGGCGATGCCCACATCGAAGAAGCGTTGCGGAAAGCGGCGCGCGAATTCAACCATCCCCGAGCCCTCGCACATGGCGGGCGTGATGGCCACCAGGGCGGGATCCGCCGCGGCCATGTCACACAGCCACTTGCCGAAGACCTGGGTATAGGTGGGGCCTGTGGCGCTTTTCTTGTGCATGCGGCCATCGGCGGGGTCGTAGGGCGTGACGCCGTGATAGGCGCAGGGATTTTTCTCGGCAGGCGCATAGCCCTTGCCTTTCCTGGTGATGACGTGGAGGAACTGGGGCCCCTTGAGGTGATAGAGATTCCTCAGGGTGGTGACCAGGGTGTCCAGGTCGTGGCCGTCGATGGGGCCGATGTAGTTGAAGCCCAGCTCCTCGAACAGGGTGCCCGGGATCACCATGCCCTTCATGTGTTCCTCGGCGCGGCGTGCCAGCTCACGCATCTGGGGCATGGCGCTGAGCATCTTCTTGCCGCCCTCGCGCATGGTGGCGTAGAGGCGCCCGGAGAGCAGCTTGGCCAGGTAGTTGGACATGCCGCCCACATTGGGCGAGATGGACATCTCGTTGTCGTTGAGGATCACCAGCAGGTCGGCCTCCACGTGCCCGGCATGGTTGAGGGCCTCGTAAGCCATCCCGGCGGTCATGGCGCCGTCGCCGATGATGGCCGCCACCCGCTGTTCGCTCGACTGCTGCTGCAGGGCGATGGCCATGCCCAGGGCGGCGCTGACGGAAGTGCTGGAATGACCCGCGCCGAAACAGTCGTATTCGCTCTCCGAGCGCTTCAGGAAGCCGGAGATGCCGTCCCGCTGGCGGATTCCCGCCATGGCCTCGCGGCGGCCGGTGAGTATCTTGTGGGCATAGGCCTGGTGCCCCACGTCCCAGACCAGGCGGTCCAGCGGCGTCTTGAAGACATAGTGGAGGGCCACGGTGAGTTCCACCGTGCCCAGGCTGGCGGCCAGGTGCCCTCCCGTACGGGCCACCGAATGGATGATGTAGCGGCGCACCTCTTCGGCCACGCGGGGCAGTTCCCGCCGCGGCAGTTCGCGCAGGCGGGCAGGTGAATCAATGGTTTCCAGGAGGGGGTAGGACGCCTGCTCGTTCATTTCCGCTGTTTGTCGTGGCCTGTTTTCGCCGAATGGGAAATGATGCGGTGTTTGCGAAAGGGATGCAAGTTTCGGAGGACAGAGGACAGAGGACGGAAGACAGAGGACAGCCTTAATTCTAATATGGGCGGGCCACGATGTAGCGGGCGATCCAGCGCAGGGGGTCGGCGGCCTGCCCCAGGGGATCCAGCAGGGCAAGCGCCTTGTCGTGCAGTTCCCGCGCCTTGCGCTTGGCCCCCTCCAGCCCCAGGAGGGCGGGATAGGTGGGCTTGTTGCGCTGCATGTCGGCCCCCTGGAGCTTGCCCAGCGTGCCGGTGTCCGCTTCCACGTCGAGAACGTCGTCGCGGATCTGGAAGGCGAGGCCGATGCAGCGGGCGTAGCCGCCCAGCAGGCGCAGGGTTTCCTCCGCCAGGCCGGGGCTTGCCAGGGCGGCGAGCGTGACGCTGGCACGGATCAGGGCACCGGTCTTGCGCAGGTGCATGTTTTCCAGCTCTTCCAGATTCAGTTCCCTGCCCACCGCCTCCAGGTCGATGGCCTGACCCCCGGCCATGCCCTGGGAACTGCTGGCGATCGCGAGCGTGTCGATCATGCGCAGGCGGCGCTCCGCGGGCACCCCGATGGCGGCGTCCTGCGCCAGGATGTGAAAGGCCAGGGACTGCAGGGCATCGCCGGTGAGTATGGCCATGGCCTCGCCATAGACCTTGTGGCAGGTGGGCTTGCCACGGCGCAGGTCGTCGTCGTCCATGGCCGGCAGGTCGTCATGCACCAGGGAATAGGCGTGGATCAGCTCCACGGCACAGGCCGGGCCATCCAGCGCCTCGGCCTTCACCCCCAGCGCCTGACCGGTGGCGTAGACCAGCAGGGGACGCACGTACTTGCCGCCCGCAAGCGCCGCATAGCGCATGGCCTCGTGGAGCGTGCACGGGGGCGTCGAGGAGGCCGGCAGCCAGTGATCCAGGGCACGTTCCACACGGCTCCGGCAAAAGGCCATGAGGGCCTGCAGAGAGGCGTGGTGATCAGCCACCGTTTTCCGCGTCGAAGGTTTCGGTGACCGTCTCGCCGTCGCGTTCCAGGAGGATCTTGACCTTCTGCTCCGCGGCCTTCAGGGCCTCCTGGCAGTGGCGGGTGAGACGGATGCCCCGCTCGAAGCATTGCAGGGACTCTTCCAGGCTGATGTCGCCCTGTTCCATGTGTTCGATCAGCTGTTCCAGTTCCGCCAGGGCCTGCTCCAGGTCCGCAGGCAGCGCCTGGTCCGGGTCTTTTTTCGCGGCTTTCTTGGCCAACAGCACTCTCCAGGATGATTCAGGACCGCAACAAGATACCCAATGGAGGGTGGCGTGCACAAGGGGAGAGTGGGGGCGAGTGAGGAGACTCCATCCGCCAGCCATGCGGCATGTTCCAGCGCCTGCCTCAGATCCTCCATTTCCAGTTCCGGATAAGCTTAGAGAAGCTCCCGATGGGTCTGTCCTGAGGCCAGCGGCTTCAGGGCAAAGGACACAGTGATTCTCATCCCGCGGATGGTGTCTGATCCCTACAGGGAGCGGCGTCATTCATCCCGGGTTTCGCTGCGCTGCACCCGGGCTACACATGCTACACATGCTATGCATGGAGGTAACGCCCAATATTTTTCGCGACCCGGAACTTTCTCAGGGCGAGCAGACCGGAAAGCGATCACCGGTGGGACTTTGTGTCAGGTTGACCGGGTTGGAGCCGTCCGTGTTCATGATCCCTCACCCGAAACCGAGGCGCTACATCGAAGGTTGAGGCGTCCGTAAATGATGGATGGCCTCGTCATTGTTTGCCAGACAGGTGCATATTAAGGGTCTCATAATTGTCCATATCAAAATGTGTAGCCCGGATGGAGTGGAATGTAATCCGGGTGCAGGGGTTTTTCCGTCTGGTTTCCTGGATTCCGCTCTTGCAGCGCTTCATCCAGGCTGCCGGACCGGCGCACCAACAGCCCCGACCCTGTCTATTCAACTACGAGACCGTCAGTAAATCCGGCGCCTTTTCGTGGGGTGGCCCGATGAAGCTTGGCGGAATCCGGGGCGCGGCGTTGCCCCGGATTCCGGCCCTGCGGGCCTGCATCGAGGCTGCCTGTGTCCGGCTGCCGGGGTCCGACGCTTTCCCCACTGCGGATGGGCGGTAGCGTGCGGCTTCCGTCCTCTGTCCTCCGTCCTCCGTCTTCTGATATGCTACGCTGCTTTCAGATTTCCGGAACGGACAAGGCCTTTCGATGAGCAGTCGCTACAACGCCTCCGAGATCGAGATACTCAGCGGGCTGGAGCCGGTGCGCAAGCGCCCCGGCATGTATACGGATACCGGCCGCCCCAACCACCTCGCCCAGGAAGTCATCGACAACAGCGTGGACGAGGTGATCGCCGGCCATGCCACCTCCATCGAGGTGGTCCTGCACAGGGACGGGGCCATGACCGTGCGCGACAACGGCCGCGGCATGCCGGTGGACATCCATCCCGAAGAGGGGGTGAGCGGCGTGGAGGTGATCCTCACCCGCCTCCACGCGGGAGGCAAGTTTTCCAGCAAGAGTTACCGTTTTTCCGGCGGCCTCCACGGGGTCGGCGTCTCCGTGGTCAATGCCCTGTCACGGCGCCTGGACGTGTGGATCCGGCGCGACGGCAGGGAATATCACATGGCCTTCGAGCAGGGCGAGAAGGTGGAGGAGCTGCGCGAGGTGGGCACGGTGGGGCGTCGCAACACGGGCACCACCGTGCGCTTCCTGCCCGACCCCCGCTATTTCGACACGCCCAGGTTCTCCCTCTCCCGCCTGCGCCATCTCCTGCGGGCCAAGGCGGTGCTGGCACCGGGGCTGACCATCCGGCTGCACAACGAACTCACGGGCGAGACGGAGAGCTGGTGTTACCAGGACGGCCTGCGCGATTATCTCCTCGGCGAACTCAAGGGCTGGACCCTGTTGCCGGCCGAGCCCTTCCTGGGGGACATGGAAGGGAACGACGAAGCGGTGTCCTGGGCCGTGGTGTGGTTGCCGGAGGGAGGCGAGCCGCTCACCGAGAGTTATGTCAACCTGGTGCCCACGCCCCAGGGCGGCACCCATGTCAACGGCCTGCGCACGGGATTGACCGAGGCGGTGCGGGAGTTCTGCGAATTCCGCAATCTTCTCCCCCGCGGGGTGAAGCTCTCTCCCGAGGACGTGTGGGACAGGTGCAGCTATGTCCTGTCGGTCAAGCTCGCCGATCCCCAGTTCTCCGGCCAGACCAAGGAGCGCCTGTCCTCGCGGGAATGCGCCGCCTTCGTCTCCGGCGTGGTGCGGGACAGCTTCGGCCTGTGGCTCAGTCAGCACGTGGAGACCGGCGAGGCCATCGCCGCGCTGGCCATCGAGCATGCCCAGGCCCGCATGCGGGCGGGACGCAAGGTGGCGCGCAAGAAGGTCACCAGCGGTCCCGCCCTGCCGGGCAAGCTGGCGGACTGTACCCTGCAGGATCCGGTGCGCACGGAACTCTTCCTGGTGGAGGGCGATTCCGCCGGCGGTTCCGCCAAGCAGGCCCGGGACCGCGAGTTCCAGGCCGTGATGCCCCTGCGGGGCAAGATTCTCAACACCTGGGAAGTGGATCCGGCCGAGGTCCTGGCCTCCCAGGAAGTGCACGACATCTCTGTTGCCATCGGCGTGGAGCCCGGCTCGCGTGACCTGAGCCGCCTGCGCTACGGCAAGATCTGCATCCTGGCGGATGCGGACTCCGACGGTGCCCACATCGCCACGCTGCTGTGCGCCCTGTTCGTGCGTCATTACCGTCCCCTGGTCAAGGCCGGCCATATCTACGTGGCCATGCCGCCCCTGTACCGCATCGACGTGGGCAAGGAGGTCTACTATGCCCTGGACGATGCGGAGAAACAGGGGATCCTCGACCGCATCGCCGCCGAGCACAAGAAGGGCAAGGTCAACGTGCAGCGTTTCAAGGGGCTGGGTGAGATGAATCCCATGCAGTTGCGCGAGACCACCATCGCCCCGGATACCCGGCGCCTGGTACAGCTCACCCTGGATGCCGAGGACGACACCGACCGGCTCCTGGACATGCTGCTGGCCAAGCGCCGCGCCGCCGACCGCAGGCAGTGGCTGGAGGAAAAGGGCAACCTGGCGGAGGTGACGGTATGAACCTTCTTCATCCGGGAGCGGGTCTGTGACGACGCTTGAGATGGATTTTGAAGGCGTGGAGCGCCGCCCCCTGCGGGAGTTCACGGAGAAGGCGTACCTGGATTATTCCATGTACGTCATCCTGGACCGGGCCCTGCCGCACATCGGTGACGGCCTGAAGCCGGTCCAGCGGCGTATCGTCTATGCCATGTCGGAACTGGGGCTTGCGGCCACCGCCAAGTACAAGAAGGCGGCGCGCACCGTGGGCGACGTGCTGGGCAAGTTCCACCCCCATGGCGACGCCGCCTGCTATGAGGCCATGGTGCACATGGCCCAGCCCTTCACCTACCGCTATCCCCTCATCGACGGGCAGGGCAACTGGGGGGCGCCGGACGATCCCAAGTCCTTCGCCGCCATGCGTTATACCGAGGCGCGCCTGTCCCGCTTCGCCGAGGTGCTGCTCGCCGAGCTGGGGCAGGGCACCGTGGACTGGGTGCCCAACTTCGACGGCACCCTGGAAGAGCCCCGGGTGCTGCCCGCCCGCCTGCCCCACGTGCTGCTCAACGGCACCACCGGCATCGCCGTGGGCATGGCCACCGACATCCCGCCTCACAACGCGCGCGAGGTGGCCGCTGCCTGCGTGCGTCTTCTCGACGATCCCCAGGCCGATGTCGCCGCCTTGTGCGAACATGTCCGCGGGCCCGACTTTCCCACCGAGGCGGAGATCATCACGCCGCCCGGGGAGTTGCGCAGGATCTACGAGACCGGCAGCGGCAGCCTGCGCATGCGCGCCCGCTACGAGCGCGAGAACGGGGACATCGTCATCACCGCCCTGCCGTACCAGGTCTCGGGGGCGCGGGTGCTGGAACAGATCGCGGCGCAGATCAATGCCCGCAAGCTGCCCATGGTGGAGGACCTGCGCGACGAGTCGGACCACGAGAACCCCACCCGGCTGGTGATCGTGCCCCGCTCCAGCCGCGTGGACGTGGCCGCCCTCATGTCCCATCTCTTCGCCACCACGGACCTGGAGCGCAGCTATCGGGTCAACATGAACGTCATCGGCCTGGACGGCCGGCCGGGCGTGCGCAATCTGCGCGAGCTGTTGCTCGAATGGCTGGCGTTCCGCACCCAGACCGTGCGCCGGCGCCTGGAACACCGCCTGGACAAGGTGCGCCAGCGCCTGCACATCCTCGAAGGGCTGTTGATCGCCTATCTCAACATCGACGAGGTGATTGAGATCATCCGCAACGAGGACGAACCACGCCAGGCCCTCATGACCCGATTCGGGCTCACCGAGGCCCAGGCCAATGCCATCCTCGACATCCGCCTGCGCCAGCTGGCGAAACTGGAGGAGATCAAGATCCGCGGCGAGCAGCAGGAACTCTCCGCCGAGCGTGACACCCTGGAGAAGACCCTGGCGTCGAAACGGCGGCTGCGCACGTTGATCCGCAAGGAGATCGAGGCCGATGCCGAGGCCTACGGCGACGAGCGTCGCTCACCCCTGGTGGCCCGGGAGGCGGCGCAGGCCCTGGACGAATCCGCCCTGTTGAGCGCCGAGCCCGTCACCATCGTGCTCTCGAAGAAGGGCTGGGTGCGTGCCGCCAAGGGGCATGACATCGATCCGCGGGCCCTGTCCTACAAGGCCGGCGACGGTTTCCAGGCCGCGGCCCGGGGGCGCAGCAACCAGGCGGTGCTGTTCATGGACTCCACCGGCCGGGTATACAGCCTGTCTGCCCACACCCTGCCCTCGGCGCGAGGGCAGGGCGAGCCCCTCTCGGGCCGGCTCAATCCTCCCGAGGGTGCGAGCTTCGTGGGCGTCATGGCAGGCGATGCCGACAGCCGCTGGCTCATCGCCTCGGACGCCGGTTACGGCTTCGTCGCCCGCCTGGGTGACCTGCAGACCCGGAGTCGCTCCGGCAAGGCGGTGCTCAGCCTGCCCAAGGGGGCACGGGTGCTGCCGCCGGTCCCCGTGGGCGACGTGGAGAGGGACAGCGTGGCGGTGGCCAGCTCGGAAGGCCGCCTGCTGGTGACCGGCGTGAAGGACCTGCCCGCCCTGGCGCGGGGGAAGGGGGTCAAGATCATGAATATTCCCGCCGCGCGGGTGGCGGCACGCGAAGAATACATCCGTGCAATGACGGTCTTGCCCGAGGACGCCGGTCTCACGATCCATGCCGGCCAGCGCCACATGACCCTGAAGCCTCGCGACCTGGCACACTACCGGGGCGAGCGGGGGCGGCGTGGCAGCAAGCTGCCCCAGGGGTTTCGCAAGGTGGACCGGATGCAGAGGACGGAGGACGGATGACAGAGGACGGAGGAGTGTATCTCAGTAAAATGAAGGCCGGTGGTTCGAAAATCTTGAATTCCCCCCGTTTTCGACCCATCTTATAATGCCGCCGGAAATCAAGGTGTTGGTAGGAGTCATCGAATGAAGCGCGTGTTGCTGTTTCTGGCCACCAACGTGGCCATTCTCGTCGTCCTGAGCATCTCCTTGCGTCTCCTGGGTGTGGAGCGCATCCTGGACGAGCAGGGCATCGGCCTGGATTACAATGCCCTGCTGATCTTTGCCGCCGTCTTCGGCATGGGGGGCGCCTTCATGTCCCTGGCCCTGTCCAAGTGGACGGCCAAGCGTTTCACCGGCGCGCGGGTCATCGAGCAGCCACGCAACGAGACCGAGCGCTGGCTGGTGGAGACGGTCCGGCGCCAGGCCCGCCAGGCCGGCATCGGCATGCCGGAGGTGGCCATCTATGACGCGCCCGACATGAACGCCTTCGCCACCGGCATGCGCCGCGACAACGCCCTGGTGGCGGTGAGCACCGGGCTTTTGCAGGGCATGAGCCGTGACGAGGTGGAGGCCGTGCTGGCCCACGAGGTGAGTCACGTGGCCAACGGCGACATGGTGACCCTGGCCCTCATTCAGGGCGTCATCAACACCTTCGTGATCTTCCTCTCCCGGGTCATCGGCCACCTGGTGGACCGTGTGGTGTTCAAGACCGAGCGCGGCCATGGCCCGGCCTTCTGGATCACGGCCATCATCGCCGAGATCGTGCTCGCGGTGCTGGCCTCCATGATCGTCATGTGGTTCAGCCGCCAGCGCGAGTTCCGCGCCGATGCCGGCGGGGCCCGTCTCGCCGGACGGGAAAAGATGATCGCCGCGCTGGAACGCCTCAAGCAGAGCGTCAACCAGCCCCATCTGCCGGACCAGCTGGCGGCCTTCGGCATCTCGGGCGGCATCGGGCAGGGTATCAAGCGCCTGTTCATGAGCCATCCCCCCCTGGACGAGCGCATTGCCGCATTGAGACACGCGGCGTAAAGCCATCCGCGGACGGGGGCGGGGCCTGCAGCGCCAGCCCCCCGGCGCGCAAGCGGATGCCAACCCGCGGCCGCGGGGCTCAGGTCACGGGCTCCTTGTACATCCCCCCCGCCTTTTCCCTGACGAGTCGCGGTACCAGATAACCCGGCAGCCGGGCCATCAGTGCCCGGTGAATGGCCAGGGCCTCGGCTTCCGGCACCTCGAAATGCGCCGCGCCCTGCACCCGGTCCAGCAGGTGCAGATAGTAGGGCAGTACCCCGGCGTCGAACAGCTTCTCGCTCAGCGCGGCCAGGACGGCGTCGTCGTCGTTCACGCCCCGCAGCAGCACCGACTGGTTGAGGAGGGTGGCGCCGGCCCCTTGCAGCCGCGCCAGGGCCGCCGTCACTTCGTCGTCGATCTCGTTGCCGTGATTGGCATGGATGACCACCACCACCTGCAGGCGGGTCCTGCCCAGCCATGCCAGCAGGGCATCGTCGATGCGGCAGGGCAGGACCACCGGCAGGCGCGTGTGGATGCGCAGGCGCTGCACATGGGGAACGGCTTCCAGGCCGTGGACCAGGGCGGCGAGGCGGGTGTCCGACACGGCCAGCGGATCGCCGCCACTGAGGATGACTTCGCGGATGCGCTCATCCGCCGTCACGCGATCCAGCGCCTCACCCCATTCCCCCGCGCGGCCGCCTGCCTCGCTGTAAGGGAAATGACGGCGAAAACAGTAGCGGCAGTGCACCGCACAGGCGCCGCCGACGAGGAGCAGGACCCGCCCGTGGTACTTGTGCAGCAGGCCCGGCGCCGCCAGGGCCGCGGCGTCGCCCACGGGGTCCGCGACGAAGCCGGGTGCCGTCTGGTTTTCGGCCGCCAGCGGCAGAACCTGGCGCAGGAGAGGGTCGCGGGGGTCGCCACGGCGCATGCGTCGCGCAAAGCTGCGAGGCACGCGCAGCGGGAAACCGTCCGTGTCCTGCGCGAGCGCAAGGTCCTGGGGGTCGAGATCGAGATCACGCAACAGCGCCGCCGCATCGCGGTAGCCCTCTGCCAGCGCCCGCTGCCAGGCGGGCGTTGAGGGGGATGTGGGGGGAAGCGGCGCGGTTGGCGGGGCTTTGGACATTTCGGCTATCATTCACTTCCCAGTTGTTTACTTCCCGGTTGTTCACTTCCCGGGCAGATCCACGGGCCGGGCCAGTGTAACGCCGTGGCCGGCACCAACCAAGAGGAGAATCATGGCGACTTACAGCACCAATGAGTTCAGGAGCGGGCTCAAGATCATGCTCGACGGCGATCCCTGCGTCATCGTGGAGAACCAGTTCGTCAAGCCAGGCAAGGGCCAGGCCTTCAATCGCGTCAAGTACCGCAATCTGAAGACCGGCCGGGTCAACGAACGCACCTTCAAGTCAGGCGAGTCGGTGGAGGCCGCCGATGTCGTGGATACCGAGATGCAGTACCTCTACAGCGACGGTGAATCCTGGCATTTCATGGATCCCAACACCTACGAGCAATACGCCGTGGGCGCGGAGGCCATGGGCGATGCGGCGAAATGGCTCAAGGGGCAGGAGATGTGCGTGGTGACCCTGTGGAACGATGCGCCGCTCATCGTCACCCCCCCCAATTTCGTCGAGCTGGAAGTCACCGAGACCGATCCCGGGTTGCGCGGGGACACTTCCGGCGGGGGCAGCAAACCCGCCACGCTGGAGACCGGCGCCGTGGTGCGTGTGCCCCTGTTCATCAATATCGGCGACGTGATCAAGGTGGATACCCGCAGCGGCGAATATGTCTCACGGGTCAAGGAGTAGGGGCAGTGCCCAGGGAGCGCCCCCGCCAGCGGGCGGATGACGGCCGGACAGAGGACTGGCGGCCGGCGGCGGACCAGGAGCAGCTGCGCCTGCGCGCCACGGTGCTGGCGGAGCTGCGGGCCTTTTTCCACGAGCGCGGCGTGCTGGAAGTGGAGACCCCCCTGCTCTGCCGCGCCACCGCCAGTGATCCCCATCTCGCGAGCCTGGCGGTGCGCCTGCAGGCAGCCGGCAAGACAGAGACCTGGTGGCTGCAGACCTCTCCGGAACTGGCGATGAAGCGCCTCCTGGCGGCGGGCAGCGGGCCCATCTACCAGATCTGCAAGGCCTTTCGCGACGGGGAGGCCGGCTGCCTGCACAATCCCGAGTTCACCCTCCTGGAATGGTACCGTCCCGGCTGGGATCATCACCGCCTCATGGACGAGGTCGAAGACCTCCTGTCCCGTCTGTCCTGCCGTCTCGGCCTGACCCTGGCCAGCGCGGAACGCCTGACCTACGGTGAGGCCTTCCGGCGCTTCGCCGGTGTGGATCCCCACCGTGCCGCCTGCGAGGAATTGCGTGCCCGCTTCGAGGCCGAGGTGGGCGCCGCCGTGGAGGGTGTGGAAGCCGGTGATCGCGAGGCCTGGCTGGATCTCGTTCTCACCCACCTGGTGGAACCCCATCTGGGCCTGGACGGGCGTCCCCTGTTTCTCCACGATTATCCTGCTTCCCAGGCTGCCCTGGCCCGCGTCAGGCCAGGCGATCCCCCCGTGGCGGAACGTTTCGAGCTGTACCTGGAAGGCATCGAGCTGGCCAACGGTTACCACGAACTCACCTCGCCACGGGAGCAGCGCCTGCGCTGGGAGCGGGACCGGCACCGGCGCCGGCGCCTGGGCCTGCCCGACGTGGCGCCGGACGATCGCCTGCTGGCGGCCCTGGAACATGGCCTGCCCCCCTGTGCCGGCGTGGCCCTGGGCGTGGACCGCCTGCTGATGGTGCTGAGTGGCGCCGCCACCATAGAGGAAGTACAGGCCTTCCCCCTGGACAGGGCCTGAGGTGACCCGTCCCGTACATGTCAGGGGGAGATCAGTTCTCCCAGTTCTTCTCCCATGCGCACGGGTTTTCCCGGGACGAGTGAGGGCGCAAGCCGGGTCCGGCGACCGTCCAGCAGCACGATGACCGTGGAACCCATGTTGAAGCGCCCCATTTCCTCGCCCTTGCCGAGATGCAGGGGAGGCTGGCGGTCGCGGTAGTCCCGTTCCCACGGCCGGCCACGGCGCGAGCGCAGCTCGCCGGTCCAGACGGTTTCCATGGTGCCCACGAAAATGGCGCCCACCAGGACCATGACCAGGGGGCCGGCGGCGGTGTCGAAGACCGTCACCACCCGTTCATTGCGGGCGAACAGGCCCGGCACATGGGCGGCGGACCAGGCATTGACGCTGAACAGGCGGCCGGGAATGAAGCGCAGGTGATGCACCGTGCCCGCGAGGGGCATGTGAATGCGGTGATAGTCGCGGGGGGAGAGATAGAGAGTGGCGAACAGGCCGTGTGCTGCCAGCTCGCGGTTGAGATCGCCGCCGTCCAGCGGCCCGCCCAGCAGCGCGTCCAGAGAATAGTCCAGTCCCTTGGCCTGGATGAGGCGTCCGTCGCGCAGCGCGCCGCACTGGCTGATGCGACCGTCCACGGGACAGGCCAGGCTGTCCCCGCCCGCCGCGAGGGCGCGCGCGCCGGGCCTGAGTGCCCGGGTGAAGAAGGCATTGAAACAGGGATAGGCCGCAGGCGTGTCGAATTCGGCCTCCGTCAGGTCCACGCCATAGCGGCGCACGAAGAGACGGATCATGAAATTCTTCAGCCAGCCCAGGCGCAGCCGCGCCAGTCGGTACATGCCGCGGGACAGCAGGTGATGGGGCAGCACGGTCAGCAACAGGTAGGTGAGGCGTTCCAGCATGCTCTATTGAATTTCCCATGGCCTTGGTAATATCGGACCGGGACTATACCACAGCAATTTCGTTGATCCATGCCCCCGACATCTCCACGGACAACCCCGCAGGCAGCCACGCCGGCAAACGACGAGACCCTCTGCGAGCTGGCCCGGACAGTGGGCGGGGCCTTGCAGCGCCGCCGCCTCATGCTCGCCACCGCCGAATCCTGTACCGGCGGCCTGGTGGCTGCGACGCTGACCCGCATTCCCGGCAGCTCGGGCTGGTTCGAGCGGGGTTTCGTGACCTACAGCAATGCGGCCAAGATGGAGCTGCTGGGTGTGTCGGCGGTCACGCTCCTGGATCATGGCGCCGTCAGCGAGCCCGTGGTGCGGGAGATGGCCGCAGGTGCCCTGCGTCACAGCCATGCCCAGGCGGCGCTCGCCATCAGCGGCATTGCCGGTCCCGGCGGGGGAGGGCCGGGCAAGCCCGTGGGCACGGTGTGCTTCGCCTGGGCGGCACTGGGGCTTGCCACGCGCGCCACGACCGAGCATTTCGCCGGTGACCGCGATGCGGTGCGGTACCGGGCGGTGGCACGCGCCCTCGCGGGCGTGCTGGACATGCTGCGGGACTGGGACCTGCCTGGATGAGCGAAGCGTGAACGCATCGCCGTGTGCCAGCCGGCGCTTGTTCTTCGCCCTGTGGCCCGACGAGGCGCTGCGCGAGGTGCTGGCGGCGCACGTCTGCCGGCGTCTGCCGCGCCGCCTGGGACGGTCCGTGCCCACGGCGCATCTGCACATAACCCTGCTCTTTCTCGGCAACGTGCCGGCAACGCGCGTATCCTGTATCGAGGAGGCGGGCGCGCGGGCGGACGCGCCGCCCTTCGAGATCGTCCTGGACCGCCTGGGTTACTGGCCGCGCCCCCGGGTCTTCTGGGTGGGACCCAGCCACAGTCCCGCGGCCTTGTTCCAGCTGGTGGGCAGCCTGCGCCGGGCGCTGGAGCCCTGCGGACTGACCCTGGACGGGCGTCCCTTCCAGGCGCACATGACCCTCCTGCGCAAGGTGGCCCGGCCGCCCGCGCGAAAGATCGACATCACGCCTGTTTCCTGGCAGGTGAGCGACTTTGCCCTCGTCGAGTCCTGTCCGGTCGAGGGTGGCGTTCGTTATCGTCCCCTGCATGTCTGGCCTCTTGCAGCCGCGGGAGGCGGGGGCGAGGCCGGGCGATGACGGGGGCGGGAAACTGTGTGATAATTGCCCTGCCCGATCAGGCGGGATTCGGGCAGGATGCCTGCAGGATGCCTGGTCAGAGAATCCTGGGTGAACACCGCACAGGTGACGGGCTGCTAAACGTTTTTGAGTGCTTATGGGGGAGCGGATGGACGACAACAAGCGAAAGGCTTTGGATGCGGCGCTGAGCCAGATCGAGCGCCAGTTCGGCAAGGGCTCGGTGATGCGCATGGGTGACAGCGACGTGGCCCGGGACGTGGAGGCGGTATCCACCGGCTCCCTGGGCCTGGACATCGCGCTGGGCATCGGCGGGCTGCCGCGGGGACGGGTGGTGGAGATCTACGGTCCCGAGTCCTCGGGCAAGACCACGCTCACCCTGGAGGTCATCGCCGAGGCACAGAAGCTGGGCGGCACGGCGGCCTTCGTCGATGCCGAGCACGCCCTCGACCCGGTCTATGCGGAGAAGATCGGTGTCAATGTGGACGACCTGCTGGTCTCCCAGCCGGATACCGGCGAGCAGGCGCTGGAAATCACCGACATGCTGGTGCGCTCCGGCGCCGTGGACGTGGTGGTGGTGGACTCGGTGGCGGCGCTCACCCCCAAGGCGGAGATCGAGGGCGAGATGGGCGACTCGCACATGGGGCTGCAGGCGCGGCTCATGTCACAGGCCCTGCGCAAGCTCACCGCCAACATCAAGCGATCCAACACCCTGGTGATCTTCATCAACCAGATCCGCATGAAGATCGGGGTGATGTTCGGCAATCCCGAGACCACCACCGGGGGCAATGCCCTCAAGTTCTACGCCTCGGTGCGCCTGGACATCCGCCGTACCGGCGCCATCAAGAAGGGCGATGAGATCATCGGCAACGAGACCCGGGTCAAGGTGGTGAAGAACAAGGTCGCGCCGCCCTTCAAGCAGGCCGAGTTCGACATCCTCTATGGCGAGGGCATTTCCCGCGAGGGCGAGATCATCACCCTGGGCGTGAAGCACGGCATCGTCGCCAAGTCCGGGGCCTGGTACAGCTACGAGGGCGAGCGCATCGGCCAGGGTCGGGACAACGTGCGCGAGTTCCTCAAGGCCAATCCCGACATCGCACAGGCCATCGAGGACCAGATCCGCACCGCGGTACTGGGTGTGCCGGCAGCCAGGGGCGACGCCGAACTCGTTGAGGCCGAAGTCTGAAGCCGAGGGCCACGGCGGCCCGGGGGCGGAACCGGCACTGATCCGGCGCCGGGCGCTCGATCTGCTCGCCCGGCGCGAGCACAGCGTGGCAGAGCTGCGCGCCAAGCTGTTGCGCCGGGGGCACGGGGCTGGGGAGATCGCTGCCGTGCTGTCTGGACTGGAGGCAGAGGGGCTGCTCAGTGACGCCCGCTTCGCCGAAAGCTACGTCGCCGCCCGCCGGGCGCGGGGAGAGGGTCCGCTGCGCATCGCGACGGCCCTGCGTCAGCGCGGCGTGGCAGAAGAACTCATCGCACGATACGTGGATCGGGAAGATGCAGCCTGGCAGCGTGTGATGGAAGCGGCCTGGCGCAAGCGCTTCGGCGGTGTCCGGCCAAGGGATTTCAAGGAACGCGCCCGCCAGGCGCGTTTTTTGCTGCAGCGGGGATTCGCGCAGTCTCAGGTGATGGCTTTGTTGAAGGCAGACGATACTGATTTTGTAGATCCGGCATGAAGACGACGAGCAGCGCGGCCCTGCGCAGCCGCTTTCTCGATTATTTCCGCCGCCATGGCCACGAGATCGTGCCCAGCTCTTCCCTGGTGCCTGCCAATGATCCCACCCTGCTGTTCACCAATGCGGGCATGGTACAGTTCAAGGACGTCTTCCTGGGACTGGAGTCGCGCCCCTACCGCCGTGCCGCCAGCGCCCAGCGTTGCGTGCGCGCCGGCGGCAAGCACAATGACCTGGAGAACGTGGGCTATACGGCGCGCCACCACACCTTCTTCGAGATGCTGGGCAATTTCAGCTTCGGCGACTATTTCAAGCGCGAGGCCATCCACTTCGCCTGGGAGTTTCTGACCGTGGAACTTGCCATTCCGGCGGAGAAGCTCTGGGTCACGGTGTACGAGGAAGACGACGAGGCTGCCGCCATCTGGCTGGACGAGATCGGCGTGGATCCCGCCCGTTTCGGGCGCATCGGTGCCGAGGACAATTTCTGGTCCATGGGCGAGACCGGTCCCTGCGGTCCCTGTTCCGAGATCTTCTACGACCACGGTCCCGAGATCGCCGGCGGCCCCCCGGGGACGCCCGAGGCCGATGGCGACCGCTACGTGGAGATCTGGAATCTGGTGTTCATGCAGTACGACCGCGATGCCAGCGGCGAGCTGACACCCCTGCCCAAGCCCTCGGTGGACACGGGCATGGGGCTGGAACGCCTGGCCGCGGTGATGCAGGGGGTGCACAGCAACTATGACATCGACCTGTTCCGCAATCTCATCGCCGCTGCGGCGCATCTGGCGGGGCGCGACGATCTGGATCATCCTTCCCTGCGTGTCATCGCCGATCACATCCGTTCCAGCGCCTTCCTCGTCGTGGACGGGGTGCTGCCCTCCAACGAGGGGCGGGGCTATGTGCTGCGGCGCATCATCCGCCGTGCCATCCGTCACGGCTACCAGCTGGGGATCCGGGAGGTCTTTTTTCATCGCCTGGTCGCCCCCCTGGTGCAGGAGATGGGCGAGGCCTATCCCGAGCTGGCACGGGCCCGTGCGCAGGTGGAACGTGTCCTGAGCCAGGAAGAGGCACGTTTCGCGGAGACCCTGGAGCAGGGCATGGAAATCCTGGAGACGGCCATCGCCGGCCTGCAGGGCACGGTGATTCCCGGCGAGACCGTGTTCCGGCTCTACGACACCTATGGTTTTCCCGTGGATCTCACGGCGGACATCGCCCGTGAACGGGGGCTTGAGGTGGACATGGCGGGGTTCGAGCGCGAGATGGCGGCGCAGCGGGCGCGGGCCCGCGCGGCGGGCCAGTTCCAGGCGGATTACGCCGCCCGGGTGGCGGTGGCCGGTGGCAGCGAGTTCACCGGCTACGAACACCTGGCGGAGGAAGACAGCCACGTGCTGGCCCTGCTCCGCGACGGCGAGCCGGTGGTGCGGCTCTCGGCAGGCGAGGAAGGTGCGATCGTGCTGGACGTGACACCCTTCTACGCCGAATCCGGCGGACAGGTGGGCGACCGGGGGATCCTGCGCTGCGGTGACAACGTCTTCGAGGTGCAGGACACGCAGAAACAGGGCGAGGTCATACTGCACCTGGGCCGGGTGCGCGAAGGCGCTTTTCGCGAGGGCGATGCCGTTCTGGCCCGGGTGGACGAGGCCGCGCGCCGGGCGACGGCGCTGAATCACACGGCCACGCACCTGCTCCATGCCGCCCTGCGCCGGGTGCTGGGGGAACACGTGGTCCAGAAGGGCTCGCTGGTGGAGCCGGCGCGGCTGCGTTTCGACTATGCCCATTACGAGGCGCCTTCCCCCGACCGGCTGGCGGAGATCGAGCAGCTGGTCAATGACCGGATCCGCGACAACCTTCCCGTGGAGACGGTGGTCACCAGTTTCGAGGCGGCGCGGCGCATGGGTGCCATGGCCCTGTTCGGGGAAAAATATGGTGACGAGGTGCGGGTGCTCAGGATCGACGACTTCTCCATCGAGCTGTGCGGCGGCACACACGCCCGGCGCAGCGGTGACATCGGGCTGTTCAAGATCGTCAGTGAGGGCGGTATCGCCGCGGGCGTGCGGCGCATCGAGGCGGTCACCGGTGCGGCCGCCGTGCGCTGGGTGCAGGACCTGGCGCGTCGCCTCGAAGACATGGCGGCCCTGTTCAAGACGGCGCCGGAGCAGGTGACGGAAAAGGCCGCCCAGCTTCTGGCCCGTAACCGCGAGCTGGAAAAGACGGTTGCAACCCTCAAGGCCAGGCTTGCCAGCAGCGCCGGCAGCGACCTGGCATCCAGGGCAGTGGAGGTGGCGGGCTGCCGGGTGCTTGCAGCGCAACTGGAGGCGGCGGATGCCAGGAGCCTGCGTGAGACCCTGGACCAGCTCAAGAACAAGCTGGGTACCGCGGCAGTGGTGCTGGCCACGGCAGAGGCGGACAAGGTCACGCTGGTCGCGGGCGTCACCAAGGACCTGACCGCCCGTCTCAAGGCGCCGGACCTGGTGAATTTCGTCGCCCGCCAGGTGGGTGGCAAGGGGGGCGGGCGGCCCGACATGGCCCAGGCCGGGGGCAAGGATCCGGCGGCCTTGCCGGCGGCGCTGGCGCAAGTGCCCGCCTGGGTTGAGGAGCGGCTGGGTGAAGCGTAACGGCTGAAGGGCGGTCGGCTCCGTCACCCGCGACTCATCACACATCACTCATAACGATATGGCATTGATCGTCCAAAAATACGGCGGCACCTCCGTGGCCACCCCGGAACACATCGGCCGCGTGGCGGAAAAGGTCATCGCCACCCGCGGCGCGGGATGCGACGTGGTGGTCGTGGTTTCCGCCATGAGCGGGGAGACCAACCGGCTGCTGGCGCTGGCGCATGCCATAACCGACCGGCCGGACCCCCGCGAACTGGACGTGATCCTTGCCACGGGCGAGCAGGTGACCATCGCCCTGCTCAGCATGGCGCTGCAGGCGCGTGGTTGTCCCGCCCATTCCTATACGGGTGCCCAGGTGCACATCCTGACGGACAGTATGCACAACAAGGCGCGCATCATGGACATCGATGCGGCGCGCATCCAGCACGACCTGGCGGCCGGCCGGGTCGTGGTCGTTGCCGGTTTTCAGGGCGTGGACGAACAGGGCAACATCACCACCCTGGGTCGTGGTGGTTCGGATACCACCGCCGTGGCGCTGGCCGCCGCGCTCAAGGCCGACGAATGCCAGATCTATACTGACGTGGACGGCGTCTATACCACGGATCCGCGGGTGGTGCCCGAGGCGCGGCGGCTGGCCCGCCTCACCTATGAAGAGATGCTGGAGATGGCCAGTCTCGGCGCCAAGGTGCTGCAGATCCGCTCCGTCGAGTTTGCCAGCAAGTACAATGTACCGCTGCGCGTGTTATCCTCATTCGAGGAAGGCGCGGGCACGCTGATCACAGCCGAGGAAGAGGGGATGGAACAGGCACAGATATCGGGGATCGCATTCAATCGCGACGAGGCCAAGCTCACGGTGCTGGGCGTGCCCGATCAGCCGGGCGTGGCCAGCCGCATCCTCGGTCCCATTGCCGATGCCGGCATCGAGGTGGACATGATCGTCCAGAACGTCGCCGAGGATGCCACGACGGATTTCACCTTCACCGTGCACCGGCGGGACTACACCCAGGCCCTGGCCATACTCCAGGACGTGGCCCGCGAGCTCCAGGCACGCGAGGTCAGCGGCGACGACCGGATCGTCAAGATCTCCCTGGTGGGAGTGGGCATGCGCTCACATGCCGGCATTGCCAGCCGGATGTTCCGCGCCCTGGCCGAAGAGGGGATCAATATCCGCATGATCTCCACTTCCGAGATCAAGGTCTCCGTGGTGGTGGACGAGAAGTACCTGGAGCTGGGGGTGCGGGCCCTGCATGATGCCTTCGAACTCGGCCGGTCGGGCGGGCAACCGGAGGGGGAGTAAAAATGTATTTAAAATGCTATAATTGGCGGGCTGAAGAATGGACTTGATTTTTTATGTAAATCAGAAGCATAGTTATGCGCTTCAGTTTGGTGGGGACAGGCCGATGGAACTCAAAAGGACTCATGGACGCTGCGTTAATCCCTCGACAGTGATTAAAGAGCGTTACACGAAGGAGAAGTACAATGCTGATTCTGACACGCCGTGTAGGCGAGACATTGATAATCGGGGACGAGATTACCATCACCGTACTGGGGGTGCGGGGTAACCAGGTGCGCATAGGCGTGAATGCGCCGAAACACATCGCCGTCCATCGCGAAGAAATCTACGAACGGATCCAGAAGGAAAATGAACAGAATGCAGGCCATGAAGCAGACCAGGATCCCTCCCTCGGCAGTGCCTGCGACAAATGAGTCTTGCTGTGAAGACCGCGGCCCCTTTGCGTCCCATCCGGTAATTCGTTATCCTTTCGCATTCGTCGGCCGGGACCCGGAATAGCGTCTCGGCATTCCCCGACGCTCAGCAAGCCCAGTGATCTCGATGATGCGCCGCTTGCCCGCGGACCAAGGCCGTGGCGTGGACTGTCCGGGATCGACGCAGGCGCTGCAGCGGGCAGAAGCCGACGAGGCATTATGTGGAGAGATGGCCGAGCGGCTGAAGGCGCTCCCCTGCTAAGGGAGTATGGGGTCAAAAGCTCCATCGAGGGTTCGAATCCCTCTCTCTCCGCCATTCAGATGACAGCAGGCAAAAGACGAAGGGCAGAAGTTGGTTTGGAGGCAGACCGCAGACGCGATTGTGTATAATGCTGTCGCCTCGGCCTATGCAGTAAAAAGCCGTTTTGGTCGATCAGATACGCGCCCGTAGCTCAGTTGGATAGAGTACCTGGCTACGAACCAGGCGGTCGGAGGTTCGAATCCTTCCGGGCGCGCCATTTTTTCCTTTAAGGGCCAGTGACTTACTGGCCTTTTTTGGTTCTGTCATCTTTTCTTCTCCTCTGATTGTCTCAGATTTGTATCAGTAATCACCCGAGGGCGGCTGATGTTGCCGGCATACTCGACCAGATGATCGGCTGACAGGTGGGCATAACGGCGGACCATCTCAACGGATTCCCAGCCGCCAAGCTCCTGAAGGATGTTCAGGGGGGTACCTGCCTGGACATGCCAGGACGCCCAGGTGTGCCGAAGGTCATGCCAACGAAAGTCATCGATGCCGGCACGCTTGAGGGCCTTGCGCCACGCGTGATTGTTGGCGCGGGTGACCGGTTTGCCCTTGTAAGTGAATACCCAGGTGTTGTGCTTGCCAATCTGAGCCCGGAGGATCAGCACGGCCTCGTTGTGCAACGGTGTGGCCATGGCGCGGCCGGGCTTGGTTTGGTCTGCATGGAACCAGGCGACACGGCGTTGAAGGTCCACCTGCTGCCAGGTCAACCCGGTGACGTTGGCCTCTCTGAGGCCCGTGGCGAGCGTAAATGCAGCCATGGCAGCCAGATGGTCAGGAAGCTCGGAAAGAAGCCTGTCGGCTTCCTCGCGGGTGAGCCAGCGGATACGGCGCTTTGGGCTCCGGAAGCATGCGGACGTGGGGAGCACGATCGATCCAATCCCATTGGCGCTCTGCGCGGCGGAGGATGGCCCGCAGAACCTCCAGCATGCGGTTGACGGTAGCGGGCTTGACGCCATCCTGAAGGCGGGATTCGGTGATCTGGTCAATCATCTTGCGGTTGATCTCATCCAAGTGGACACCGCGGAGATGAACATCGAGGCGGCGGAGGTGGTGCTTGTCGTCATCGAGGGATTTCTTCTGGGCCTGTTCGGTGAGCCAGCGGACAACAGCCTGTTGCCAGGTGTAGCGGGGACGCTCGCCGAGCTTCTGCACTCGCCAGTATTCCGCCCGAAGCTGGTCATGGAACTGCTGGGCCTCTACCCGGCTTTCAGTCCGAGCAGAGCGGAATATTCGCTCTCCGCTGGGGGCGGTAAATCGGACCCACCAGATTTTTCCTCGTCTGTAGATGGCCATACTGTCTTTGTTGGTTGTTGTTGCTTACTCCGAATGAAATCAATCAAGTCCGAACGAAGGAAAAGCCAACGCTTTCCAATCTTGCTGGCGGGAACTCGACCTGCCTTGGCCCAGCGCCGGAGGACCTCCGGATTCATCTGAAGGAAGGCAGAAGCTTCAGTGAGATTCATCGTTTCCATTATCAACGTCCAAAGCAAGAAGAAACCCTGTTTCAAGAAACACGGTATTTATCGTTCCGGTAGTGCATGACAGCGTTACCCACCCTTTACCCACCACTCTGGGGTAGACGGAGCACCCCGCGGTGGATAAAGCGTGGATAACGCCTGGTATTGTTTAAAGTGTGGGTAAAACCCCAGTAGTTCATCTTTGCACCATTTGTGTCTTTTGATATTCACTGACGGTTCCCCAGGACTCCATTGGCCAACTGAATGCGATATACCGCTTGCCTTCCTTGAATATTTCAATCCCGTAGCTCAGGCGCTTGATGCGCCAGCCCATCTCCTGGAGATCACGCAAGGTAAAACGTTCCTTGAGGCGGTAAGCCGTCACATCGACGATTTCAATGAATGCCTCAAAGCCTCGGCCTGGACCGTAGTCAATCGTTCCACTCAACCGGACACGATTGCCAACCGCTGAAGCAAATTCGTCGAAATAATCCAACGGAAACGTAAAAGAAGGCGGAGCCACCGGCTTGGGTGGCTCTGCCAAAGATGCAGCTTGCGCTGCTACAGGAGAAGACGATTCCTGATTTGCTTCTGTTTTGACGAATGACGGTTCACTGAAAAATGACGCAAGATAGTAGATTGCGACAAATAGCACCAGGCCAAAGGCCGGCAATCCAAGGCGGAAACCCTTCGATTTGAAGATATTTGTCCGGTCATCCTGATAATTGAAGGTTGGAGTTACCCCGCTTCAGTGGACAGTTCAACATTTGGGGTCTGAGCCCCGCTCTTGTGCTGGACGTACTGTTTCTCGAAGTTGATCGGCGACAGATAGCCCAGTGACGAATGCCGACGATGCGGATTATACCAGCC
>JALSIC010000059.1 GCA_026981935.1 Gammaproteobacteria bacterium
TGATTACCGGGCCTGGATGGACCGCGACCACCTCGACCTCGACGCCGAAGTCCTGCAGTTTGAGTTCCACCTGACGGGAGATGGCCTCCAGGGCAGCCTCGGAAATCTGGTTTCTGGGCGGCTCGGCCTCATCCAGCAGGGACAGGGGCGGCAGGTCGCCATTGTCGGGTGAGGTGAAGAGAGGGACCTGTTTTTCTTTCTCCACGCGCAGGCCCTTTTCCGGCTTCTGGATCAGTGGCTCGATTCGGGGTTTGGGGCGTTGCTTTTTCTTGATGTTCTCGACCTTGATGGCCTCCACGCGCTGTTTGCGCGCCTTGCGCGCATCGAGATATTCTTTGAAGCGCCGGCCCAGGGCTGCGACACGCGCCGCGAGGGAGAGCGTGATGCGGCCCACGCTGTCCATCAGGGAGAACCAGGACAGTCCCGTGAACAGGGAGACCCCCACGAGGAAAAGGGCAAGCAGGAACAGAGTGGCGCCGAGAAAATTGAACGGGGTCACCAGCAGGGTGGCGGTGATGTCGCCCAGGATGCCGCCGGGGTTGGTGGGCAGCTTGCCGGTGGGATCGGTGAAATGGAGCGTGGTGATGCCGGCGCCCGTGATCAGGGTGAGCAGAAAGCCGCTGGTGCGTGCCAGCAGGCGGCGCAGATTGTACTGCATGTCCTGATGACGCCCCTGGAAGAGCAGCCAGCCGCCGTAGAGGGTCATCACCGGGAAGAGGTAGGCCAGGTAGCCGAAATAAAACAGGAACAGGGACGAAAACCAGGCGCCCACGATGCCTCCCGCGTTGCTCACCTGGTTGGTGGTGGCGCTGTAGGCCCAGCCGGGGTCGGCGGGGTTGTAGGTCAGCAGGGAAATGAGCATATAGATGGCGATGGCGCCAAGGATCAGCAGCATCCCTTCCTTGAGGCCGGCGCCAGCGGTGGGGATGATGTCGGGACGGGTTTCTTTTCTGCGCGTTGCCTGTGCCAAGTGATGTTCCTGCCTTAATACCTGTCTGGTATGTTCGTGATTGAAATCACCGGAAATTTAACGATTCTGCCGGGTGATGTCACGTCTTTATTCATTGGACGCTATTTCCGCAATGCGGGATGCGCGATCTCGCCGTGTTTGACGTTGATGCCGCTGGCCAGTTCAGGATCGCTTTCCCAGCCTTCCCGGCTCAAGGCCAGTACATAGGGGGTGAGGACGGCGGACAGGGCCTGGGAAGCGCTGCGCGGCACCGCCCCCGGCATGTTGGTGACCCCGAAGTGCACCACGTCTTCCCATAGGAAGGTGGGATCGGCGTAAGTGGTGGGCCGGGTGGTTTCGATGCACCCGCCCTGATCCACGGAGATGTCGATGACCACGCCGCCGGCGCCCATGTTGCGCACCATGTCGGCGGATACCAGGTGAGGGGCCCTGGCGCCGGTGACGAGCACGGCGCCGATGAGCAGGTCTGCCTCGGCGACCGCCGGGCTGAGTTGTTCCGAATAGGAAAACAGCCCCGTCACATTGGGGCCGATGGCCCTGACCGCCTCCAGTTTGTCGCGGTCGCGGTCGAATACCACCACTTCCGCGCCCAGGCCGGCGGCCAGGCGCGCGGCGCCCGTGCCCGCGGTGCCCGCGCCGAGTATCACCACCCGTCCCCTGTCGGCGCCGCTGACGCCACCCAGCAGGATGCCCTTGCCGCCCAGCGGGCGGTGCAGCAGGTGGCAGCCTATCTGGGTTGCCAGGCGTCCGGCAATGTCGCTCATGGGGGCCAGCAGCGGCAGGCGGCCCTGGGCGTCCTGCACGGTCTCGAAGGCCACCGCCACCAGGCCGATGGATAGCAGCTTCGCGGTCAGCGCCTCGTTGGCTGCCAGATGCAGAAAGCTGAAGAGGAGATGGTGCGGGCGCAGGAGTTCGAGCTCTCCATCCACCGGCTCTTTGACCTTGACGATCAGGCGGGCCTTTTCATAGACGGCCGCCGCGTCGGGAAGGATATGTATCCCGGCCCGGGCATAGGCCGCATCGTCGTAACCGCTGGCAAGACCGGCGCCGGTCTCCATATAGACCTCGTGGCCGTTTTGCGCCAGCTCGGCCGCGGCGGCGGGGATGAGGCCGACACGGCCTTCGAGGGTCTTGATCTCCTTGGGAATGCCGATATGCATGTATAGTCCTTCTCGTTTGTAATCCGCCCATGCATCATCAGCGAAGTGGTATCATGGGCGGGTAGATATTAACCCGGCAACCATATATATCGTATTCAGGACTTCAGGCCTGTGCTGGAACAAGGCGCGGTGCGCAGGCAATGGTCATTCCATTGGCAAGCGCCGCAACGCCGTGCCGGCGCAGGCCTGAAGTCCCTAACAGATTGAAATCAAAGGACAGGCCATTGCGTGCCGGCCCGCTGACTGCGTTGGCGAAATTTGCTGTAGAATGACTACAGCGGC
>JALSIC010000060.1 GCA_026981935.1 Gammaproteobacteria bacterium
GTCATTCCCCGCCGCACTTCCATGCCATTACCACCACACTCCCGTGTCATTTCGACCTCACTGCTCTGTCATTTCGACCTCACTGCTCTGTCATTTCGACCGAAGGGAGAAATCCTGTGTCTGCGGCTTCGGATTCCTCGCTGCGCTCGGAATGACGAAGAAGTGTCATTTTGACCACACTTCTTTGTCATTTCGACCAAAGGGAGAAATCCTGCTCCACTGCCCCCAAGATTTCTCGCTACGCTCGAAATGGCAGGCGTCAGTTGGATGGCAGGCGCCGCCTGGAGCGACAAACCCCGACTGAAGCCCATAAGCCTCAACCATCAGGTGACCCTCAATCATCAATGGTTGCGACGGTCCAGTTCCTGCGCCAATGCCTGCAGTGCCGGGGCAACCTCGACGGGAATGCCGTCTCCTTCTTCCAGTGAGCGCAACGGCTCCGGCAGGCGGTCCATACCGGCTGCCAGATGACGGCGGCCCGCCTCAAGATCCGGCAGCGCCTGACAACGGCGGCCGCCTCTCATCACCGGCTGCAGCAGCGCTTCCCCCCCCGGGGACGGCAGCTCCGCAAGGGTGAGAATGTCCTTTTCCATCCGTCCTGACCCGGAATAAAAGCGATAGACCTGCTTGCGCCCCGGCCAGGTGGCCTTGCCCTCGGAGCGCTTGCGTCTCGGCCGACCGGCATACTCCTGCAGTTTGTATGCGCAATCGAGATAGGGGACATCGGCTGAAGTATCGAGCACGGTACCGACGCCGAAACCGTCGATGGGCGCCCCTGCCGCCAGCAGCTCATGGATGCGGTATTCGTCGAGATTGCCGCTGACGAAGATCTGTACTGAGTGGAGACCACCATCATCCAGTATCTCTCGGACCCGCCGGGCATGCTCGGCCAGGTCGCCACTGTCAAGGCGCACAGCCTTGATGCTGATGCCCTGGGCTTTCAGTCTGGGAGCGAGGGAAACTACGCGCCGGGCACCGCGTTCCGTATCATAGGTGTCGATCAGCAGTACGACATTGCCGGGCTGGGCCCGGGCAAAATGTTCGAACGCCAGTATCTCGTCGTCATGGCTTTGCACGAAGGAATGGGCCATGGTCCCGAACACGGGAATCCCGAACAGGGGCGCCGCCAGTGTCGTGGCGGTGCCGGCGAAGCCCGCCAGGTAGCTGGCGCGGGCTGCAAACAAGGCTGCCTCGCCCCCATGTGCCCTGCGCATGCCGAAATCCACCAGGAGCCTGCCTGGAGCGGCCAGCACCACGCGCGCGGCCTTGGATGCGATGAGGGTCTGGTGGTGCAGGATATTGATGAGCCGGCTCTCCACCAGCTGGGCCTGGGGCAGCGGCGCGGTCACCCGCAGAATGGGCTCGTCCGGGAAAAAAATCGTCCCTTCCGGCATGGCATCCACGTCACCGGTGAAGCGGAATCCGGCCAGATAGTCGATGAAGTCCTGGTGGAAACGTCCCGACGCGGAGAGCCATTCCAGCTCCGCGGGGGTAAAATGCAGGGTCTCCAGGTAATCCAGGGCCTGAGCAAGGCCGGCTGCCACCAGAAAGCGGCGGCGGGATGGCAATTTCCGGACGAAGAACTCAAAGACCGCCGTCTCTTCCATCTCCTGCAGGAAATACCCCTGCAGCATGGTGAGCTGGTAAAGATCGGTCAGCAGGGCCTGGTTGCAGAACGGTGTGGGATAAGTGCCGGGCATCAGGCCGCAACATGCTCCCGTGAGACGAGCCTGGCCCCGGCCGCTTTCATTTTGTCCAAGGCCCGTACATCGTCATCGGGATGTACATTGACGGCAGCCACGGCATCTGCCAGTAGGAACACGGCATAACCCAGGGCACAGGCATCCAGTACCGTGGCCTGGACACAATAATCGGTCGCCAGGCCGCCGATGAAGAGCCGCTGCGCCTGCATCTGCTGCAGGCGCTCGTGCAGTGCGGTATCCTCGAAACCGGAATAGGCATCCCGTTCCGGGCGGGTCCCCTTCGATATCACGATCACTTCGCCGGGCAACTTCAACGCGTCCGGAAAGGCCGCGCCTTGTGTTTCCTGAACGCAATGCACCGGCCATGGCCCGCCCTGCGCTTGAAACGAACAATGATCGGGGGGGTGCCAGTCGCGCGTGGCAATGACGGGCAGATTGCGGCGGGTAAACAATGTGATGTAGTCGTTCAGGACCGGAATGATGCGGTCTCCGCCCGGTACACCCAGGCTGCCGCCCGGCAGGAAGTCCCGCTGTACATCCACCACGATCAGGGCATCCTGATCCTGCAGTGAGACGGACCGGGTGTTGGGGGCTGGGTTTGTGGCCATTGTCTTGCGCTTCCTCACAAAAAAAAACGATATTCAGGACTGGCAATACCCAATAGCACTATA
>JALSIC010000061.1 GCA_026981935.1 Gammaproteobacteria bacterium
GCGCAGTGAGGAATCTTGGGGGGGCGGTGGGGCGGGATTTCTCCCTTCGGTGGAAATGACACTGGGCTTGTCATTCCGAGCGCAGCGAGGAATCTTGGGGGCGGTGGGGCAGGATTTCTCCCTTCGGTCGAAATGACACTTGGCTTGTCATTCCGAGCGCAGCGGGGAATCTTGGGGCGGTGGGACAGGATTTCTCCCTTCGGTCGAAATGACACTTGGCTTGTCATTCCGAGCGCAGCGAGGAATCTTGGGGGCGGTGGGGCAGGATTTCTCCCTTCGGTCGAAATGACAGGGAAATGTGGTCGAAATGACTACGCATCGCGTATCACAGTGCTTTGAGAACAAATCGATATGAGTCAACCCATTGATACGTCAATATTCGATAAGCATTCCAAGATATATGTTGCCGGTCACCGCGGTCTCGTAGGTTCCGCATTGCTGAGAAAGCTGCAAGGTGAGGGCTATGAACGCCTCATTACCCGTACGCATGCCGAGCTGGATCTTACGGAACAGGGTGCGGTTCGTGAATTCTTCGCAGAACACAGGCCAGAATATGTGTTCCTGGCGGCTGCCAGGGTGGGAGGGATTCTGGCCAATGACAGCTATCCGGCAGAATTCATCCATCAGAACCTGGCCATTCAGACCAATGTCATTCACGAGGCCTGGCGCAGCGGGGTGAAGCGTCTGCTGTTTCTGGGTTCTTCCTGCATCTACCCCAGGGAATGCCCGCAGCCCATGAAGGAAGAATATCTGCTCACCGGTCCCCTGGAGAGGACCAACCGTCCCTATGCGGTGGCCAAGATCGCGGGGATCGAGATGTGCTGGGCCTACAACCGCCAGTACGGCACCCGTTTTCTTGCCGCGATGCCCACCAACCTGTACGGACCCGGCGACAATTTCGATCTTCAGAATTCCCATGTGCTGCCGGCGCTGATTCGCAAGATGCACGAGGCGAAGCAGGCCGGTCGGCCCACGGTCACTGTGTGGGGCAGTGGTGAGCCGCGACGGGAGCTGCTCCACAGTGACGATCTGGCCGATGCCTGCCTGTTTCTGATGCGCCTTCCCGAGGCGGAGTTTGATGCGCTGCTCGGTCGCGAGGCCAGGGAATCCGTGCCCCCCCTGATCAACATCGGCTGGGGAGAGGATATCCGGATCAAGGATCTCGCGCGCCTGGTGCAGGACGTCGTGGGCTATGAAGGCGAACTGGTCTTCGATACCGCCATGCCCGACGGCACGCCGCGCAAGTTGCTGGATGTCTCCCGCCTTGCCGCCCTGGGCTGGCGGGCGCGCATTGATCTGCGCGCCGGCATCGCCGATGCTTATCGCTGGTATGTGGAGCAGGCGGGTGATGAGCCGGGATATTCATGAGGGGGCGTTCCTGCGGAAGCACAAGGGCAGGCGCGCCGCAGGGCGCAAAGGGGTTTGACAGCATCGATTCCACAGCACATTCTAACCATGCGAAGAAAGACGGAGAAGCCATGAGCAGCGAGAAAAAAGTCAGCAGCAACGTCGTCTGGCACCACGCCACCATAGACCGGCAGCGCAGGGAGGCCCTCAATGGTCACAAGAGCGTGATTCTCTGGTTCACCGGGCTGTCCGGTTCGGGCAAATCCACCCTGGCTCATGCCGTGGAAGAGCAGCTCTACGAAATGAAGTGCCGGACATTCGTTCTCGACGGCGACAACATCCGCCACGGCCTGTGCGGCGACCTGGGGTTCTCCGATGACGACCGGGTGGAGAACATCCGGCGCATCGGCGAAGTGGCCAAGCTGTTCCTGGAGGCCGGCGTGATCACGCTCACCGCCTTCATCTCGCCCTTTCGCAGCGACCGGGAGCGGGTACGCAACCTCGTACCCCACGGCGATTTTCTGGAGATCTATTGCCGTTGCCCCCTGGAGATCTGCGAAGAGAGAGACGTCAAGGGGCTCTACAAGAAGGCCCGCGCGGGGGAGATCAAGGCCTTCACGGGTATCGATTCACCTTACGAAGAACCGCTCGCGCCGGAACTCGCGGTGGATACCGGTTCCGAATCGCTGGAGGAGAGCACGGCGAAGGTCATCGGGCTGTTGAAGTCGCGAGGCATCCTCAACTGAGGATCGAATCCGAATCCCGCAGGCTCCAAGCCGGAGTCCGGGTGGAGCGCAGCGAAATCAAGGGATAGGTGCCGTCGATCGCCATCATGTCACCTGAAGCCTGGTTCACGCTCGCGGTCATCGCGCTCTGTTTCGGTCTGCTGGTGCTGACCCGCTTCGCCACCGACATCGTGCTCATGGGCGGCCTGACGCTGCTCCTGGTGACAGGCATCCTGACCCCGGCGCAGGCCCTGGGCGGTCTGGCCAACGAAGGCGTGGTCACGGTGGGTGCCCTGTTCGTCGTGGTGGCCGGGCTCAAGGATACCGGCGCCATCGCCTGGGTGGTGGAGTATGTCCTGGGGCGGCCCAAGTCCCTGGCCGGCGCACAGTTGCGCATGATGACGCCGGTGGCCGCCATGAGCGCGTTTCTCAACAATACGCCTGTCGTGGCCATGATGATCCCGGCGGTGCAGGACTGGGCGCGACGCTACCGGTTGTCCGTTTCACGGCTGCTCATGCCGCTGAGTTATGCGGCCATGGTGGGGGGGACCTGTACCCTGATCGGCACCAGCACCAATCTGGTCATCAACGGCCTGTTGATCAAGGAGCAGGGCGGTCCCGGCCTGGGGATCTTCGAGCTGGCCAAGATCGGGGTACCCATCGCGCTGAGTGTCATTCTGGCGGTGATCGTGCTCAGCCGCTGGCTGTTGCCCGAGCGGCGCTCGGCCATCAGCCAGTTCGAGGACGTGCGGGGTTATACCGTGGAAATGCTGGTGGATGCCGACGGCCCCCTCGTGGGCAAGACCATCGAGGAGGCGGGCCTGCGCCAGCTGCCGGGACTCTATCTCATCGAGATCGACCGCAAGGACCAGCTGATACCGGCCGTCTCGCCCCAGGAGCGGTTACAGGCCAATGACCGGCTGGTCTTCGCCGGCGTGGTGGAGTCGGTGGTGGACCTGCAGAAGATCCGCGGCCTGCGTCCCGCCACCGACCAGGTGTTCAAGCTGGACGTGCCGCGTCCCTCGCGTTGCCTCATCGAGGCCGTGGTCTCCGACAGTTTTCCCACCACGGGCAAGACCATTCGCGAGAGCCGGTTCCGCACCCGGTACAACGCCGCCATCATCGCCGTCTCCCGCAATGGCGAACAGCTCAAGAAAAAGATCGGCGATATCGTGCTGCAGCCGGGAGACACCCTCCTGCTGGAGGCGCATCCTTCCTTTCTTGAACAGCAGCGCAATTCACGTGACTTCTACTTGGTGAGCCGCCTGGAGGATTCCCATCCCCTGCGCCATGAACGGGCCCTGGTGGCCGTGGCCATTCTCGCCGCCATGGTCCTGGCCGCCGCCGTCGGCTGGCTCAGCATGCTCGAGGCCGCCATGCTGGCCGGTGGTCTCATGCTCATCACCAAGTGCACCACGCCCGGGTCCGCGCGCCGTGCCGTGGACTGGCAGATCCTCATCGTCATCGCCGCCTCCCTGGGGATCGGCGAGGCGCTCTATATCACCGGCGCGGCGCAGGTGATCGCGCAGAACCTGCTGGCCCTCGCCGGCGACAGTCCCACGGTGGCGCTGGCCCTGATTTTCGTCCTGACCGCCGTGTTCACCGCCGTGATCACCAACAATACTGCCGCCGTGCTCATGTTCCCCATTGCCCTCGCGGCCAGCCAGTCGCTCCAGGTGAGTTTCATGCCTTTTCTCATCACCATCATGGTCGCCGCCTCCATCAGCTTCGTGACGCCCATCGGCTACCAGACCAATCTCATGGTCTACGGTCCCGGCGGCTATCACTTCACGGACTATGTCAAGATCGGCATCCCCCTGACCCTGCTGGTCGGGATTCTCGTGGTGTACGGGGTCCCCGTGTGGTGGGCATTCTGATGACTGACGGGGGCTTGCCCGGGCCGTGCGCATGCCTCAATAGGCACAAATGACCTCTTCCGGCCGCGCCTGTTCCCCGTGAAGTCTGCATGCATAACCACCTGTATGTGAGAAAGTCCCATGACGAGTGCCGATCTGGATGAAAAGCCCTACCTTGAACTGACCGATGCCGCTGTCAGGAAAATCCTCGAGACTGAAGACTTCGGTGAATTACTGCGCTGGATGCAGGCCCCCGGCCGCTTGACGGCTGCTTTCCCCCTGCCTGAGCCGGAATTGGAAAAACCCCTGGCAGCGGTGCTCGCCAGGCTGGTCTGGAATGCCACGCCCTTGCCCGGCAACCGCTACCGCCCCCGGCCCTTGTCCAAGCCACAGCGCAATGATCCCTGTTTTTGCGGAAGCGGCCGCAAGTACAAGCAGTGCTGCGCCCTGTTGCCACCGCTCATCGACCTTGATCCCGAAGAGATCTGGGCCTTTGCCGTCAACCACCTGAGCCCTGAGCAGCTGGAGCAGGCCCATGCCGAGCACGCCATCCCCCCCGCGCTCCTGCATACCCTGGCGGCTCACTACATGGAGGATGGGAGGTACGGCAAGGTCGTTGAACTGCTGGAGCCGCTCTTTGGAACCGGTTCGCTCAAGCGCCTGGATGAACGCCACGAGCTGGCCCTCAACATCCTCTGTGATGCTTACGATGCCTGCGGATGGCGTGACGAAAAACTACGCCTGCTGAATCAGCTGACAGAGCAGGCTCCCAAGCCCCTGCGTGCCGCCGCCTGGGAGCGACTGGCGACGATCCAGGCGGATGCCGGTGACATGCAGGGTGCCTGGCAGGCCTTCCGCCAGGCCCAGCGCGCCGCGCCCGACTCCCCGACCTTGTCTGTGCTGGAGGTGACGCTGCTGACCACGGAGGGCCGCCTGCATGAGGCCAGCGAACGGGCCAGGTTCTGGCGCCACCGCCTGGAGCGGGATCCGGAAATCGCCCCTGAATTTCTCGCTTTCCTCGACGGGCTGGCCGATGACCCGCAAAGCATGCTGGACGAGATCGAAGCCGTGAGGAGCGAGCCCCTGAGAAGGTTGCTGCAATGTCTGGAAAGGGTGCAATCATCCCCTCCGGCAGTATCCTATGGTCTCGAGTCCTGGGAGGAGGATCCGGAGGAGACGGCAGCCTTCGGAGAAGACGCGCTTCAGGAAGATCTTTTCGGTCCACCCCACGCGGAGGTGGCAACGTCGAGCCAGGTGCTGGTGGCATCGGACGACCTCGAAGCGCTGGAAGAACGCTGGCATGAATGCTTTCCCATGGAAAAGCCGTTCTCCACCCATCCCTTTCCACTGTCGGATGACGACCCATGGGAAGAAGAGGTCGTGGACGAATGGCTGGCATTTCTCACAGAGCATTCCGAGGCATTCGACAGCGTAGATATCCTCGACGACCTGGTGGTTGCCATCGATGCCTTTTACCAGGAAGGGGGCGGGTCCGTGGGGCAGCGGATTTCGAGGATCCTGATAGAGCGTGGGATAACCATCCTGGATGCGTTGGAGCAGGCCCGCCCCGGCCTGCAGCTTCATTGGGGTATCCTTGAAAACCGGCCCATTCTGCGTCTCCTGGCACGCTATGCCTTGCTGCTCCAGGATCAGGGTGAGACAGATGCCGCCCGGCTACGCATGGAGCAGCTCCTGCGCCTCAATCCCGACGACAACCACGGTATCCGCTGTCTGCTCACCCGTTGTTACCTGGAGCAGGGCGACGACCAGGCCATGCTCGATCTGTACCGGCGCTATAACGACGACTGTCATGTCGATCTGCCGCTCGGCGCGGCGCTGGCCCATTATCGCCGTGGGGAAATGGCAGAAGCCGTCGAGGCCCTGTATCGCGGGCACCAGCTCAATGCCCACGTCATTCGCATGCTCACTGCCAGGCGCCCGAAGAAACCCAAGATCGATTCCATGGGCATACACCTGGGTGGTCAAGATCAGGCCTGGCTCTATCGGGAATTGATGCTGGATTGCTGGCAAGCCGTTCCAGGCGCGCTGGACTGGCTCAAGCAGCACAGGCCCCGCGGGCAATGATTCTATCGACCGGGCGCCTTACCTGGAATCGCCCGCAGGCGCGTGAACACCTCTCTTTTCTCAATAGTTGAGGTTTATGGGTTTCAGCCAGGGTTTGTCGTTCCAGTGACGCCTGTCATTTCGAGCGCAGCGAGAAATGACAGTATCCCTGTCATTCCGAGCCCAGCGAGGAATCTTGGGGACAGCGGGACAGGATTTCTCCCTTCGGTCGAAATGACAAAAGGGATGTGGCGGCAATGGCAAGGAAGTGTGGTGACAACAACAAGGAGATGCTGATCCTTGGGGGCTGCATCCAGGTTGCACGACGGCCGTCAGTCAATAATGCAAGTCTCAATATATGAAATTCTTCCTCATGAATAGACCTTCGTTGATGCGCTGCAAGTATGGGTATTTCCGATAAGAACGTGGCCTGATCCCAGATGCGAGACAAGCAGCCAATACGCCTCAGCCCCGAGCAGATTCAGGCCATCATGGAAGAAGTCCATGACATCTTTGGCACCGATGCACACGCCTGGCTGTTTGGCTCTCGTACTGATCCCCAGGCGCGTGGAGGCGATATCGACCTCTATATCGAAGTGGACGCGACTGCAGAAGAAGCCCTGCAAAGGGAGTTGAGCCTTTATGCTCGTCTGATTCGGCGCCTTGGAGACCAGAAGATCGATATCGTTGTACATCGTACCGGTACGCCGATGCAGCCTATCCATGAGGAAGCCAGATCGACCGGTGTGCCGCTCCATTTGCTGAGGGAAAATGTGAATGACCGAGCCTGACCTGAAACGTGTGATCCAGACGTTGGAACTTCTTGATCGGGAGATCAAAGGGCTGCAACGGACCCGACAGAGGCTGTTTTCCCGTGGGCCCATAGATGCTGCATGGGTGGCCGGCATCTCCAGCGAACCAGATCGTGAGGATCTCGTCGAATCCTTCGCAGCAAAATTCAATCGCTTGCAGGACACTCTTGGCGACAAGTTGCTGCCAAGATTTTTTCAATGGCAAAAGGAAAAAGCACTTCCTTTCATGGATAATTTGAAGCGGGCAGAACGATTGGGCCTTATCCGGTCCATGGAGTCTTGGTTACAGGCCTGCAACCTGAGGAACAAGCTGGTGCATGAATACGTCACCGACCCTGGGAAATTCGCCCAAGCCCTCAATCTGGCCAACGCGCTCATAGATGAACTCCTGAAAGCCAAAACATCAGTGCAAGAAATAGTGGAGTCCCACAAGAGTTAGGAGACTATTGAGACTTACATCAATGGCTGACGGCCTTCGTGCGGCCTGGGTGCAGGCCCAAGGTTCATCATCCTTGTCATTTCGACTGCGCTTCTTTGTCATTTCGACCAAAGGGAGAAATCCTGTCCCGCTGTCCCCAAGATTCCTCGCTGCGCTCGGAATGACAGGTGGCACTTGGATGACAAGCGCCGCCTGGGAACCACAAACCCTGGCTGAAGCCTATAAACCTCAACTATTGAGACTTGCACTGGTGACTGACGGCCATCGTGTAGCCCGATGCAGGCCCCAAGGGCTGGCACTTCCTTGTCATTTCGACTGCGCTTCTTTGTCATTTCGACCGAAGGGAGAAATCCTGTCCCACCGCTCCCCAGATTTCCCTCTGTGCTCGAAATGACACAAGGACGTTGTCATTCCGACCGCAGGGAGGAATCCTACGCCGCCGACCCCAGCTTCCTCGCTGCGCTTGAAAATGACAGAGGGTGTTGTCATTCCGACCGCAGGGAGGAATCCTGTCCCACTGCCCCCAGATTCCTCGCTGCGCTCGGAATGACACAAGGACGTTGTCATTCCGACCGAAGGGAGGAATCCTGTCCCACTGCTCCTCAGATTTCTCACTGCGCTCGGAATGACACAAGGACGTTGTCATTCCGACCGAAGGGAGGAATCCTGTCCCACCGCTCCTCAGGTTTATCGCTGCGCTTGAAATGACAGGCGTCGCCTGAAACGACAAACCCCACGGAACTGCATAACGCTCACCTATATGAGACTTACATTGATGACTGATGTCCGGCATGCGGCCAGGTTACACGACGGCAGGCAGACAAGTCCCGAAAATACCCGAATGTATTGAGCCTGATGTCCTATCCTGCTAGTCTTGAGGAAGACCGTCAGTATAAGACGGAATCATGCCGGCTTGGGGAATCAGTAATGGCTCCGAATACGCTGATCTCGCATGCGAAAATCAGTCGCCCTGCCACCACCGCCTATTATGCCAGCCCGCGCATTTTCCAACGCCTCGATGATCTGAAATCACATTCAGTCATCTGGATTTCCGCCCCAGCCGGTTTTGGCAAGAGCAGCCTGGTTAATCATTATGTGAATCGTCGCGGTCTCCCCTGTTTGTGGTATCAACTTGATGCGGGCGATGATGATGTGGCCAGCTTTTTTTACTGTCTACGGGCAGCTGTATGCGAGGAGTTCGAAGTATTGGATGTCGATTTGCCGGTCTTCCGCACCGAACACATGGCCAGTCTTTCGTCATTCGCACGCAGATTTTTCAACGAATTGTTCGCGGTCACGTCTGAGCCTTATGTCCTGGTGTTGGACAATTATCATGAGCTTTCCCGGGATGCCGCATTGCATGCGATTCTATGTGAAGCATTCAGCACCTTGCCGTCCAGCATCACCGTGTATGTGACCAGCCGCGAATTGCCGCCACTGCTTTATTCGAGCCTTCTGGCTTCTTCCGCGATGGTTCTCGTGGACAGGGAAACGCTCAGTCTGTCGTTCGAGGAGACGGTGGGTGTATGCCATACAAGGTCGAACGTCACGGATCTGGGCATCGACGATGTTCGGGCGCTCTACGAAATCAGCCAGGGCTGGGTTGCTGGTCTTATCCTGCTTCTTTCCCAGGGGAAAATCGAATGCAAGGGAAAAAACACGGCGGATGCCCTTTTCCCCACCGACATGGAGATGGTGTTCGGGTATTTCGCCAGTGAGAGTTTCTCGAAATACGATGACAAGATTCGCCATCTTCTCTTGCAGACCGCATTCTTCGAGAAATTTACTGCTGACATGGCAGAACGGCTTTGCGGAGTGCCTGATGCGCAGGAAGTATTGGACGGGATGTGCAGAGGGAACTATTTCCTGATCGAGCACCGGGGGGATGGCGTATTGTACAGCTACCACCCCTTGTATCGGGATTTTCTGCTTGCGCGTTTGAAAAAAGAATATGCGGAAGAGGATCTGGTCGCGCTGAGGGACCGGAGTGCTGAACTGTCTCTTGAGCGTGGACATGTTTCCCAAGCAGCCGGGTTGTTCAGAGAGAATGCATCGTGGAGAAGACTGGCCCGGCTGATCCTGGAATATGCGCCACTTATGAGTCAGCAGGGGCGAAATGGTACTGCATTGACCTGGTTGAAATGGCTGCCCGACAGGATTGTCGAGGAGGATCCCTGGTTGTCCTATTGGCATGGTATTTTCCTGTTCCCGTTCCAATCAGAAGGCGGCAGAAACCTCCTGATCAAGGCCTTTTCCGGTTTCAGGGAGAAGGCTGACCGGCAAGGTCAACTGCTCAGTGTTGCCGCCATCATCGAGACTATCATCTTCGAATGGGGTTACTTCAAGACGCTTGACCATTGGATTGACGAGATGGAACGTCTGTTGGCAGATGAACCGCGTTATTCCTCCGGGGAGCAGGCATGCCGTGTCGCCTATGCCATGTTTATCGCCTTGTTTAACCGCCAGCCGAGTCATCCAGAACTGCCCCGCTGGTTTGAGGAGGTCTGGTCGATTTCCTTGCGCCTGCCCGACTTGCCATTGCGGCTGACCGTTGCCAGTCATGTCCTTATCTATCTTGTCTGGTGGCGTGGCGACCTGGGCAGGGCCCGCCTGTTGATCGATGCCCTGCAACCCATTGCCGGACAGGAGGATATTCCGCCTCTGGCGCGCATCACCTGGCAGACCATGCAAGCCGGCTATCTGTGGATGGGCGCTCGTAACGAGGAGGCCCTTGAGCTGATCGAAAAGAATCTTCAGCTTGCCGATGAAACAGGCATTCATCTGTGGGATGCGCTGCTGTATTGCCAGGGTGCCATCACCGCCTTGAGCGATGAAAATCTCGAAAAGGCAGCGGAATATCTCAGAAAAATGGCTTCCAGCGTGGCGGATGCCCGGCCACTGGATCATTCCATGTACCACTACGTTGCGGCCTGGAAGTATTGTCTCGAGAGTGATGTGCAGGCATCCTGCCGGGCGTTGCAGGTCGCGCTGGAGATGGCGGAACAGGCCGGTTGTGTCTTCTTCCGCGGGATTGTGCGGGCCCAACTGGGACTCCTGACCTGGTTGCAGGGAGATCACGAGGCGGGATTTGCCATTCTCCACACGGCAGAAGAGGAAGGGCGGCACATGAATACGGAGACGGTCCTGTGCCAGGCCACGGCTGCCCGTGCCGAATGCGCCCTTCGTGACGGTGACGAAGCATCCTGCTACGAATACATGCGGCAGTGCGTCGATATTTCCAAGGCTGGTGGTATTCTCAATCGTCCCTGGTGGCGTGCTGATGTCATGAGCCGACTGCTGGCCAGAGTCCTCGATCGGGGTTACGAGATGACGTGGGTACGATCGCTCATTCAGCGCCGGGGTCTCGCGCCACCCAGCGACGGTTGCGACCTGGAGCGCTGGCCGTGGCCGGTCAGGATCTACACGCTGGGACGCTTCGAGATCCTCCGTGACGGCGAGCCGTTGCGCATCACCGGTAAGGCGAAAAAACGTCCCCTGCAACTGCTGAAACTGATGATCGCCCTGGGCGGGCGCGATGTCAGTGCCGTTCAGGTGATCGACATCCTGTGGCCCGATGCCAGTGGCGACGATGCCATGGAGAGTCTGCGGGTGACCGTCGGCCGGTTGCGCAGGCTGCTGCAGTGCCGCGAAGCCGTTGTCTATGCCCATGGCCGGTTGTCGCTGGAGGCACGGCGCTGTTGCTTTGTGGACTGCTGGGCCTTCGAGCGCCTGCTGGGGCGCTCGGATGTTGACGAGGCCTGTCAGGAAAAGGCCCTCCGATTATATCAGGGCGCCTTTCTCAAGGCGGAGCCGGATGCCGCCTGGGCACTGCCCCTGCGGGAAAGCCTGCGTGCCAAATACCGGGACCTGGTTCTGGCCACGGGCCGGCGCCTGGAGGCCGCGGGAGACTGGCAGGCCAGCGCCTCACTCTATGAACAAGGCGTGCGTGTGGATGAGACGGCAGAGGTGTTCTACCAGAAGCTGATGACCTGTTATGCCCGCCTGGGCCGGTCTTCCGATGTGGCGGCCGTCTTCCATCGTTGTGAGAAAATTCTGATGACCACACTTGGCATATCGCCATCGGCGCAGACCTTGTCGATTTTCCGCCATTGCGCCGATAACGGTCCTGCCTGAGCAGATATTTCCTCGATGCGCGGGCAGTAAGCTCCCGCCGTTGTTTCTCCCAGATGCGGTCATTGTAACCAGATTGTTCCTCATTTGTTCCTGACCGTGTGCCAAAATCCAGCGCAGGGCTTGGGCAGATCCTGGTTACAAGGCCGAAATACCCGCCATGAGAAGGTGCTGTCACTCCATGGAATATCCCCTGTTTTCAGCAAGAAAAATCCTTGACAGAGCCAAGGTAAGAATGACGAAAGAAAAAATAAGGTGATGTTGGCACATTTCATTCGGTGAATTTGACGGATATGGGAAGACGCCGAAGACGATGGGGAGGTAAATATTAAGTGAACGTGGGATGTCATAGGGTTTCTGTTTCTACTTTTGTCATCATGCTGTTGTCCCTGTTTCTGTCCGGCTGCGGTGGGGGTGAATCCCAGGCTGCTGCAGAGAATCAGACGGCTGGACGCTTTGCCGCGGCCGCAGCGACCCAAGTCATTCCCGAGGGTGATCTGGACTGTCCAGAGGGCGGCATTCTGGTGGAGACTGGTATTGACGAGAACGGCAACGGCGTGCTGGATCCTTCGGAAGTCGATGATACCCACAAGGTCTGCAATGGTGAGGCTGGCAAGCGTGGCGTTCCGGGTCAACAGGGTTCCCGAGGTGAAGATGGTTTGACTGCGATGGTTTCATTGGAGCGTGCCTCTGAAGCGCCCACTTGCCCTGCAGGTGGGGTGCGTATTGATGCGGGTCTGGATCTTGACCGCAACGGCGTATTAGAGACGGACGAAATTTCCACGACGCGCTATGTTTGTGATGGTGGTGGGGATGAGAAAATCAAAGGCGCCTGGCAAGATCCAATGGCAGTCGAGTTTTCAAGCAGCGGGAATGATGCGCATCCCGTTATGGCCATGAACGGTGCGGGCAATGCTGTGTCGGCCTGGGTTTCAGGGGCATTTCCGGATGCAGTGCTCAAAGCCAGTTACTTTGACATCGATGCCGGTCGCTGGAATGTGCCGGTATCGCTCACTCTGAATATGGTTAACATACATGATTATGATGTAGCCATCGATGGAGAAGGGAGCGCCTGGGTAGTATGGCCTGAGGGTGATGAGATCAGGGCTCAGAGATACCTTCCTGATGAAGAGCGATGGGATGTGTCTCAGGTATTGGGGGATGGAAATAATCCGGTTATTACAGCCAATGACAGGGGCGAAGTGGTGGCAGCATGGATACGCGATGAGGGCAGTACGGTGCGCCTTCTGACGACGCGCTATGTGCCAGGGACTGGTAGCTGGAGTTCTGAGACGGAAGTGACCAGTGGCACGACCCTTGCCTCTTGGGGCAGTCTCGCGCTTGCTATGAACGAGACTGGCGATGCCGTACTTGTATGGGAGCAAGGGACTGGGTTTCGCTGGGATATCTGGTCCGCATATTACAACGTCGCAGATTCCTCATGGAGTCCCCCGGTCGCATTGTCGGAGAATAATGCATCCGAATCCACTGATGGATCCCATGTGGCAATGGATGATAGTGGCAATGCCATCGTCGTTTGGGAGCAGGATCTCCTGGAGTCCCGCCAGGTAGGCGTCGATGAGGGCGGCAACCCGATCATGGTATGGGATACGGTGGGAGTCCGCCTCTGGGCAAGGAGCTATGACGTGGCGTCGGGTGCGTGGAGGGCGCCACATCTGCTGGAGGACAATGCACCTGAGGCATCTGCCTGGCTTTCCCGGCTTGTCATGAATGGTAATGGTGATGCAGCGGTGGCCTGGACAGTGGATAGTACTGCCAATCCTGGGTCTTCCCAGGCATGGATGGCAACCTATCACTTCCATACGGGGTGGAGTGCACCCCGGCCGCTCGGGCAGAATTCTTGGGGGGGAGTTCTGGATATCAATGCAAACGGTGACATCATCGTCGTATGGAATGAATTCGATGGCATGCGGACCCACATCTGGAGCGACTTCTGGCAATCGGCTGCCGGTTGGGAGGGGGCAAGCAGGGTTGAAAACGAGAGCGTGGGCCATTTCGCCGAGGATGTAGGGCTGGATGATTCGGGTTCGGCCATGGTGGTCTGGCAATGGAGAGACGGTGAGTCCGGCGGGCACATCATGAGCAGTCGCCGGCTTGCGAGCCCCTGAGAAAATGAACCTGTCAGGATAGGGAAGACTCAGCCATAGCGCTGGCCATGGAAGGAGGGTGGCCGGGCGGGCGCAAGGATTGTGCCTCCCGGCCTTCCTTTTGCTTTTTTCCTTGCCAAGAATCTGCCATGGAGTACACTCACCTTCCATGTGGCGATGCATTCGGGTTGTGGCAATAGGGCTTGCCCTCACTGTTGAGGTGGCTTGGGGGGCTGGCGGCGTGCGTGGAGCCGGGATTTCCGGGTTGTATGTCGCCTCCACCCAGTTCGGGAATATTTTCTGTCTCGAGATTGTCCAGGAAGGCGAAAGGATTACGGGTACCTTCGACGAGGTGGATTTTCGCCAGGTGGTGCCTCTGCAGGGGCTTTACCGGGCGGGGATGCTGCGTTTCCAGGTGGAGTTCCGTGTCAATGGCCGGCCCTTGGGCCTGATGATGCAGGCACGCAAGGTGCAGGAGGCCCCGCTGCTGTTCCACGGGGATTACCGCATTGGCGCTGAGCGGGGCAATTTTGTGCTCTATGCCATTCAGGCCAAGCCGCCCGTCTGCCGCCGTCTCCATGCGAGGTGACTCCTTGATCCTCCGGGATTTTGTTCTCTTTCACTTCCCGAGCTTGCATGGCAGCCTGCGACGACCCGATGGATGCCGAGATGAACAGGATTTCTCCCGCTGGTCGAAATGACAAGGGAGCAGGCGATGGAAGGCGAGGATCACTCACGTTCGGCCGGTGGCAGAAACAGCGCCGGGTCGATGCGGGCATCGTTGAGGCTGACGCTCCAGTGCAGGTGCGGGCCGGTGGCGCGGCCGGTGGATCCCACTGTGCCGATGATTTCGCCGCGCCTGACGCGTTGTCCCGATTCGACGTCAATGCGGTCCAGGTGGCAATACAGGGTCACCAGGCCCTGGCCGTGGTCGATAAAGACGCTCTTGCCATTGAAGAAATAGTCACCGGTATCCACCACGATGCCGTCGGCCGGCGCCTGGACGGGCGTGCCCCGCGGGGCGGCGATGTCCAGGCCGCTGTGGGGCTTGCGGGGCAGGCCGTTGAAGAAACGGCGCAGGCCGAAGGCGCTGCTCTGGCGTCCCGTCACCGGCAGGAGGAAGGGCAGGCGGGGCGGTTGGTCACGCCAGTGGCGAAATGCGGCATCGATGCGTTTGCGCTCGCGCCGGATGCGTTCTAGGTCGGCGGCACTGGGTTGTACCTTGCGCCGGTTCCTGATGGTGATGTGCTGCTCCGGATAGGCCTTGTCCCGTACCTCGAAGGTCGCCAGCAGCCGTTGGCCGGCGGGATCCCCGCTCAGTCGATGCATGCCCGGCGCGGCGTCCAGCGGGATGCCCACCACGGCATAATGGCGATTGCCGTCCCTCAGCACCATCACCCGCTGACCCCGGTAATAGGCAGTCTGGGGGGTATCGAGGCCGATTACCGCGATGCCGCCGGGTACGGGGGCGTGCCGGGGCAGGGCGGCGTGGACGCTGAAGGCAGGGAGGGTGCAGGCGAGCAGGAATCCGGCCAGCAGTTGCTTCATCACGGGGCCTTGGTTTCTTTCACTTCACAGAGCAGGCGGCCCTGGGCGAGGCGTGCCTCCACGGTGTCGCCCGGGCGGGCCTTGCGGGCGTCGCGCAGGACTTCACCCGTGGGCAGACGGCTTACGATGGCATAGCCCCGCCCCAGCGTGGCCAGGGGGCTGATGGCGTCCAGCGCCCTGCCCAGGCCTTCCGCGCGGCGTTGCAGATCCTGGAGGCGGTGCCGCATGTGCTGGACAAGATGCTGGCGCTGTCGCTGACACTGTGCCTGGTGTCGCTGTATGCGCGCCAGGGGATGGTGGCGCAGGAGATGGGCCCGCAGTTCACGCAATCGCGCCTGATTTGCCTGCAGCCGGGCATGCAGGCCCCGTGTCAGGCGTTGCTCCAGCTCGTCCAGGCGCTGGTGCCATTGCAGCAGGCGCTGTCCCGGGTGCTGCTGGCGCAGGCGCGTGGCGAGCCATTGCAGGTGACGCCGGTCCTCGTCGAGTCGCCGCTGCATGACCAGGCGCAGGCGGTCCGTGTCCCGGCGCAGGCGGCTGCGCCT
>JALSIC010000062.1 GCA_026981935.1 Gammaproteobacteria bacterium
CCCGCCGGACCAGGTGGATGCCACGGCTGCTGCGGCGCCAGGGCAGCCACTGCGCCAGGCAGTCCGGCGGCAGGCCGTGGTGGTTCAGCAGCCAGCGTCGCAGTTCCGGCGCTTCGATCGCCGCCACCGTAGCCGCTTCGGCCCGAGGGGCTTCGGCATCCTCGGCCTTTTCCAGCACCGCGGCGAAGAAGCCGCCGGTGTCGTTGTGGTGGGGCCACAGGCGCAGGGACCGTTCCACCTGGGGATCGAAGCGCCGTCCCCCCCATTCGGTGATGCCGGGGGCGGTGCCCAGGCCGGCGATCCCCGCCGGTATCAGCCGCACCGAGCCGCCGAAGTGACGCAGCACCGCGTCCACCACCGCTTCGTTCTCCTCCGGCGCGAAGGTGCAGGTAGAATAGACGATGCGGCCGCTGGGACGGCACAGAGCCACGGCGCGGCGCAGCAGGGCCTGCTGCAGCCGGGCATAGCGGGCTGAAACCTCGGGGCCGTAGCGATCCAGGGAGCCGTGGCGCCGCAGGGTGCCCTCGCAGGAGCAGGGGGCGTCCACCAGGATGCGGTCGAAGGCGCCGGCGGCGTTGGGGTAGCTGGCGCCGTCCCACACCGTCAGGCTGACGTTGAGCAGTCCCAGGCGTTCCAGGTTGGCGCGCAGGGGGCGTATGCGGCCGACGAGAACGTCGTTGGCTACCACCGTGCCCCGTCCCTCGAGGGCCACGGCGATCTGGGCGGTCTTGCCGCCGGGGGCGGCGCACAGGTCGAGGATGCGTTCTCCGGGCCGGGGATCGAGCAAGCGCACCGGCAGCAGCGAGGCCTCCTCCTGGCAGTGGGCCAGGCCGGCGAAGTACCACCACTGTCCGCCCATAGGGGTGTCGGGCGGCAGCCGGAAGGCGCCGGGATACCAGGGGACCGGCTCGGGATCGAGCCCCTCGGTCTGGAGAATCGCCCTGAGCCTCTCCGCCTCTAGGCGCAGTGGATTGGCCCACAGGCAGCGGGGCAGGGGGCGGCTCAAGGCGGCCACGAAGGCGTCCCAGTCGTCGATCAGGGGCCGATAGCGGGCCAGGGCTTCGAGAGGGAGGTCGGAGGGATATGCAGAGGCATGGTTTTTGGCCATAGCGGGTCAGCGTTGTGCATGCGCCAGTTTCTCCTCCAGCGCCTCCCGCACGAACTGATTGAGGCTTTTGCCCTTGGCCGCCAGGACGATCTTCCTGTGCAGCTCCGGCGGGATGCGGACGTTGAAGGTGCCTTTGCAGGGCTTGTCAGGCTCCTTGCCGAGTGCCTTGCAATCCTCCAGGTAGGCTTCGACCGAAGCGATGAACTCCTTCTTCAGTTCTTCCAGGGTTTCCGCCTCGTAGGTTACCAGATCGCGGATGAACAGCAGCTTGCCGTACAGTCGGCCGGTTTCCAGATCCGGCTCGATGGAGCCAAGATAACCCTTGTGGGTGAGATAGGTTGTCACAGATAGCCCTCCGCTTTCAGGGTGTTTTTGATGTCCCGCAGAGCGCCACCCTTGATGACGCTTTCTGGGTGTGGGCGGTGCAATCGGATCATGTGTCCTGTCTTTGGGTCGTAAAACCGCACCCGAGAGCCTGCCATTTCCTGCTTTTCGTAACCCAGATGGTTCAGCAGCGTCACCAGATCGTTCCAGGGAAACGTTTTGCTGGCATTGCGCAGTTTGTTCAGCAGCTTGTCCCGGGTGGCCATGTCATTCCTTAATTGAATTGGTACCAATTTTAGTTGCAATCATCGAGTGATACAACCGTCGTCACGGGGATCGAGGGCGGCGATGGGTTCGTCCAGAACCAGGGCGGTGACCAGTCCGGGTACCGCCCCGGGCAGCCATGCCCTGAGCCCCAGGGTGAGTCGGGTGGATACCGGCAACCTTACGGAGCGGACAAAAAAAGCGCCCGTAAAGGGCGCTCGACAGGTCGATTGAGCAACGCGGCCGGAGGCCGAGCCGTCATTTCTTGCGGAAGACGATCTCGCCGTCCTCGGCGTCGGCGACGATGGTGTCACCGGGGCCGAACTTGCCGGCCAGGATTTCCATCGCCAGCGGTTCCTCGATGAGGTGTTGGATGGCGCGGCGCAGGGGCCGGGCACCGAACACCGGGTCGTAGCCGGCCTCGGCGATGACGTCCAGGGCGCCCTCGGTGACTTCCAGCTTCATCTCCCGCTCTTCCAGCCGCCGCTGCAGCCGGGCGATCTGCAGGCGGGCGATGTTGTGGATGTGGGCCCGGCCCAGCGGGTGGAACACCACGATCTCGTCGATGCGGTTGACGAACTCCGGCCGGAAGTGGCGGTTGACGTAGGTCATGACCTCGTTCTTGATGACCTTGT
>JALSIC010000063.1 GCA_026981935.1 Gammaproteobacteria bacterium
ACTGGCGCGTGTCGATCTCAACGGCGACGGCCAGGACGAGGTTGTCTCCACCCTCCGGGATTTCAACGGCCCCGAGTATGCCTGCCGCTTCGATCTGCTCGCCCTCAACAACGACTCCGCCCCCCAGCCCTTCGACACGCCGGGCGAGGTGATCTTCGAGGACGGCAGCGGCGCCAGCAACAAAAGCCGTTGCGCCATGGCGGTTGTCGACAACGACCGTGACGGCGCCGATGAAGTGATCATGGGACGACTTGATCCGGCTCCCGACTTGTTTGATCCCAACAACCTGTCGCGGCGCGAGATCCATGCCGCGTTCGAATGCGTTGCCTCCGACGAGAACGGGAATTGCGTGAAAAGCGCCTACGTGGTCAAAAACTCGCTGCTGCCGGTAAAAGAGGTAGGGCGCGGTTACAAGACCCCGCCACCCCTGGCCTTCCTGGGCGCGGATTTCGACGGGGACAACCTGGGCGTGAGGTACACCGGCAACAAGTGGCAGAGCCTGCCCAATCCCATGGTCCTCTTCGTGGTGGCGGCGCCCCCCACGGAGGCCGGCATCAGCCAGAACTACACCTTGACGGGCACCAACATCGCCCTCAGCGAATCGGCTGGAGAGAGCAGGGGCGCCGCCTACGGCACCACGGTCGGCGTGACCCTCTCGGCCGAGTCGCCCGGCTTCCTTTTCGCAGACATGCTGACCTTCGAAGCTTCCGTCAGCCTGGAACGCGCTGTCACCCGTTCCAATATCAATACCAAGATCGAGACGCGGGAAGAGATCTTCGAGGGTGGTTCGGACCTGGACAGGGTGATCTTCCAAGGCACCCTGTTTACATCCTATGAATACGAGATCGTCGCGGCCCCGAATCCGGACCTCATCGGCACCCGCATCACCATCGATGAGCCCGTGGACACCAAGATCTATGACTGGTCCCTCGACTTCTTCAACGCCAGCGTGGACGACACACAGCAGATCGGACCGGACATCATGAACCACAAGCCTGGAGACGTCTCCAGCTATATGTCTGAAAGTGAAAAAAATGCCTTCCAGGGCGCCAGGGGCTTTCTACAGACCGAGGAGACTCCCGTGAGCCAGGGTGATGGCGTCCGTTCCACGGCCATCGAGATCACGGAAGAAAACGTCAGCCAGGTCGAAGTGACCCAGAGCGTGGAATACGCCACCGGCTTCACCGTAGCCGGCGTGGGCATGACCGTCAGCCAGGGGCTCAGCGATACCAGCATCTACAGTATCAACCTCAGCGAGAGCATCCGCTACGAAGCCTCGGTGGGTGCCATCAGGGAGGGGCAGGAATACAACGACTATCGCTACGACTTTGGCATGTTCGTGCGCTGGGTTGAACGCGGCGACGGCGCCAAGTTCCAGGTCATTGACTACTGGGTGGACAACCTCGGCCCTGGACATTGACAGCACGTTGACAGCACGCTGGGCATTGCCCGTTCTGGAAGCATCCTGGGCGGACGGGAATCGGTCCCCGCCTGGGGTCGCTCCTGCAGGATACATCCTGCAGGAGCGGCCCCGGCTGCGGAATTCCCCTGAACGCGAACGCCTCTTTCAGTTGCCGCCGAAACTGAGATCGCCGCCCTTGAGCAGGATGTCCCAGTAGAAACGCGGCAGGATGTATTTCTTGAGATAGTACATGCTGCGCCGCTCCTTGCCCTGATCGAAGGGAAAGGTCTCCTTGGGCAGCATGTTGTAATCGAACTCGGCGAGTACCAGCTTGCCGTAGCCCGTGACCAGGGGACAGGAGGCATAACCGTCATAGGCGGCCTTGCCTTCCTGGCCGTTGATGGCCGTGACCAGGTTGCTCACCAGCACGGGGGTCTGGCTGCGGATGGCGGCAGCGGTCTTGGAGTTGGGCGTGTTGGTACAGTCGCCCAGGCCGAAGACATTGCCGTAGCGCGTGTGACGCAGGCTGTGCAGGTCCACGTCCAGCCAGCCGCCATCATCGCTCAAGGGGCTGTCCTTGATGAAATCCGGGGCGCTCATGGGCGGCGTGACATGGATCATGTCGTACTTGATCACCTCCTCGCCCCCGTCGGCCAGTTTCTCGAAGACGGCCTCCTTGCTCTCTGGGCGCAAGGCGACAAGATGGGTCTGGTAGCGGACGTCCAGTTCCTTTCGCGCGATGACTTCGTTGAGCGTCTTGGCGTATTTCTTGACAGGAAAGATACCGGGGGCGGCGGAACAGAATATCAGCTTGGAACTCCCCCTCACCCGCTGCTTGCGCAAGGCATCGTCGGCCAGGTAGAGAATCTTCTGCGCCGCACCCGGGCACTTGAAGGGCGGCTTGGGCTGGGTGAACAGCGCGGTGCCACCGGTGAAGGACTTGATGGTCTCCCAGGTGATGCTGGCCGTCTTGTAATCGTAATTGCTCACTACGCCGTTCTGTCCCAGGCTCTCCTTGAGACCGGGGATGGCCTCCCAGTCGATCTTGATGCCGGCGGCGACCACGAGGAAGTCGTAGCCGATCTGCTGGCCCTTTTCGGTGGTGACCGTGTTGGCCTCGGCATCGATGGCCGTGACGCTGTCGCGTATCCAGCGCGTGCCCTTGGGTATCACCTTCTCCATGGGACGGGTGGTCTTCTCCGCCTGCATGATGCCGCCGCCGACAAGCGTCCAGCCGGGCTGGTAATAGTGGGTCTCCGAAGGTTCGACAATGGCGACTTCGAGGTCGGGCATCTCCTTGCGCAGATGCGCAGCCACTGCGATGCCCCCCGTGCCCCCACCGATGATGAGTACCTTGTAATGGCTCGTCTCCGTCATAACGCCTCCCTCTTGATTCTCCAAGTGTTTTTATTTCCCGGCATTTTCTCCGGCATCTGACAGGGTAACCGCAAAATCCTGACAGGATTTCCCCATGGGAATGATCGGATTTTACCGGATGATGCGGCATGACGCATTGTATTCCATCGCCCCTTGCATGCCCTGCCCTGCTGTGCCACCATTTAGGCGCTTTCTCATCCAGGCAATTGTTGCTTCAATTGAAAAAGATAACAACAAGTTACACTCTCAAAGGAAAGCCAGTCATGAAAAAGATCGACATCGCCATCGTCAGAGCCATCCAGTTCCTGCTCCTCATGTTTTTCACCTTCGCCGTCTTCCTCTATTACGGCGCCGCCCTGATGATCGCGCTTTCCCTGTGGTCCAATCTCTCGGCCCTGTTCGGCTATGTCTTCGGCGCCTTCCTCTCCGCGATCCTGGGGTTCGCGGCCCTGCTGGGCATCTGCTACTACCTCGCCAAGATGCCCCGCCTGGGTGAAACCTACCTGGCCGTGGGCATGGAACTGGTGAAGCTGGCGCACAGCAGCATCACGCGTTTCGGGCGCCTGCTGTCCGACCATGACAAGCAGGAAAAAGACGCGCCTTCCTCGGATCAGGGCAAGCCTGCTGAAGGCGTCTGAGACACTCAGTCGCAGGGATGGCGCAGGATGATGATCTCGTCACGGTCCGGCCCCGTCGAGATCATGTGAACGGGCGTGGCCACCAGCTCTTCGATGCGCTGCAGATAACGGCGGGCGTTCTCCGGCAGGGCGTCATAGGTCTTCACGCCCACGGTGGATGCCTCCCATCCCGGCACCTCCTCGTAGATAGGCTCGCAATCCGCCAGCAGTTCAGCCCCCACGGGGCTGATCTCATATTGTTCCCCACGACAGCGATAACCCGTGCAGATGCGGATAGTGTCCAGGCCGTCCAGCACGTCCAGCTTGGTGATGCACAGGCCCGACAGGCTGTTGAGGCGCGCGGCGCGGCGCAGCGCGGCCGCATCGAACCAGCCGCAGCGCCGCGGCCGGCCGGTGGTGGAACCGAACTCGTGGCCACGCCGCGCCAGATGCATTCCGGTCTCGTCTTCCAGCTCGGTGGGGAAAGGCCCTGAGCCTACGCGGGTGGTATAGGACTTGGTGATCCCCAGGACGTAATCGAAATCCAGCAGCCCCATACCGCTGCCCGTGGACGCCCCTCCCGCCACGGTATTGGAGGATGTCACGTAGGGATAGGTGCCGTGATCGATGTCCAGCAGCGTGCCCTGGGCACCCTCGAAGAGGATATCCACGCCCTGGCGGTGGTAGCGGTACAACATGTCCGGCACGTCCACCACCAGCGGCTCCAGCCGCTCCGCCAGCGCCATGGCCTCGTCCAGAACGCCCTGGAAATCCACCGTCTCTGTCTTGTAGTAATGACGCAGGACGAAATTGTGATAATCCAGCACCTCCCCCAGCTTGGCGGCGAACAGCTCACGGTGGAACAGATCCCCCAGGCGCAGGCCCCGGCGCGCCACCTTGTCCTCGTAGGCCGGGCCGATGCCCCGGCCGGTGGTGCCGATGGCAGCGTTGCCCCGCGCCGCCTCGCGCGCGCGGTCCATGGCGATATGAGAAGGCAGGATCAGGGCGCAGGCGGCGCTGACGCGCAGGCGTTCCGTAACCGGTACACCGCGCGCCTCCAGCATGTCCATTTCCTCGATGAGGGCAGTGGGTGCAATTACCACGCCGTTGCCGATGATGCATTGCACGCCCTCGCGCAGGATCCCCGAGGGGATCAGGTGCAGAATGGTCTTCTCGCCGTCGATCACCAGGGTATGGCCGGCATTGTGCCCGCCCTGGAAGCGCACCACGGCCCCCATGCGGTCAGTGAGAAGATCGACGATCTTGCCCTTGCCCTCGTCCCCCCACTGGGTGCCAATAACGACGATATTGCGGCCCATCGTCTTTCTTACCCGTCTCCCTCGCGTGCATCCACCGGCACCACGGTCCACTGGCCGTCGCGCATCACGATGCGCCGGTCACAGCCCATGGCGCGGGGATCATCTGCCTGACCCGGGAGGAGGAGAATGACCCGCTCGCCCTCGTTGCGCAGGCGCCGGATGAGATCACGGAGGGTATCGTCGTCCGACCAGGGCGGCGCGAGGATGGCACGGGGGATCGCCTGGGGGCCGGGATTCAAGGCCAGCAGCGTCTTGAGGTCGCTGCTGAATCCCGTTGCCGGGCGGGTCCGCCCGAACAAGCGGCCGATCTCGTCATAACGGCCGCCCCGGGCGATCTCCTGGCCGTGTCCCGGGGCGAAGGCGGCGAACACCACCCCGGACTGGTAACGGTAACCGCGCAACTCCGCCAGGTCGTAATGCAGCTCGATGGTGGCCAGCTGGCATTGCACCGCCTCGGCCATCTGCGCCAGATTGTCCAGGGCATGCTGCACCTCGGCACCCGCCTCCGCCAGCAGGCGGCGTGCCTCGTCCAGGACGCCGGCATCGCCATTGAGATCCACGAGGGCGCCGAGCATGCGCCGCTGGGGGACGGCCAGCTGCCAGGATCCCAACAACGTCTCGATCTCGGGTCGGGCCTTGCGCTGCAGGGCATCGAACAGGACATTCTCCTGGTCCGCAGACAGGCCCGCTTCGCGGGCCAGGGCACGGAAGATGCCCACGTGGCCCAGGTCGATGTGGAAATGCTGCAGGCCCGCCACCCGCAGGGTGCGCACCATGAGACGCAGCATCTCGATGTCACTCTCGATACCGCCATGACCATAGAGTTCGGCCCCGATCTGCAAGGGATTGCGGGACAGGGCAAAACCATGGCGCCGGGTATGGAGGACCACGTCGACGTAACACAGCCGCACCGGGACCTCGCGCTTGAGGCGATGGGCATCGATGCGCGCCACCTGGGGCGTCATATCGGCGCGCACGCCCATCATGCGTCCCGTGTACTGGTCGATGAGCTTGAAGGTCTCCAGGTCGAGGTCGTTGCCCGCCCCCACGAGCAGCGATTCGAGATACTCGATCAGGGGCGGGATGACCAGCTCGTAGCCCCAGCTGAAGAACAGGTCCAGCAGATCACGCCGCAGCATTTCCAGGCGCTCGGCCTCGGGCGGCAGATATTCGTCCACGCCCTCAGGGAGCAGCCAGCGATTCTCCCAGCAGTTGTCCAAGGCAGGCGAAGATGTCGGGGAAGATGGCGTTTCACTCATGTTGCAAGCCGAACGATTACCTGACCAGATACAGCAGCAGCAGTCCGATCACCATGCTGGTCAGCCCGGCAAAGCGCAGCGACTGATCGTTCATCTCCTGCATTCGCATCAGGGTCCTGCGCATGGCCGAGGGACTGATGAAGGGCATGATCCCTTCGATGATCAGCAGGAGGGCGATGGCGGCACCCAGGTCCTGCCACATGCGCCTTACCCGACTGCGCCAACGCCACCTGGGCCTGACGAGAGGGACCGCTTACTCCAGTCCTCCCTTGGCATCCTTGAAATAGCGGAAGAAGTCCGAGGTCGGTTCAAGAACGAGGAAGTCCTTTTCGTTCTTGAACGCCGCGCGATAGGCATTCAGGCTGCGATAGAAGGAATAGAACTCTGGATCCTTGGTATAGGCCCGCGCATAGATGTCGGCCGCCCTGGCATCGCCCTCACCTCGCAGCTGCTCGGCCTCGCGGAAGGCCTCGGCGATGATGATGGTGCGCTGGCGGTCGGCATCGGCCCGGATACGCTCCGCGGCCTCGGCACCCTTGGAGCGCAGATCCTTGGCCACCCGGGCGCGTTCCGCCTCCATGCGCCGGTAGACCGAGACGCTGATCTCCTCCGACAGGTCGATGCGCTTGATGCGCACGTCAACCACCTCGATACCGAACTCCTTGGCCTGCCGGTCGGTGTTGACGCTGAGGATGTCCATGATCTCCTTGCGCTCGCCGGAGACCACGTCCTGGATGGTGCGCTTGCCGAACTCGCTGCGCAGGCCATCCTTGATGATCTGCGAGAGGCGGAGGTTGGCACGCAGCCGGTCACCCCCCATGGAAGTATAGTAGGCCGCCACGTCATCGATGCGCCACTTGACGAAGGAATCCACGATCACGTTTTTCTTCTCGGCAGTGAGATAGCGCTCCGGCTCGGCATCCAGGGTCTGGATCCGCGCGTCGAATTTCTTGACGTTGTTGACGATGGGAATCTTGAAATGCAGACCAGGCTCGTAATCCGTCCGCACGATCTCACCAAAGCGGAACAGCACCGCCCGTTCCCACTCCTTGACGGTGAACAGGGAAGCCCAGCCCAGCAGGAGGGCGCCAACGGCGATCACGATCAGCAAAGGTTTGTTCTGCAACATCAGCGGACCTCCCTGCTGCGCAGCAGCGACCTGCGAGAACGCTGCTCGTTTGGCTGTGTGGTATTGTCACGCCGCTCTGCGTTGCCACCGTTCATCAGCAATGGCGGGCGCACCGGCAGCGTCGTGGCCGAGCTGATGAGACGGTCGAGGGGCAGGAAAAGCAGATTGTTGCCGCCCTCCACGTCGAGCATGACCTTGGTTGCCTTCTCCAGGATTTCTTCCAGGGTCGTCAGGTAGAGACGTTCGCGGGTCACCTCCGGCGCCTTCTGGTACTCCTCCAGCAACTGCAGGAAGCGGCTCGCCTCACCTTCGGCCCGGGCCACGACCTGGGCCTTGTAGGCGCTGGCCTCCTCCAGCATGCGCGCGGCTTCGCCTCGGGCCTTGGGCAGGATTTCGTTGGCATAGGCCTCGGCCTCGTTCTTCAGGCGCTGCTCGTCCTCTCGGGCCTTGATGGCATCATTGAAGGCATCCTGCACTTCCTCGGGTGGCTGCGCATCCTGCATGTTGACACTGGTGATGAGCAGACCCGATTTGTAACGGTCAAGGATCTCCTGGGTGAGCTGCTCCGTGCGTGCGACGACCTCACTTCGTCCTTCCGTAAGCACGAAATCCATGGTGCTCTTGCCGATCACCTCGCGGATGGCGCTCTCGGTGGCCTGATGGAGCGTCATGTCGGGATCGCGCAGATTGAACAAATAATCCTTGGCATTCTTGATCTTGTACTGGACGGCCAGCTGGATATCGATGATGTTCTCGTCCTGGGTGAGCATGAGGGCCTCCTTGGGTACTTTCCTCAAGCCTTGCCCCCCGCCACCAGACCGGTAACCGATTTCCACGTTGCGGATGGCCTCCACGTTGACCACTTCGACGGTCTCGATGGGATAGGGAATGTGCCAGTGCAGCCCGGCATCTGTGGTGGTCTGATACTCCCCAAAACGCAACACCACGCCCCGGTTACCTTCGTCGATAATGTAGAAACCGGTGACGGCCCAGACGACCAGCGCAAGGACCAATAGCGCCCCTATGCCGGCAAATGGCTTCTTGCCACCTCCCGCAGAGCTGCTGCCCGAGGCGCCACCACGCCTGCCGCCGAAGAGGCCGCCCAGCTTGTCCTGCAGCTTGCGAACGACTTCATCGAGATCGGGAGGGCCTTGTTCGCCACCCTGCCCACCCCATGGGTCTTTGTCCTTGGGACCTCCCGGTTCATTCCAGGCCATTGATCACTCCACCAAAGATTTTCGGATTTGCGTACTTCGTCAACAAGAAGCTGATTTTAGGGTGGCCGCCCACGCATCGCAAGCTTTCCCCTCTCTCCCTGTCCCCAGCACCCGGCATCCCTGCTGTTTTTCAAGATAGCGCAACACACCTTGCTCAACCTCCACGTCCAGCAGCCATTCGCCCTGTTCGTTGACACGCTCGCGGCGCACCACCTGCCACTGGAAGAGGCGGCTGCGCAGGCGTGCGGCACGAGGCAGCAGATGCAGGGTTCGTCTCACCAGGCCATGGGCATCCCCATGAGCATCCCCATGAGCATCCGTTGAGAAACCGTTCTCCCTTTCCTGCATGGAGAGGCACTCCACCACGGCCCGGCACAGCAGATCCAGTCCTGCGCCGCTGCGGGCCGAAAGCCAGACCCTTCGTGGCATGCCGTCCGCATCCCGGTCAATACGCGGTTCACCGTCGGGAAGCAGGTCGATCTTGTTGTAGACTTCGATCTGGGGCAGGCGTTGCGCATGGATGTCCGCCAGCACGGCGTTCACCTGCGCCATGCGCTCCCGGCGGCCTTCGTCGTGGGCATCGATGACATGCAGCAGCAACGTGGCCGATTCCGTTTCCTCCAGCGTGGCACGAAACGCCGCCACGAGGTGATGGGGAAGATCACGGATGAATCCTACGGTATCAGCCAGGACCACGTTTTCCTTGCCCGGCAGCGGAAAACGCCGCAAGGTTGGATCCAGGGTGGCGAACAGCTGATCGGCGGCGTGGATGCCGGCCCCTGTCAGCCGGTTGAAGAGCGTTGACTTGCCGGTGTTGGTATACCCCACCAGGGCCACCGTGCGTACGGCGGCACGCTGGCGTGAAACCCGTTGCAGCTCGCGCTGCCGGCGTACCTTTTCCAGCCGCTTGTGCAATTGACGGATGCGCCTGCCGATGAGACGGCGGTCGGTCTCGAGCTGGGTCTCGCCAGGACCGCGCAGGCCGATGCCGCCCTTCTGACGCTCCAGGTGGGTCCATCCCCGCACCAGTCGTGTGGACAAATGCTGGAGCTGGGCCAGTTCCACCTGAAGCTTGCCTTCGAAGGTGCTGGCACGCTGGGCGAATATGTCGAGGATCAGACCGGTGCGGTCCACCACGCGGCATTGCAGGAAGCGCTCCAGGTTGCGTTCCTGCACAGGCGTCAGGTCATGGTTGACGAGCACCAGCTCTGCCCCCTGATCGGCTACGGTCTCGCGCAGCTCCCCGGCCTTGCCGGCGCCGATGAAATAACGGGGATTGGGCTGACGGCACGTGCCCCGCACCAGGGCGAGCACCTCCACCCCGGCGGAGTCCGCCAGTTCAGCGAACTCCGCCAGGCTGTCATCCTGGCGTCCTGAGGGAAAATCCAGATGGACCAGGACGGCCCTGGTCCCGGTTTGAGGCCTGTCAAGCAAGGCTAACAGTGCCTCCCTGCAACAGGCATTCAGGCCTCGTTGCCCGCGGACGGAGAATCATCCGAAAAGCTGGTCTTGATGTTGCGTGCGGGCACGATAGTGGAAATGGCATGCTTGTAAACCATTTGACTGACGGAATTCTTCAGCAAGACGACAAACTGATCGAAGGACTCGACCTGTCCTTGCAACTTGATACCGTTGACCAGGTAGATGGAAACAGGAACATGTTCTTTTCGTAACGCGTTGAGAAAAGGGTCTTGTAGGGTTTGCCCTTTAGCCATTGTAATTCTCCTTATCCAGTGCGCCGGCCCAGACCGGCATTGTAATTATTATTGACGACAATAAGTTACTGCGGCTCTGCCTTCTCAACACCGCCTGCCGCCGATTGTATCACTATCCACGTATGATGTTTAGAAACCCTGGCCCGTCTGCCCGTCGATTTCTCTGCATTATTCCGGCCAGGCCCCTTGCCCGTCAGGTACCGCCTGTTCTTGAACATCATTCAAACAAAGCGGATATTCATTCCTCCGCAACACATTGATATCACTAAAGTACATGGAAAGCACGGTCTTGCCATCCACGCCCCGCACACCTGCCACCTCAAGGAATCATTGAGGCGGCGGAAAGGATTTTCAATATGTTCTCCAGCAGATCTTCATTGCTGGCGCTGGCCTCCAGCCAGTTCAGATTGTGCTCGGCACGCATCCAGGTCAGCTGGCGCTTTGCCAGTTGCCGCGTGGCGACGATGCCCCGCCGCACGGCTTCATCATGACTCCACTCCCCCGCCAGATGAAGCCAGAGCTGGCGATAACCCACGGCACGCAGGGCGGGCAGGCCCGGGTGGAGATCACCCCGCCGGTACAAACCCTCCACCTCGGCGAGGAAGCCCTGCCGCATCATGTCCTCGAATCGGACCACGATACGACGATGAAGTTCATCCCGGTCTGCAAAGCCCAGGCCGATCTTGACGAGACGATAGGGCAGCGGCGAGGTCTCCGATCGTGACCGTGTAAGTTCCGTGAGACTCCTCCCGGTGAGTTCATAGACTTCCAGGGCACGCTGAATGCGTTGCGGATCGTTGGGATGAATCCGCGCCGCCGCCACCGGATCCACCGCCTGCAGGCGGCGATGCAGCCAATCCCAGCCCTGCGCCACGGCCTCGGCCTCCAGGCGGCGGCGAACCGTTTCATCGGCCTCCGGCAGTGGTGACAGGCCCTGTTCCAACGCGCGGAAATACAACATGGTCCCCCCCACCAGCAGGGGGATGCGCCCGGCCGCGGTGATCCTGGCCATTTCCTGCAGGGCGTCGGCACGAAAGCGCGCCGCCGAATAGGACTCGACCGGATCGCAGATGTCGATGAGGCGATGAGGCGCACGCTCGAGCATCGCCGGTCCGGGCTTGGCGGTACCGATATCCATGCCCCGATAGACCATGGCGGAATCCACGCTGATGACCTCGCAGGGCAGGCGCCGGACCAGTTCCACGGCAAGCCCCGTCTTGCCGCTGGCGGTGGGCCCCATGAGAAAGATGGCGGGGGGGAGTGCGGACGCGGCGTTACCGGTTGACATGGGGCATGGAGACAGCAGATACCGGATTACTGAGCCACATGGGCCAGGAGATGGGCGATGCCCGGGATCGCCGGGTTACACTCGGCATTCTTTTTGCCGACTGCAGCTCGAATCCCTGACAGTGAGCCTGCCCCAGGCAAAGCACCGCACATTCCACACATCACTCTTCACACGCGCCACACCTCGTCAGCAAAGCCTCCACGAACGCCCGCGCCTGCTCATAGATTCCCGGGCGTGAGACCTCGCGGGGACCACCAATATGCAGCACCCTCACCTTGTGCTGCTGAAGCCAGGCCACGATCATATCCATGGCCGGCGGTGCCTCCAGGTCCACCACCATCACCGGCCTGTCCATGTGCTTGGCGGTCTCCACGGCATAGGCCGTGCCCCCTTGTAACAACCCCCGATTCAACATCAAGGTGGCATCGGAATCCCGTACATTGGCACCGGTGCGTACCGTATGGTCGATGTTACGCACCTCCTGCAAGGGATAACGCTCAGGAATCGGTCCGTCATCGGCCGCCCTGCCCGCCGGACACCATCCCCCGCACTGCAGGCCCATGGCCATGGCCACATCCAGCGCGGCGCGATCCACACCGGTCTGCCCGCCCGAGATGATTTTTTCGATCATTTTATCGTCTTCGTCCTGCTATAAATCCCGCACCTGTCAACATGGTACAGCATTCCAATCTTTTGCATGTACCACTATCTTGAATCCCGGGTACAAATGAATATAATTTTATGTATATAGATTTAAGAGGTGATATAACAATGCATTACGCTCGATTTATTACCTTTTTAATTAGCTTTTCCATTGCATTCGCAAGCAAGGCATCACTCCAGAATCCAGACCCTTTCGAACACCTGAGCTTCATACCCAACGAGGGTCAGGTACACAGTGAAATTCTTGCGTACACACCGACTTTGGCAGGAATGGATGCCATCACAAAAGATGGCCGGATCATACATTTCATACAAGGCAAAAAGCCCTTTCAAATCACGGAACATCTTGCTACCAAACCGCTCTCACCCAGTCTCACAGAGCCTGCCACCACGAAGGTCAGTTATTTTCTAGGTAACGACCCTAAACGTTGGAAACGCGGGCTCGTTACACATCAGCGCGTCAATCTCGGGGAAATCCAATCGGGCATCTCCGCAGAACTCGTTGCACGCCCCAACAACGTTGAAAAACGCTTCCATATCCACGCGGGCGTTGATCCAGCTACCTTGCGCATCCGCCTTGAAGGGGCGCTGAGGCTCTCTGTAGAGACAGATGGGCGCCTGGCCGTGCATACAAGAAGCGGAATCATCCACTTTACCGCGCCCATTGCTTGGCAACCCATGCCAGACGGCTCCAAAAAAGCCATTGACGTCGCTTACACCGTTGAAGGAAACCATTATGGATTTACAGTCTCTGGTTATGACCCAGAACGCAAGATTATCATCGACCCGCTGTTGGGAACGGCATTGTTGGCAGATAATGAAAGAAGCGTTACACGAGACATCGAAGTAGATGTTTTTGGTAATGTTTTTATTGTTGGATCCATATCAGATAATACAATTTTCCCTCAAACGCCCGGCGTCTATGCGCATACCTTCTCAGACACAGAATTTCCTTCTTTCATTGCTAAATTCGACAAAGATCTCACAAAACTTCTTGCTCTGACATATATCAATGGCACTACTCCATCTGTTAATTATCTTTCACCAGAAACAATATTTACCTCCATACTCACAAACAAAACGGGGGATATTTTCGTTGCCGGTTATACAAGCACGGATGACTTCCCTATTGTTGGTCCCTCGAAGGATTACTTGGGCCTGACGGTATCAAAGAGTGATGGGTGGGATATTGTCATCGCTCGATTTAACAACGATCTTACGCAACTTACTCATAGTGCTTACATTGCTGGAACCAATGTAGACGGTTACCTAACGAACATCATTTGGAATAATTCGCCTATACCATTGAACGTAACATCCTCCGTTCACCTAACACTCAGCAAAGATGAACAGTTCATATACATGGTGAGCAACACCCTGTCTGGGGACTTGCCCACATATAAAGGTGGTGGTGGCTCTGGAACAAGCCCACCAGCATACAATTCCGCTGATCCCAACCCCACAGACGTGGACATCCCAGATTGCTATTTGGCCAAACTGCCTGTAGATCTGAAAAATATTTGGGCAACCTATGTTGGCAAGCAGGTCGGAAGTCTGAAATGGAGAGGGATATGCTCCTCGGTTTCTCATGACGGTGTATCTGTCTTTGTGGCAGGAATTGGACAAGGACAATTTGAGACAGGCATTCAAGGCTATCAGACTCAGTCAAAGGCGGGCGTTCTAAGTGGTTTCATCGCACGTTTTGATAATGACCTTACAACATTGAGAAACGGGACATTTATCGATGCAAGTGAAACTCAAACGTGGATTAATGATTTGGTCATGAACGGTACGGAGCCTATTGTTGCGGGTGGTATCGCATTAGGCGCACAATTTGGACCACCGCCGCCCGATGATATTTTCAAGAATCATCCGAATGACTTCCCTATCACACAAAATGCTTTGATGCCCAGCTTCTCGACGAACAGTAGCGCTATGCCTGCTACGCTCGGTTATGATAGCGGCTTTGTAGCACGTTTCTCCAATGATCTTTCCATTATACATGCAGCTACCTATCTGCATGGCCCGCAATATGATCCCGATGGCCCACAAGGCCCAAAACTGCCTTTTGATTTATCGGCAGATGCAATTGCAGTTGATGTAGATGACAATCGAAATATATATGTACTGCTAGATACAGTTGGCGGCATGAAAACACGATCTGATTCATGGTTACATTTTAGACGCCCCTTCGAGCTAAATTCACGAAGAATCTCTGGCGCATTCCTATATAAGCTCAATAATGAAATGACAGCTTTACTAGCAGGCACAAGCGTCATGATGGGAGTATCACCGTCAGGTGGGGCAACAGGCAGCCTAAAAACAACAAGGCAATATTTCGACGGAAACACATTCAAACCTCTAGAGCGGATTTATGTTGTTGGGATTGGAAAAACCCGGTTCATCCTGCATCCAGCTGGTTATCGATCTGATATTACACGCGATAGAGGCGTATATATAGCCGCTTTCGACTGGAATCTTAGCAAAGGCACAGAACGATCATTAGAGATCTCCAGCAGTGATGTTGATTTTGGGTACATACCATATAACACAACTTCAGCACCCAAAAGCCTAGTTATTACAAACAAGGGCAACCAGGATATAACTGTGTACGATGTCTATCCGTTAAACCTAAAATCTGAACCGGAACCAACATTTAAGATTCATCAAGATGGTTGTTTTTCTGGAACTGTCAGCGGTCCTCCTTACACCTTTGAGTTGCCTGCAGGACAAAGCTGCGAATTAACTTTTTATCATGATGGCACACCACCTGCTTCTGGCAACATGGTTGATACCTATGAAGCACAAGTGGAATTGATTACAAATGACCCAAACAGCGCTGACTATTTGACACCTGTCCTACGCGCGCGCTCAACGCCTCTCTATGCAGATTTTCCCGGGAATTCTATAAGGCGCGGAATCGATTACAACGAAACTGGAGTCGAGTTTGGAAGTATCACTATCGGTCAAAGTACATCTAAAACTATAGATATATCATCAAGATTGGATAATGTTACTCTTGAACAGATCAGAATCGCCAACGATACCGCCAATGTCTATAAAATCACATTTGATGATTGTTCGAATACTACAAGAATGAATAATTCTCAGGTGTGTCGCATTGATGTGTCTTATTCACCTGCAGTAGAAGGAACACACAAAGCATGGTTGGTATTTCCAAAAGATGGCGGGGGTGAAATCCTGAGCATCCTGCTGCAAGGTACGGGTATAGCACAAGTAGGCGCTGGCGGCGGCGCAGGAGGTGCCGGCGGTGGCGGTGCTGGTGCCGGTGGCGGCGCAGGAGGTGCCGGCGGTGGTGGTGCCGGCGCAGGAGGTGCCGGCGGTGGTGGTGCCGGCGGTGGCGGTGCTGGTGCCGGTGGCGGCGGCGGTGGTGGTGCCGGCGCAGGAGGTGCCGGCGGTGGTGGTGCCGGCGGTGGCGGTGCTGG
>JALSIC010000064.1 GCA_026981935.1 Gammaproteobacteria bacterium
CCAGCGCCTGCCTAAAACGCTGAACACGATTATTGTTGCCGGGTTAATAGAAACATGGACGGAATAAGGGCACGTGCCACCGGAATCCAGAAAACCAAGCCCAACGATCAAGTTGGTAAAAGTCATGTTGACATCTTTCAATGCAGATAGTAGTAATTATTGGGGTTGAAATACAGGGAAAGGGCGTCAAGGCTTGAACGGGTGGGATAGAAATTGCGTTTTCGCTGTATGCTGTCCGTAAGCATCTGCGCCCACAGTTGCAGAAATTTGGCGCTGTTTCCTACAGAAACGGCCTGATGCGACACGTGGTCTGGATGAAACGCGAGCCTTATCCGGGAACGGGGCATTCCCAGATTACAGCCCTACAGCCCTTCATTCCAGGCTACATGATTGGTTGCCGGAATGCTGTGATTTGACACGACCAGGTTACATGAGGGATGTCAGTCAATAATCAGTCTCATCTATCCCACCATTTGGTTTTCTCGCCGGCGATGGGCCTAACCCATACACATGCGCAAGGCTGATCCCTGATCAAGACGACCCTGCCTCAGACACGAAAACAGGAGGAAACAAGCCAGACGATACGTGCATCCTTTGAAACAAAGTTTTTGAACAGTCGAGAAAAGTTCTTTGTTGATTGATTCTTCAACTATTGTACAAGGGAGCATCATGAACCGGTCAAACTGCATTTCACCCTGGAAAGTCACGTTATCCTTTCTGCTGCTGGTATTTTCATACAGCGCTCATGCCATTCTTGCCGATCAGGGAGATGACGCCCCTGAAGACAGGCAAAACGTCATCAATAAGGGCGATCTGGCAAGAGTACCACTTCACTTCGTGAAAAATGAGGGACAGACCGGCAAGGAGATCCTGTATCATTCCATAGGCGGCGCCTTGTCTCCGCTTTTTACCGACAGGGGAGTACGCTTCACTGTCCAGGGCAATACGGGACATCCGTTACCGCTGGGTCTGCTGTTCGACGGAATAACCGGAGACGCAATCGAACTCGTAGCCGAGAATCCCGCGCAAGCAAGAATCAACTATTTCATCGGCAGTGACCCTTCCAAATGGAAGACCCGGATACCGACTTTCCTCACGATCCGCTATCGAAATGTATGGCGCGGTGTCGATGTCCTGTTTTACGAAGATACAGGCGGACTGCGGTATGACATCATCCTGGAACCCGGCGTCAATCCGAACGTCATCCGCTTGCGCCATGACGGGGCGCGGCGGCTTGCCCTCAACGAAGAGGGGGATCTTGAAATCTGGTTTGATGGCGGACGCTTGCTTCAAAGGAAACCTTTCATCTATCAGGAAATAGGAACCAAGCGCATTGCGGTAGCAGGCCATTTTCTTCTGCATGGGAATAACACCTATGGCTTTTCCATTGACGGCGCCTACGATCCCAGGTACCCGCTGGTGATCGATCCCTTGCTTGACTATGCCACCCTGCTGGGCGGCAGGGGCTACAACGATGAAGTGCGTGATATTGCCGTGGATCCGACGGGACGCATTTATGTCGCGGTGGCAGGCACATCCAGCGACCTCACCGTCTCCGGAGGAGCGGCCCACAGCGGCAGCTGGGATGCCTACATCGCCCTGCTCGATCCATCGAAGACGGGAGCAGACCAGCTCATTTCGAGCACATACCTGGGCGGTCTTGGCGTGGACGTGCCCTCTGCAATCAGGCTCGACTCCACTGGCAAACTCCATGTCGCCGGCTACACCGACTCTTCAGATTTTCCGGCCACATCAGGCGTATTTCAAGCAAGCGACCCTGGAAGCGGCAATGACGGCTTCGTTTCGATCCTGAGCGCCGACCTTTCTACCCTGGTCTCATCGACCTACCTCGGCGGAATCGATTCTCGAGAAGGTATCGCGGACATCGAAATCGCCTCTTCCACCGGCAATGTCTACGTAACTGGCAGCACGTGTTCATCCGATTTTCCTGTCACGACCAGCGCATACCAAAGCAACCTTGCCGCAAACTGTCCCACCGGACCAGGACCCGGTGATGCCTTTTTGACCGTGCTTACCGCGGATTTGAAAACCCTGGTCTATTCCACATATCTGGGCGGAACGAGCTTCGATGGAGCGGGCGAACTCGCAGTGGATTCTTCAGGAAAAGCCTACATCGCAGGAAGCACGAGATCCACAAACTTCCCCGTGACAACAGGAGCCTATCAAACAACCTCGAATGGGAACATCGACGCCTTCATCGCTGCCATCGACCCCGCGCAGAATGGATCATCGTCGCTTGCCTTCTCCACTTATCTGGGTGGATCTGCCGACGATGCAAGTAGCGGGATTGGCATCGCACTCGAAACAGGCGGAAACATCATCATCACCGGGAACACCTATTCCTCGGACTTTCCTATCACCTCATCAAAGGCATATCAGGAAACCTATGGTGGAGCAGAGGACGCCTTTCTGGTTATCTTGTCGAGCGACCTGGGCACGTTGCACTACTCGAGTTATCTGGGGGCATCTTCAAGTGACATCGGCCATTCCGTAATGGTTGATAACACGGGCAGAATCTATGTCACAGGTGTAACACTGGGCAATATACCCATCACACAAGGCGCCATCCCCCAAAACGGTACATTCAGAGATGCATTTGCGGCCATTTTCGATCCATCCCTGGCGGGCCAGGGATCGCTGGTCTTCTTCACCTATGTAGGCGGGCCAAGCGACGACTACAGCGTCAAGCTCGCACTCGACACCGCACGCCAGGGGCGTGTCTACATCACTGGCAGGAGCAGTGACTCGACCGATTTTCCTGTCACCCAGGGTGCTTATCAAGAAACCCCCGGCAGTGACACCAGGGACGGCTTTATCGCCCGTATTGATTTCAACGCAGACCTCGCGGTAACGAAATCCAGCAATCCTACCACCGTTTCGACAGGAGAAACGCTCACCTATACCATAAATCTCACAAACAACGGGCCTGCCACGGCAACCGGCGTACGTCTTGTCGATACCTTGCCTTCCGCCATGACGTTCTCTTCCGCAACGGCTTCGCAGGGGAACTGCACCGAAGTGGCGGGAACCGTCACCTGTGACGTTGGTATATTGCAATCCGGAGAAAACGCCACCATCGAGCTGGAGGCAACCGCCGGTGCGACAACGGGCACATTTGACAATACCGTCACGGTAAGTTCCAACATGCCCGACCCTGACAGCGCCAACAACAGTGCGAGCATATCAACCATCGTCATACCTCGCTTTACGCTGACAATCAACAAATCGGGCTCGGGCTCAGGAAGCGTGACCTCCTCCCCCGCCGGCATTGATTGTGGCACCGTCTGCAGCACCACTTTTGCGCAGGGAGAAAACGTCTCTCTTGCTGCTGCACCGGATACCGGATCGGTTTTCTCTGCCTGGGGTGGCGACTGCGCAGGGAGTGATGCCACGACCTCGATCACCATGAACGACGACAAGACGTGCACCGCGAGCTTCGATACACAAGCGCCACAAAATCAGGCACCTCCCACGCCCACCCTGCTTTCTCCCCAAGATGGCGCAACGGGTCTTGCAGCGACGGTGACCTTTTCGTGGCAATCGGTCGACGACCCAGACGGAGACACCGTCAGCTACCGTTTTTGCCTGCGGGCCGGTGATAACCAGTTCGACGAGGCTGCAGATTGCACGCCCGTATCGCAACAAAGCGCCAGCTGGGATGGCAAACAGGATATGAAGACATTGTATGCTGGCTTGGGCATCCCGGGTGCCGGTTTGCTGGGTGCCTTGATGGTTCTGAGCATCGTTCCCAGACACCGCCGCCAGACCCTGTGGAGCGCAGGATTGATCCTGGCAGCATCCCTGATCAGCGCCTGTTCGGGAGGCGGTGGCGGAAACGATGGACAGAGCACCACGCCATCGCCTGGCAATGCGGGCGCGATAAATCATATGGTCTCCGGACTGTCAGCCAGCACAACCTATTACTGGAAGGTGATCGCTCAGGACAGCCAGGGCGGCAGGGCTGACAGCGAAGTATGGCGTTTCACGACATCATGATGACTCGCGGGGTGTGATAACCAGGCAAAGTTACCAGTCCGGTGCACGCCAGGGACGGCATTTCTGGCTCATCTCGGGCGGAATGGGTTAATCCTTCCAAGGGTCGCAACGCCAAGCCGGGATGCCTGGGTCGCTCCCTCCGGGCGGGTGGTCGGGTGGCCATTCGCGGTGTTGCGGCGACTTGCCATAGGCGCGCTATGGCTGCGCCACCGCGCCTTGCGACTGGCCACCCGACCATCCGCTGAAGGTCGCTTTACTATCGATTGTCTTAGTATGTATACAGCACTTTTGAGACTTATCACTATCGATCGACGGCCGTAGTGCAATCATATTTGGATACAGGCCCCGAAGCCGGCCTCTCCTTGTCATTTCGACCACACTTCGTTGTCATCACGACCGCATTTCCTCGTCATTTCAACCACACTTCCTTTTCATTCCAACCACACTTCCTTGTCATTTCGACCGAAGGGAGAAATCTTGTCCCAGCGACCTCGGATTCCTCGCTGCGCTCGGAATGACATAGAAGTGTCATCTCGGCCGACGGGAGAAATCCTGCCCCGCTGCCCTCAAGATTTCTCGCTACGCTCGAAATGACAGGGGATGATGTCATTCCCGCCGCTCTTCCTTGCCATTGCCACCCCGCTGCCTTGTCATTACGCCCCCACTTCCTCGTCATTTCAACCACACTTCCTTGTCATTTCGACCGAAGGGAGAAATCTTGTCCCAGTGGTTTCAGATTCCTCGCTGCGCTCGGAATGACAGGGACAATCTTGACCAACCGCTATCTCCCCCGTTTTGGCTGGGGTACGGCACAACTCATCGAAACCGACAACGCGGGAAATGCCCTTGATCCCCAGATCACCACGGATGCCAATGGCAAGGCCATCGCCGTGTGGCGGCAATCCGACGGCACGCGCGAGAACATCTGGGCCAACCGCTGGCTGGCGCTCATGAAAATGAGCGGGATGAGACCGGCGTGAAACTGGCGTGGAGTCGGACCGCCCCGCCTTTTTCACGCTTTCTCCACGCCGGGGGTGGTGTGTTTATGCCGGCCCTGGCTTGCGGCCCAGGCGCGCTTCCACCTCCAGTACCTGGCGGGTGGTGCGAATGACGGTGTCGGGATTGAGACTCAGGGAATCGATGCCGAGTGCCACCAGGAACTCGGCCATCTCGGGATAATCCGAGGGTGCCTGGCCGCAGATGCCGATGTAGCGGCCATTGCGTTTCGCGCCGGCCACGGCCATGCGGATCATTTCCCTGACGCCGGGATCCCTCTCGTCGAAATCGGCCGCCACCATTTCCGAATCCCGGTCCACGCCCAGTACCAGCTGGGTGAGGTCGTTGGAACCGATGGAGAAGCCGTCGAAGAGCCGGGCAAAGGCGTCGATCTGCAGGACGTTGTTGGGGATCTCGCACATGACATAGATCTCCAGACCCTTCGCGCCACGCGCGAGGCCATGGGAGGCGAGCGCCTCGATCACCTTCTCACCCTCTTCCACACGGCGGCAGAAGGGGACCATGATGCGCACGTTGGTCAACCCCATCACCTCGCGCACCCTCTTCAGGGCAGCGCACTCCAGGGCGAAACCCTCGGCATAGTCGGGATGGGTGTAGCGCGCCGCGCCGCGAAAACCCAGCATGGGGTTCTCCTCCGCCGGCTCGAACCACCGCCCGCCCAGCAGGGCGGCATATTCGTTGCTCTTGAAGTCCGACAGGCGCACCACCACCGGCCTGGGATAGAAGGCCGCCGCCAGGGTGCCCACCCCCTCGGCGAGACGCTGTACGAAATACTCGGCGGGCGTCGGATAGAGGCGCGTAAGACGCTCGAGCTGCGCCCGCTCGCCGGCGTCCTGCACGCGCCCGGGATGCAGCAGGGCCATGGGATGGGCCTTGATGTATTCGTTGATGATGAACTCCATGCGCGCCAGCCCCACCCCGTCGTTGGGCAGAAAGGCGGTGGCGAAGGCCACTTCCGGATTGCCCAGGTTGATCATGATGCGGGTCGCGGGCCTTGGCAGGCCGCTGAGATCGGTGCGTTCCACCTCGAAGGGCAGGGCACCCGGATAGACGGCACCGTTATCTCCCTGCGCGCAGGAGACGGTCACTGTCTGCCCCGTCTCCAGTACGGTGGTGGCATTGCCCGTCCCCACCACTGCGGGAATGCCCAGCTCGCGGGCGATGATGGCCGCATGACAGGTCCGCCCGCCCCGGTTGGTGACGATAGCGGCGGCGGTCTTCATGACCGGCTCCCAGTCCGGGGTCGTGGTGTCGGCCACCAGCACCTCGCCCGGCTGGAAGTCCGGAAGCCGGTCCACGCCACCGATGACATGGACCCGGCCGCTGGCAATGCGCATGCCCACCGCCCGGCCCTGCACGAGGGGCGCGGGGGGCGTTTCCTTGAGACGGTATTCCTCCAGCATCGAGGCCCGTACCTGGGACCGGACGGTCTCGGGCCGGGCCTGGACCAGGTAGAGTTCGCCGTCGATGCCGTCCTTGGCCCACTCCATGTCCATGGGACGATGCTCCCCGGCCTTGTCGCTGTAGTGGCGCTCCACCTTGATGGCGTATTCCGCCAGGCGCAACACGTCGGCATCGCCGATGCAGTAGCGCTCCCGCTCCTCCGGCGAGGTGGGCACGTTGCGCACGGCCTCGCGGATGCGCGCCGGTGCATAGACCATCTTGATCTTCTTGGCTCCCAGCTTGCGCCGCAAGACGGCGCGGTATCCCTGCTCGAAGGTGGGCTTGTGGACATAGAACTCGTCGGGGTCCACCGCACCCTGCACCACGTTTTCCCCCAGCCCGTAGGCGGCGGTGATGAACACCACGTCGCGGAAACCGCTCTCGGTATCGAGGGAAAACATCACGCCGGAGGCCGCCAGGTCAGCGCGTACCATTTTCATCACGCCGATGGAGAGCGCCACCTTGAAATGGTCGAAGCCGCGGTCGATACGGTAGTGGATGGCGCGGTCGGTGAAGAGGCTGGCGAAGCAGCGCCGGCAGGCATCCAGCAGGGCCTCGCCACCGCGCACGTTGAGATAGGTCTCCTGCTGGCCGGCGAAGCTCGCAGTGGGCAGGTCCTCGGCGGTGGCGGAACTGCGCACCGCCACGCTCAGCCCCGGCCCGTACTCGGCCACGAGATCCGCGTGGGCAGCGAGGATCTCCTCCCTGAGACCGGCCGGCAGGCCGGCGCCATAGACGATCTCCCGGGCACGGGCGGCGCGTTCCGCCAGATCGGAAACATCGTCGGGATCGAGTCCGTCCAGCGCCTCGCGCAGGGCCGGCCAGGCACCCGCCTCATCCAGCGCATGGCGGTAGGCGGCGGCGGTGATGGCGAAACCGTTGGGCACCTTGACGCCCTGGGGCGTGAGTTCACGGTAGAGTTCTCCCAGCGAGGCATTCTTGCCACCCACGAGGGGCACATCCGCCAGGCTCAGTTCCCTGAACCAGCGGACGTAGCGCGGCCCTTCAGTGCTCACGCCTTCGTCCTCCTTCCAGGCACCATCCTCTGTCCTCCATCCTCTGTCCTCCGTCCTCTGTCCTGTGTCATCTGATAACGATGAACAGGGCGCCCTCGCCACGGCGGATGTTGAGCAGCAGGCCGTCACGGCTGTGCCGCACCGCGCGGCGCAGGTCTTCCAGGTTCTGGACCCGCATCCGGTTCACGGAAACGATGACATCGCCACGGCGCAGCCCCGCGCGCCAGGCACGGCTGCCCCGCTCCACCTCCAGGACCTCCAGGCCCTCGATGCGTCCTGCCAGGGGATGGGCCGGCGTAAGCGGCCCCAGTACCGCGCCGGCGAGGCGTTCGCTGATGCGGCCGGCATCGACACGTTCGCGACGCGGCTCCTCGATGACGGTCCGCACCGTCTTGCGCCGTCCGTCGCGGATGATCTCCAGCGTCACCCTGGAACCCACCCGCAGCAGGCCGATGCGGTTGCGCAATTGCGCGGCGCTTCGCACCGGCTCGCCGTTGACGGCCGTGACCACGTCGCCGACCTTCAGTCCGGCGCGTTCCGCGGGCGAGCCGGGAACCACCTGGGCAATCACCGCACCCCGCGTGTTTTCAAGCCCCAGCGCCTCGGCGAGTTCCGGGGTCACGTCCTGGATCACCACGCCGAGCTGGCCGCGACGCACCTCGCCGTACTCGATGAGCTGTTCCATGATCTGGCGGGCCATGTTGACAGGGATGGCGAAACCGATGCCCACGTTGCCGCCGCTCGGTGCGACGATGGCCGTATTGATGCCCACCAGCTCGCCGTCCAGGTTCACCAGCGCACCGCCCGAATTGCCGGGATTGATGGAGGCATCCGTCTGGATGAAATCCTCGTAACCCTCGATACCCAGGCCGCTGCGCCCCAGCGCGCTGACGATACCGGAGGTCACGGTCTGCCCCAGGCCGAAGGGATTGCCGATGGCCACCACGAAGTCGCCCACCTCCAGCGCATCGGAGTCCCCGAAGGGCACCTCGCTCAGGCCCTCCGCCTCGATGCGCAGAACCGCCAGGTCCGCCTCGGGATCCGTGCCCACCACCTTGGCCCGGAAACTGCGCCCGTCGCGCAGGGTCACGTTGATCTCGTCGGCGTGCTGGATGACGTGATTGTTGGTGAGCACGTATCCCTTGTCGGCATCCACGATCACCCCGGAGCCCAGGGACTGGCGTTCACGCTCCCGGGGCATCTCCGGAATATTGAAAAAGCGGCGGAAGAAGGGATCGTTGAACAGCGGATTCTGGCGGATGCGCACCCGGGAGACGGTGGAGATGTTCACCACGCCGGGCAACACCTCCTTGAGCATGGGCGCAAGCGAAGGATGTTTCTCTCCTCCCAGCCAGGGCAGCGCCGCGCCCGCGGGCGCGCTCCAGGCGAGGACGGACAGCAAGAGAGGGAAAATCCAGGGCTTCAGTCTTCCGGCAGCAGTCATGTATGGACAGTCCTTCTGGTTGCAGGTGGTTTCAGATCGTCGCAAATTCCGGCTGGTTTCCGGATTCGGGTCCCGCGGGGCTTCATACCATCGTGAACCCCTTCGCGCCGGGGCGGCGCACCTACCGTAGCATGGGGCCAGGCGGCATGAACATCAAGCCATCTTTCCGAGACAGGACAACACCTCAATCCTATACAAGGCCCAAGGCTTGGGTATACTAAGACAATCGATAGTAAAGCGACCTTCAGAGCGACCCAGGCGTTCCGGATCAAGGCGCGGCCCGCAGGGAATGGCTGGCCCTTTCCAAGGGTCGCAACGCCGGGCCGGGACGCCTGGGCCGCTCCCTCCGGGCGGGCGGCTGGACGGCCATTCGCGGTGTTGCGGCGGCTTGCCATAGGCGTGCTATGGCGTCGCCACCGCGCCTTGCGACTGACCGTCCAGCCACCCGCTGAAGGTCGCTTTACTATCGATTGTCTTAGTAAGATTCTTCCAGGGGGCCGTCTGACTCGACAACGCAACAGGGAGACCGGATGCATGGTTCGTCTTGAACTCAACCAAGAAGAACGGGATGTCCTCAGGGATACCCTGGAGAGCTTTCTTTCCGACCTGCGCTACGAAATCGCCAACACCGACGGGCAGGATTACCGGGAGCAACTGAAGCAGAGAAAAGCCATTCTGGAACGGATCGTCGCCACGCTGCGGGATTGACCGGCACCGGGAACACGTGGCCATGCGGAAAACCGGCCGATCTCTGACCATGCCGTTTTGATCATTCGTCGTTATATCATTCGGGAAATCGCCTGGCCCATGGCATTGATCTGCCTGGTGCTGGCGGTGATCTTCGCCAGTTTCAGCTCCGCGGCCTACCTGGCGGATGCCGCCCATGGCATGCTCGATGGCACCACCGTAGTGCTGCTGACCGCCCTCAAGACCCTCGTCAGCCTCGAGGCCCTGCTGCCCACCGCCCTTTACCTGGGGATCATCGTGGGCCTGGGCAGGCTCTACAGCGACACCGAAATGACGGCCCTGCTGGCCAGCGGCGTCAGCGAAATGCAGATCCTGCGGCACGTCGCCTGGCTGGTCGTGCTGGTGGCCATGCTGGTGGCGTCACTCACCCTTCAGGTCCGGCCCTGGGCCTATCACATGGCCTACCAGCTGGAAGCGCGGGCGGTGGCCGAGCTGGACATCGACAAACTGGAGGGCGGCCGTTTCTACCGCCTGGGCCAGACGGACAACGTCCTCTTCGCCGCCCATATCGACCGGGAACAGGACACGCTGCGGGACGTGCTGTTCCGCAATGTCCCCGCCGGCGGCACCCAGATCATCCGGGCCCGCGAGGCCTCCCTGGGCATGACGGAGGCAGGCGTCCCTGTCATGATCTTTCGTGACGGGCACGCCTATCATCTGGACAATAAAAATACAGGCACGGACCTGATTCTGCGTTTCGAGACCCTGAGCCTGCCTTTGCACGGCTTCGAAGACAACGGCACGGGCTACAAGCGCAAGGCCCAGCCCTTGGCGAAACTCGCCGCCTCGGAACAGCCCGGCGATCTCGCCGAATACCAGTGGCGGCTGTCCATGCCCCTCACCACCGTGATCCTGGGCCTGCTGGCGGTTCCCCTCAGTCGCAGCCGTCCCCGCCAGGGGCGGTTCGCAAGGCTCTTCGTCGCCATTCTCATGTTCGCGCTCTACTACAACCTGCTCAGCGTGGCCCGTACCTGGGTGGATCAGGCCAAGGTTGAGGCACTACCCGGCATCTGGTGGGCGCATGCGGTGCCCGCCGTGATCCTTCTGGTACTTCTGGCGATGCCCTATCTGCGTTTCCGCCCGCCTTCCCGCCGCGCCGTGGCAAGGGCACGCACGCCATGAAACTCCTGGACCGATACATCGGCGCCACCATCCTGAAAAGCTGCCTGGTGGTCGCGCTCATCCTGCTGAGCATCTTTGCCTTCATCGAGCTGATCCAGCAGCTCGACGACGTGGACAAGGGCAACTTCCAGACCGGCGACGCCTTCCACTATGTCCTGTTCAGCCTGCCTGCCCGGCTCCTGGACATGGCGCCCATCGTGGCCCTGCTGGGCACGGTGATCGGCCTGGGACTGCTCAACCGCAACAGTGAACTCATCGCAATGCGCGCCAGCGGGATATCGCTGCGGCGCATCGTGCTGGCGGTGCTCAAAACAGCGACCTTGCTGATGCTGGCTGCCCTGCTCATGGCCCAGTACCTGGCCCCCCCCGCGCAACAGACAGCGGAGCGGGAACGGGCCCTGGCCATCGCCAGGGGAGGAGACATCCTGGGCGAGGAAGGTTACTGGACGCGGGACAAGGGGCGCTATCTCAATATCCGCCAGCTCCGCCTGGGACGCATCCCTGCCGACATCAGTCTCTTCGAGTTCGACCAGCAGGGGGCATTGCACCGCTACCTCCATGCCCGCGAAGCGGAAATGAAGACCCACCGCAGCTGGATCCTGAAGGATGTGGTCATCAAGCGTGTCACGGAGACGGAGATCGCCACAACCCGTCAGGCCGAGCTGGAATGGCAACCGCCGCCTGCCATCACCGACTTCGGGCGCTTCGAACTGCCTGCAAGAAGCCTGGCGCTCACCAGCCTTTACCAGTATGTCGCCTACCTGCGCGCCGCCGGGGAGAACACCCGGCGTTTCGAGATCCTGTTCTGGCAGAAAGTGATGGGGGCCGTCAGTATCGTCGCCCTCATGCTGCTGGCGGTCCCCTTTGCCTTCGGTTCCCTGCGCTCCGCCAGCTTCGGCCTGCGCCTGGTGCTGGGCGTGGTGGCCGGCCTGCTCTACCTGCTGGCCAATCAATTGCTGGGCAATCTGGCACTGCTGGTGGGATTGAATGCCGCCCTTGCGGCGACGGCACCGGTGGCGGCGGCCACCGTCATTGCCCTGCTGCTGCTGCGGCGGGTGCGCTGAACGACCCCGGCAGCGCCAGTTCACGCCGTTCCAGTGCCACGAACTGCCGCCGGACGGGATCATAGCCGCGAACGAACACCTCCAGCCGGCGCGCCGCGCCATGGGCCGTGATGCGACAGAGATGATAACCCGCCCGCCTCCCGGGCTTGTGCCCCAGGGCGGAGGCCGACGGTACGCCCAGCACCGGCGCGGGACCCGCGGCCGTCACCAGCTCGCCGCAGGTGGCACGATGGGTATGGCCGTGGAGAATCAGCTCCACGCCGGTGCGCCGCAGCAAGGCCGCCAGCGCCCGCGCATCGACGAGGCGCTTGCGCCAGGCAATGGCCCCGGGCAAGGGGGGATGGTGGATGAGCAGGACGCGTACCAGCCCCGCCCGGCCCGTTTCGGCGAGCAGGCCCTCCAGGCGCGCGAGTTGCGCCCGCCCGAGCCGGCCGGTGGCAAAGAAGGGCGGCGTGGGACAGGCGCTGGAGGCCCCGATGAAGGCCACGCCGTCCTGACGGCGCAGCAGGGGAAAACCGTTTCCGTCCGCCACCTCGTCCAGGTAGGGCCGCCAGTGGGCATAGGTCCTGTCCCAGGGCGCCCGCACGTAACTGTCGTGATTGCCCGGGATCACCAGCACCTCCTCCGGCGCGCCGAGGCGGCGCAGCCAGGCGGCGGCCTCCATGAACTCCCGCGGCAATCCGACATGAGTCAGGTCGCCGGTCACCAGGCGCAGACGGGGCCGGTGGCGATCCAGATCCGCCAGCAGGGCCTCCAGCACCTCGCCCCGGTGCTCCCTGCGCCGGCGCCAGCGCCAGGAGAGATAGCCCAGCAGGCGCTTGTTCAGGAGGTCGGGACAGCGCACCCCCTGCAGGGAGGTGAGATGCGGATCGGAGAGATGGGCAAAACAAAATGCTTCGCTTCCTGCCCCAGATTTATGCCCGGATGCATGCGGCGCGGCGTGCGGCAGGTCCATATTGACGCCCATGTCTGCCTTCATGGCCGCCTCACGATCCTGCTCGCGCCCCCTTTCGCATCGCATTTCGCAGTAGGGGGCGTTGGCCCCCGGATACCACCATGGTCATCCCGCAAGTCTTCTGATCCCTCCTGATCCACCAGATCGCCACCGGAGCATGGTATCATGAGCAGCCGCGTTTTCAGCACCCAGAACCCATGCACCCCCTTGATCCGATTGAGAGTCTCTTGTCCACGCCCAAGTCACGCCAGCCGATGACCCACCCTCCCAAGCCGCAGACACCGGAACCACAGAGACTGGGCCTGACGGATCTGGCGACGGACCGGCCCGCCCGCCTGGCACTGCTCAGCAATCCCGGCAGCGGACGCAACCGCGACGGCTGCGTGGCCATTCACCGCCTCCTCGACGCGTATCCTTGCGCCGCGCGGGAACAGGCCGGCACGCCGGCGGAGATCGCGACGGCCTTGGCGCGCCTGGCCCAGCATGAACCAGAGATTCTCGTCATCAACGGTGGCGACGGTACCGTGGCCGCCACGCTCACCAGCCTCTTCAACGACCGGCCGCTGGAACCCCTGCCCCTGCTGGCCCTGCTGTGCGGCGGCACCACCAACATGACGGCCGCCGATGCCGGCATGAAGGGCCGCGCCCGCCGGGCGCTGGCGCGGCTGCTGGCCTGGGCCCGGAATCCCGCTCCCCATGCCCCCTGTGTGCGCCGCCCCGTGCTGCGCGTGCAGGTCGGTGAAGACGGCCGTCCATTGTACGGCATGTTCTTCGGCACGGGCGCCATCATCAAGGGCATCGAATTCTGCCACCGGAAGGTCCTGCGACGGGGCCTGCGCGACGGCCTCGGCCCCGGCCTGTGCATGCTCCGCGTGCTGTTCGCCCTGCTGCGGGGGGACCGGCGCTACGTCGCGCCCGTCTCCCTCACGGTAGCCACCGCCCCGTCCCTGGAGGCGGCGCCGGGCGACGGGGAATATTTCATCCTGCTGGCCAGCACCCTGGAGCGCCTTTTCCTCGGACTGCGGCCTTACTGGGGACGCCGCGACGGCGGACTCTACTGTTCCGCCATCAGGGCCAATCCGCACCGTCCCCTGCGCGCCATTCCGTCCCTGCTCTGGGGCAGGCCGGGACGCCATGCCCGGCCCGAGCACGGCTACTGGAGCGGCAAGCTGGAAGAACTGGCGCTGACGCTGGAGGGCACCTTCACCATCGACGGCGAGCTGTACCCCCTGCAGGGGACAGGGGGACCGCTCAGGATCTCGCATACCCGGCCACTCACCTTTCTGAGATTCTGACCATGCCCTCCCTGCCCAAATTCCTGCCCAAATTCCTGCCCAGATCCCTGCCCAGACCGCCTGACGACCTCATCGCGCAATGCGCGCACTTCAGCCGCCATGCCCCGCATCCTGCCCTGGAAGCCCTGCGCGCACGGCTGCTGGCAACCTATGGCGAAAACCTGCTGGCAATACTCTATTACGGCTCCTGCCTGCGCGGCGGTGATCCCCATGACGGACTCGTGGACCTCTACGTCATCGTCGCCCGTTATGAGAAGGCCCATGCGCGACGGCTGCCGGCCTTGCTCAACCGTCTGCTGCCCCCCAACGTCTTCTATCTCGAGACACACGACGGCACAAGGACGGTGCGCTGCAAATACGCCCTGCTCTCGCAGAAACAGTTCCTGCGCTGCGTGAGTCCACGCTGGTTCCATTCCTATTTCTGGGCACGCTTCGCCCAGCCCATGGGCCTGCTCCATGCGCGGGATGCAGATGCCGCCCAGGCCATCCACCTGGGCCAGGCCCGGGCGGTCCTCACCTTCACGTCGCGCATCCTGCCCCGCCTGCCGCGTACCTTTACCGTGGCCGATGTCTGGCGCCAGGGATTGCGGCTGACCTACCGGGCGGAACTGCGCACGGAGGGCGAACAGCGGGCGGACGAAATCTATGCACGCGACCAGGCCTATTACCAGGCCGTCACGCCCCCGGCCCTGCGCGTCCTGCCGGGCGTCGAGACGGCGGGAGAGGTCTGTTATCACGCATCGCTGGATGACAGGCAAAGGCGCCTCGCCCGCTGGAGCTGGGCGCTGCGCATCGCCCAGGGCAAGCTGTTGTCGGTATTGCGCCTGCTCAAGGCCTTCTTCACCTTCGAAGGCGGCCTCGACTACCTCGCCTGGAAACTGGAGCGCCATACCGGCGTGGCCATCGAAATCTCACCGCGCCTGCGCCGCTGGCCGTTGATCTTCATCTGGCCTCTCATGTGGCGCCTCTATCGCCAGGGTGTCTTTCGTTGAACAGGACAAGCGATGACAAGGCCAAGCCCCGCGTGTGGCTGCTGATGGGCCACAAGGCCGGTGACAACACCCAGGTGCTGGCCCTGGCGGAGGCCCTGGGCTGGCCTTTCGAGGTCAAGCGGCTGACTTACCGCCGCACCGAGCTGCTGAGCAATCTGCTCCTGGGGCCGACACTGGCGGGCATCATTAAGCACCGCTCCTCGCCACTCACACCGCCGTGGCCGGATCT
>JALSIC010000065.1 GCA_026981935.1 Gammaproteobacteria bacterium
ACCTTCGGTACACAACCGCTGGATTTACGCTGCCGGCCCTTGGTGGATATGGACTTCGTTATCTCACGCTAACTCGTCCAGCCTTGGCGCCTCAGTATCCAGTTCCTGTCCGTCGGCTCGTACCTTTTCTACACGCTTCCTTCAGACCCTGCCTCACAACAGCGCCCTTGCGCTTCGCTAGCCCGAATATTTCATGAGAGTCACCGAGGGCGCTGAAATTTAGGTTTGTTGATGGGGATGCCGGGAGTGAGCAGCGTGTTGGGACTTTCAGGAAGAGTTTAAGACGGTTTTTTGTGCCTGCTGCGGGGATGAATCATGGTGTGGCAGCCCCTCTGTCGGATGTACGGGCATGGCCAGCCCTCATGCAGACCATACACCCGTTGTTGCAGTAAGCTCAGCGCATCATGGGTACAACTGGCGCGGCGCCGGGTATCCTCCAGCACAGCGGCAACGGCTGCACAGAGGCCCAGTCGCCGGTCGACTTGGCGCAGCAGCAACACCCCCCATCCGAGGTGATGTCACCCCCCTCGAAACGGGCCTCCACCACCTGCCGTTGGCAGGCTGGAAATTCAAACGATTCCTGGGTACATTCTGTCACAGGCAAAACCTCGTTCGATTACGGCTTAAGAACCTGTATATCGAACTATCGAGGTTTTGCCTTTTTTATTGGTGAATTCGGAGGTGTCAAAGCCGGGTCCAGCAGGCATGCGCATTGAAACCCACTCCCACAGTATGGTATATTTGCCAACAGCAGTTCAGCCCGCCCGAACGCCCTTTACGCTGTTTTTTAAAGTGGCGCTGCGCATTATTCCTGCTCTGGTCGTCAGATATCCCCCACGACCAATAAAGCTTATGAAAAAACAAAGGGTTAGATTTCTATCCCTAAATTTTCCCGGGCGCCTGACGAAAAGAGATCATGAAGTCCATATCTCTGATCTCCTGTCTTGCACATGCAGAGCTATGAGACATCAGATATCAAAACAGGGAAGAAGCGAAAGGCTTGTGTATGGCGAACCACCTCCTGAAACATATAACAAGCGTATACCTCAGACCAGAAGCTTCTGCAGTTTTCATTGCCTGTTGTCTGCTCCTTTTAGGCAGTTGCACCAGCAATCAGGCACCATCCCCTGCCAAACAGGGCGGTCCCATACGATTTCCCAGCAGCGTTCAGCTTGCGCTCAATCTGCCTGATGCACTGATTGAGACTGCCCCACGCGCCGTCGGCGCGTCTGACGCCGACAATTGGCGAAATGGTGGTCAGTTCAACTTCATCGGCAGTGTCTTCGACAACAATAACGGCAACAACAACGCCAATATAATCACCAATTCAGAGTTTGTCTTCGACCCTTTCCTGGGACGGGGATTCAGCAGCGCAACACAAACAGACTGCCCGGGCGTGGGTCCCGAGGAACCTGCCGGCATCGGACCCAACGGGGCCTACCAGGGACTGTGTTTTGCGCGGGCCATCCAGTTGAGCCTCAAGCGCATGGTCAATGACTATGCCAACACCCAGACTATCATCGGCGCCGTCGCCAGCCAGATCAGAGATGTTGCAGAGAACCAGGTCGTCCAGTATGAAAACCCCAATATTGAAACGACCGGCGGAACGGGCTTGCTCATCCGTTTCAAATATTATTGTGTCCTGAACTGCAGTGACCCGGACCCTGAGCAACGGGACTATACTTATGAACTGGGCCTGGCCAATGTCAGTGATCCCGCCACCCCCATCGGACACATGCAGTGGACCATGCGGGCCGATGGCTCGACAACCGGAACCATGGTCGTCGCACAGGGCCTGATGACTCTGGCTGCAGGCTGGTGGAATACAACCGGTGTTCAACCTGTAGACGCCCCGACCCAGATCCAGTACACGTTTTCTTCCGATGCCGCGGGCAATCTCAAGGCATTTACGATGAAGTACGCCAACAACGGCGGAGACGAGTTTCTCCACGATGCCAACGTGGTCCGCCTGGAAAGGCGTCCGGCGACAGCCACCGAGCCGGCCGTATGGATCGTACAGGGCACGATCGTCTACAACCTCGGGCTGGGCGTCAATCCCGCCCGTGGTCCGACATGGCATCCGCAAGTCGGCAACATTGAAACCAAACTGCATTTCAATGCGGTAGCCGAGGACATCTCCGAAGGAGGCCGGGCCTTGTTCAATGCGGTGCTGGCCGATGATGCGGTGAACGCACTGGTCCGCAGCACGAATCTGACCCCCGTGTCCCTGCAGGATTCGCATTTGTGGGCTGCATACAAAAAACTGCTTCGCACTATCTATACCGAGGCCAATTATCGAGCATGGGGCCTGGGCTCGCAGCGGTCCATTCTGGTATGGGACAGCGCCACCAACAACCAGGCGAACCTCCCGGTCTTCAGCGGTATCAGACCCATGGATTTCGATCTCAGCCCAGATGGCACGCGGCTGGTCGTCGGCAGTGAAGACGGCTGGCTGCGCCTTTATGATACCGGCGCAGATTCATCCACCTTTGGGGCCGAGCTGCTGAGCTGCCAGCCCCATGGTGGTTCCGCGGTTTATACAGTCAGGTTTTCTGACAGCGCAACGGAAATATTGACCAGCGGTGGCGACCACCAAGTCCGCCGTCTCAGCGCATCCGACTGCAGCGTGATCGCAGAGATCACCCACCCTGCGGATGCGGCCTGCGCGCCCAGCGCCTTCAATGGCTATTATTCCAGCATGCGCGCAACTTACTTTCCCGGCAGCAATGCCATCGCAACCGTGCAGGCCACACGCAACGGCGCAATGGTCCGGCACTGGACGTTGTCCGGAACCCTGGTCCAGGAAGTCCGCCAGGAACACATCGGCGTCTCGGAAGGTTACATCGATCCTGGTGCTTCCTCTTACCAGTGCGCCCGCATGCACAGCATCGAAGTGGACCCCTCGGGCCAGTCCATTCTGACCGGATATGAGGACCAGACGGCCAGGCTCTGGAACCTGTCCAACAACGCGGAACTGATTCTGCGCCATGCGGGCGTGGATCCGACGGCCGGCAATCTGGGAGAGGGCATCTACGCCCTGTTCAATCCGGACGGCACCGAGATCCTCACGGCCAACAATGGCGATGGCAGCGGCATTTATCGCTGGGGGATGCCCAACCTGACCCCCAACAGTTCGGTCGTGACCAACACACCCAAATACCAGGAATCGGACCTGCCCACCAACGTACTGGCCTATTCGCCCGACAACAGTCTCTTATTCGCAGGGCACCTCAACAGGATGAGCATCTATACGGTGTCATCCCAAACCGCCCAGAATGGCCCGCTGCTCACCCCTACAGCCATCTTTTACCAATATCCGGCCAATGCGCGGGGACTGCGTGCCGAATTCCTGCCGGGATACGACAACAGTGTCGTTTTCACTGTCAACCCCGGCTTCGGCTCAACTGGCGCTGTCACGGCCTACAATGCGCTGGAACTGTGGGACAACCTGCCTACCACGACCATGCCTTTCATCGGTCATCAGGGCACCGTGCTGTGGGTTTCCTATTCAGGCAGCGGAAACCGGCTCGTGTCGGCGGGTTCAGACGGGACAGTGCGCATCTGGGCGGCGCGGTACGGCGCATTGATCAATACCATGGCAGGCCATGGGCCAGACCCTCTAGACAACAGCCTGACCCTGGTCAACACGGCGTTCTTCGTGGACGGGGATACCAAGGTGCTCTCCGCGGGCGTGGACGGCAACGCCATCCTGTGGGATGCCGCCAGCGGAACCGAGCTGCGCCGTTTTACACACACCTCGAACAGCAAGGCGGCTGTCGCCAATGACACCTTCACCCTGATCGCAGTTGCTGGAGAAGATGGCAACATCACCCTTTGGGACCCCCAGGACAGCACCACCCCGCTTTCCGTCCTGTCGAATGCCCATGCGGGCGGCGCCAACTTCGTTGCTTTCTCTCCCGACGGCACTATTCTGGCCTCCGCCGGCATGGACGGTTTCGTCCGCTTCTGGGACGTAACGGTATCGCCTCCGTCCAGCATCGGCAGCCATGATGCCGGCGTCGCCCTCTACTCCTTGGACTATGCTCCCGATGGCTCACGCGTGGCCGCGGGCGCCGGCGATGGCACAGCCAGAATCATCGGTGGAAACCCGGCGGATACGGCCAATTTCGCCCGGCTCATCACTTCGGTGACGCATGCCGGCATCATTACTTCTGCACGCTTCTCCCGCCACGACAATGGACTCCAGTTATTGACCACCCGCAACTTCTTCCAGTCGGGTGGAACGGTGTATTCCCATGAAGTCAGGCATTTCGACATCGATCCCCAATCGTCATCATATGGCCAGTTGATGGTGGCCCATACAGATGGCTACTTCCCACAGAACCGTAATACCGTCAACAGCGGCACCTTCTCACCAGATGGAACCTTCGTGGCGGCAGGATATCCCGGCGGACGATTCGATCCTTCATGGGTCGATTTTGACGGGCTATGGGCGACCAATGGATGGGCAGATGAGAACGATGCCTTTAACCCTTATTTCCTGGAGCCCACCATAAGCAACTCGGCTTCGGATTGCTACGCGTTGTCCCCCATTACGCCATCTTCCGTGGCACCGAGCTGCCGCACCACCTGCGCGGACCTGCCCAATGGCTGCTATGTCTACCGATTAAAATCGAACTTCAGAAACAATAATGAACCCCAGGCACCACCCGTCATCGATCCGCTGCGGTATATCGGTCTGAGCACGGTCCTTGATGATCTGACAAACCGGAACTCGTGGTATATCGAAAATTTCTCTCCGGTCACGATCCCCTCGGTCCAATAGGCTCGCCAGGGCCTTGCTCATCCGGGCAGGCCCCAAGACATCCGCCCGGTCATCCAGCCACTTCCCGCTCCTCCGCCACCAGGGCCAGCTCGAAGACGGCATGCCCCAGGCGCCGGGCGCGTTGCTCGTACTTGGTCAGGGGACGCCAGGCGGGGCGCGGCGAGAAACACCCTTCTCCCGCCACATTGCGCCAGCCCCCGGCCTGCGCCACCGCCGCCAGCATGTGTCCTGCGTAGTCCTCCCAGTCGGTCACCATGTGGAGACTTCCGCCGGGGCGCAGGCGTGAATGCACCAGGCGCAGAAACGCCGGCTGCACGATGCGGCGCTTGTGATGTCGCTTCTTGGGCCAGGGATCGGGAAAAAACAGATAAACGCCATCCAGGGCCGCCGGGGCAATCATGTGGGCAAGCACTGCCACGGCATCCTCATTGAGGATCCGCACGTTCTCAAGCCCTGCATCGGCGAGACGCCGCAGGAGTGTTCCCACGCCGGGCCGGTAAACCTCGACGGCGAGGTAGTCATTGCCTGGATGATCCGCCGCCATGGCCAGGAGGGATTCGCCCATGCCGCAGCCGATTTCCATCAGGCGTGGCGCGCGGCGCCCGAACACGGCATCGAGATCCAGCGGCCGCGCCTGGAAAGGAATGCCATAGCGTGGCCAGAGGGTTTCCAGGGCACGGCGCTGGGCAGGCGTCATGCGTCCCTCGCGGCGCACGAAACTGCGCACCTGGCGCAAGGCGGCGCCCTCCCTGTTCAATCTCCCGGGTTCAGAAGAAGGTGCCATCCAGGGGCGAGGAGGCACTGGCGAAGCGCTTGCGGGGGATGCGCCCGGCGAGAAAGGCCTCGCGACCGGCCTCCACGGCCTTCTTCATGGCGGACGCCATGAGTTCGGGGTTGCGCGCGCCGGCGATGGCGGTATTCATGAGCACGCCGTCGCAGCCCAGCTCCATGGCCACCGCGGCATCAGAGGCCGTCCCCACGCCCGCATCCACCAGGATGGGTACCCGGGCGTTCTCCACGATGGTGAGGATGTTGTAGGGGTTGCGGATGCCCAGTCCCGAGCCGATGGGGGCCGCCAGCGGCATCACCGCCACGCAGCCCATTTCTTCCAGGCGTTTGGCGGCAATGGGATCGTCATTGGTATAGACCATGACCTTGAAACCTTCCTTGACGAGCACCTCCGTGGCCTCGTAGGTCTGTACCAGGTCCGGAAACAGGGTCTTTTCATCGCCCAGCACCTCGAGCTTCACCAGGTCGTGTCCATCGAGCAGTTCACGGGCGAGACGACAGGTACGGATCGCATCCCGGGCCGTGTAGCAACCGGCGGTATTGGGCAGGAGGGTATAGCGATCCGGCGGTATGACATCCAGCAGGCTGGGCTGACCGGGATCCTGGCCGATATTGGTGCGGCGTATGGCCACGGTGACGATCTCGGCACCACTGGCCTCGATAGCCCGCCGGGTCTCCTCGAAATCCCGGTATTTACCGGTGCCCACCAGGAGCCGGGAGCGATACTCGCGACCCGCTATGACCAGAGGGTTGTCCGTCACTGTCGTCTGATTCATGCTTTCATTCCAACTCGAAACCAGGAAAAACCACTACATGCCACCACCGATGGCCTGTACCACTTCCACCCGGTCGCCCGGGCTCAGCCGGCGACGTTCGTGCTCGCTGCGCGGGACGATCTCCTCGTTGACTTCCACCGCCAGGCGTCGCCCCTGCATGGCCAGGAGCGCCAGCAGCTCCGCGACGGTCATTCCCTCGGCCACTTCGCGCTCTTCGCCGTTGACGTAGATCTTCATGACGTCCCGGATGGCGCCGCCGATCCCCCTCGTGCCGCGCCCCCCCGTATCGAGGCCAGCACCTGGGGCCAGGGATCGAAGGTGACATTGAGCATCTCAAACTTGGCATCGCCGAGATAACCGTAATCCAGGGGCACGAATTCTTCCAGTATGGCCTGCATATTGTCGCCCAGCACCGTGGAGCCGGGATCGAGCCCCCATACCACAGCCAGCCCCGTGGGCGGCGCGGCAAGGGTGAGGATCCCGAGATCGGGCCGGTAACGCTTGAGGCAGGGAATGATCTTCCAGGTATCGCCGCTCCAGAAGGTGGTCTGGCGTTGCCGGGACGAAGTGGGCCTGTCCAGGGGCACACAGTCGTGCATGAAAACCACCGTGTCGCCTGTTGCATGGCGCTCGATGTTGATGAAATCCCTGAGGGCAGCCTCGAAGAGGTGGAGACCGTCGATGAAGGCCATGTCCACGGGCCGGCCATCCAGCTCCTGGCGCAGGTCGCGGGTGGCGAAGAAGTCGTCGCTGGTCATGGCGAAGATCCGGACAGTCGCGTTGAACTGGAATTGGATGCGGGGCTCGGGGTCGATGCCCACGCAGCGCGTCGGCGGCCGGGCCAGCTTCATGGAAGCGCCGGTCTCCACCCCGATCTCTACATAGGTGGCAGGGCGGAGCAGCTCGTGGGCTTGGTCCAGGACATGATAATAATGCTCCCCGGGCAGGGCGATATGGGACAGCACGGCGTGGGCGGCGAAGAAATCCGGATTGTATTCCAGCGCGCGGCGCATGCGGGCCTCGGCAGCCGTCTGCCGGCCCGTATTGAGCAATGCCATGCCCAGGAGATAATGAGCCTCGACATTGGCGGGCTGCAATTCGAGGAGACGCTCCAGGCTGGGAATGACGGCCTCGTTGCGCCCCAGCTGCATCAGCACATCGATGTTGCGCTGCAACAGGGAAATCTCGTGTGGATACTGCGTCAGCAGTTCGGCATACAGCGCGGCGGCCGCGGCGAGTTCACCCGCCTCGTGGTGCCTGATTCCCCTGGCAAAGCGTTCGTCGGAATGAAGAGATGCATCGTGAGTCATGGCTGCGCCTGCGCTGTTGCCGGCAAGTGTCCGTGGTGACAGCACCTGCCGAGGTTCTGTAAACTAGATAGCCGTCTCGATCAGGAAATTCATTCCGCGGGTGTAGTTCAATGGTAGAACATCAGCTTCCCAAGCTGAGAACGTGGGTTCGATTCCCATCACCCGCTCCAGATCCCGAACCCTCCTGACCCGCCGTCACACAGCGGCCTTTTTTCTCGCCGGCAGCAGGCCCGCCTCGCTCAAATGGCTGTGAATGTCCAGGGGGCTGAATTTGCTCAGATCCTTGGCCAGCTCCTTCACTGTCACCGGCGGCTGGGGCGGAAGCTGCAGTGCATTGCGCAGAAACCCCAGCATGCGATTGGAAGCCACCAGAATCAGCTGCCTGGCCCTGTGGGTCTGCACCAGGGAGGCAGCCTGGCGCGCCACATCCTCGGCGAAACGACGCATGAATTCATCTTCGTGGTCATCACGATGGTCGTCATAACCATGGGCGGGCCCGGCACCCGGCGCAGTATGACGACCGCTCTTCAGGTCGGTCCATGTCTCCTTCCCCGGTGCGTCCACTTCGGGATTGACCAGGTCGCTGCGCTCCCGCAGGTTGGGGCCGGATTCGACGGCAGGAATGGCCGCCGGTTCCAGGGTAAAAAAACGCGCGCGGGTCCCGTTACACACCACTACACAATAGTCGCTCATGGAGCCCTCCGAAATCGAAGTTGCCTGGACATTTTCCAGCGTGCACGCTGATGTCCGATCAGCCTATCACACCGAACAGATAGAGCAGCAAGGCGATGGTGGCCGTCCCCGAGACCAGCATCACCAGCAGCAGAAAAATTGCGAAAAACGCCCGCACGCTCAGGCCTCCGACAACTGGACGGGATCATTGCGCGCGGAACAGTAGGTCCACTTGGGAAAACGGTCGTTCGCCTCCACCGGAATGGTGACCTGTTCATGGCAGGTGGGGCACTCCCCCGTGACCTCTTCCAGCGTTTCTGCAAGCCGGTAGCGCATGAAACCGGCCACCGGCCCGGCAATGAGGAAACCCGGCACCAGCACGAAATGGGCAATGGGTATGAACAGGGTCACCGCCGCCAGCCCCCAGCAGATGCCCAGCGCCGTAAGTCCACGGGCCATGCGCTGCTGCTTGCTGTAGACAGTAAAATTCAAGGTGCCTGTTGTTGTGTCGCCATCGGCGTTGGATAGCTTGATGGTTCTGGACTGTCTCTCGGTCATGTAAAGTACTCTGAACTCCTTCGAATACGACGAAACAAGCAGAAAGGTTCTCCTGTCCTTAAGGATACACAGCCCCGGCTACCTGCCGCAAACGTCCTTCCCCCTCCCCGGAAGTGGATGCCGGAGGCGGGATGAAGGGTCGAAAACCAGGGCGGCACTGGCAATCGTCATGGATTGATCTATATCATAGCAGCATGCCACTCTCGCGGCCCGTCAAATTCGCTTTCTACTTCATAGCCTTACTCGTCCTGGCACTGGTTCTGGCCCTGGCCGCAGTCCTCTGGCTGGTCGACCCCGACGACTACCGGGACGAAATCCAGGACTGGGTCAGCAATCAGACAGGGCGGGAACTGCGTATCCAGGGCCCCTTGCGCCTGTCGGTCTTTCCCGTTCTGGGCATCGAACTCAACGAGGCCAGTATCGCCAATCCTCCCGGTTTTGGTCCCGGCCCCCTGATCGAGGTGGGGCAGGCCACCCTCGGTGCGCGCCTTCTGCCCCTGTTGACGGGAAGGCTCGAAATCGGGCAGATCACTTTGCGGCGCCTGGCCATCAGCCTGGAAACCGACGCCCGGGGCCGCACCAACTGGACCGTGGCGCAGCGCGGGCCCGCGGCCGTCCCCACCTCGCCTGGGACTTCCGGCGATGGCCAGGGACGCGAACAGGCAAGCGGAGAGGACATGGGCCTGGCCGCGCTGGCCATCGGCGGGATTGCCGTGGAAGACGCACGGCTGCGCTGGTCGGACCAGCGCAGCGGCCAGGATCTTGCCATCGAGCAACTGGCCCTGACGAGCGGCCCCATTGCGCCGAACCGGCCCGTCGCCCTCTCCGTCCGGGGCCGGCTCGCAGGCAGGCAGCCCGCGCTTTCCGGGCAGCTCGACCTCTCTGCACGCCTCATCGTACCCCTCGATCTGGCCACCCTGCAGGCCGAAGACCTGGAAATCGACCTGCAAGTGGAAGGCGCCGACCTGCCCCGGAAGCGCCTGCGGCTCCAGCTGGCAGGCGATCTGATGCTCTCCCCCGACGATGAAACGCTGCGGGTTTCCGATCTCACCGCGCGCCTGGACGAGACGAGTCGCCTGGAAGGCGAACTTCGGCTGAGCGGCTTCACCAGGCCCGCAGTGCGTTTCACGGCCCGCCTGGACCGCCTCGACCTGGACCGCTATCTCCCGCCGGAGACCGCCACCACTGACGCGGGCAAGCAGGAGACGGTCGCGCCGCCCGCCTCGGCGGCCGCCGCCGGTCTCCTGGAGCTGCCCATGGAGGAACTGCGCACCCTGGACCTGCAAGGTGAGCTGGAAATCGCGCGACTCAAGGCGCGCGGCGTGCGCATCGAAGACCTCCGTGCCCGGATCGCGGCGCAGGACGGCCTCCTGCGGCTCAGCCCATTCTCCGCCTCCCTTTACGGGGGACGCTACGAGGGCAAGGCCACCCTGGATGTGCGGGGCGATGTACCCGCCTTCACCCTTGATGAACGTCTCACGGAAGTACAGCTTGCCCCCCTGCTCGAGGACTTCATGGACCGGGCCGTCGTACGCGGTCGCGCGCAGGCTGCAGTCCGCCTGCAGGGCCGCGGGCAGACCACGACCGAACTGCTGCGCAGTCTCGATGGTGAAGTCTCCCTGATACTGCGCGACGGCGAGATCGAGGGCGTCAACCTGGCGCGACTCGCCCGGCAGGCCCATGCCCTGCTCAAGGGAAAACCCCTTGCCACGGCGGTCGATGCGCAGGCAACGGACTTCACGGCACTGGCCGCGACCGTGCACTTCTCCTCGGGCACGGCGCGTAACAACGACCTGCGTCTCGATGCCCCCTTCCTGCGCGTCCGCGGCCGGGGCAACGCGGATCTTCTGCGCCAACGCATCGATTACCGGCTCCTGGTCCGTCTCGTGGAAAGTGCTGCCGGCCAGGGCGGCAAGGACCAGGGCGACGGCCTGGATGTTCCCGTGCTCGTCGAGGGTGATCTGGCCCGGCCCCGCTTCCGCCTGGACAAGGCCTTCATCGAGAAGAAGCTGCGCCGCAAGGCAGAGCAGAAACTCAAGAAAAAGCTGGAGAAGGAACTGCGCAAAAGGGAAGACAAACTGGAAGAAAAAGTCCAACGCCAGCTCAAGGATGCCCTGGAGAAGCTGTTCTGACAACCGGGACCCGACGATGGAAGCTCACAGCGCAGCCGCGAACCTGCCCACGGCCGAGGAAACCGCCTGGTTCAGCGCGCGCCTGCTCCACTGGTACGAACACCATGGCCGCAAGGACCTGCCCTGGCAGCAGCATCCCTCGCCCTACCACGTCTGGGTCTCGGAAATCATGCTGCAGCAGACCCAGGTGAACACGGTCATTCCCTATTACGAACGCTTCATCGCCCGTTTTCCCGGCCCCGATGCACTGGCCGCCGCGCCCCTGGACGAGGTGCTGCGACATTGGGCGGGACTGGGGTATTATGCCCGGGCCCGCAACCTCCACAAGGCGGCGTTGCTCATCCGCGACCGCCATGGTGGCTGCCTGCCCCTGGAGCAGCAGGCACTGGAAGCCCTGCCCGGCATCGGGCGCTCCACCGCGGCGGCCATACTCGCGCTGGCGGCGGGCAGGCGCGCCGCCATCCTCGACGGCAATGTCAAGCGGGTTCTGGCCCGCTATCATGCCGTGCCCGGCTGGCCGGGGCAGGCCGAGGTGAACCGCCGCCTGTGGGCACTGGCGGAAAGACATACGCCTGCGCGGGGCATCGCCGCCTACACGCAGGCCATCATGGACCTGGGGGCGATGGTCTGCACACGCAGCCGCCCCGTCTGTGACGCCTGCCCCGTGGCCGCCCGCTGCCGGGCGCGCGCCACGGATGCCGTCCACCGCTATCCCCATCCCCGTCCACGCCGAACACTGCCGCTGCGGCATACCACCGTCCTCATCCTGCAAAACGATCGCCACGAAATCCTCCTGGAAAGACGCCCCCCCAGTGGCATCTGGGGCGGCTTGTGGAGCCTGCCCGAATATGCCGCCCCCGGAACCGCCTCCGGGGACGAAGGCGATATCGCGGCCTGGTGCCGGGAGATACTGGGCTGCGAGGTGGAGATCCAGGGCATGCGCCCCCCCATGCGTCACACCTTCACCCACTTCCACCTTGACATCCGTCCCCTGCAGGCCCGTGTCCTGCGCTGCGTCAGCAGTGTCATGGAGGCGGAACGCCGTGTCTGGTACAATGCCCGGCAAATCCAACGACAGGCACTCGCGGCACCCATCCGGCGCCTGCTGCAATCCCTGTTCACCATCCACGAGCGATTCTGAAGGAGATCCCTATGCCGCGCATGGTTCATTGCGTCAAGCTGGGCAAAGAGGCCGAAGGCCTGGATTACGTGACTTACCCCGGCGAACTGGGCAAGCGCATTTTCGAAAACGTCTCCAAGGAGGCGTGGCAGATGTGGCTGCGCCACCAGACCATACTCATCAACGAGCATCGCCTCTCTCCCATCGAGCCACGGGCACGCAAGTTCCTGGAGCAGGAGATGGAAAACTTCTTCTTCGGGGAAGGATCGGCCATGCCCGAGGGCTATGTCCCTCCGGACGAAAAGGGCGACAAGCCGGGCACGCCCTGAATCTTCAGCCGGGAATCCTCAGCCTGCATCCATGGCGCAGCGGAAACCCACGTCGGTGCTGCGCATGGCCGGATCGGCATGGGCGCGGCGCGCGCTGCGAAAAAACAGGCTGAGGGAATAATGCCCCACGCCGGCGCCCCCGCCGCGAACCACGCGGTGCTCCCGCTCCGCGGGATCGAGCACCAAGGTTGAACCTGGATAGGGCGCATAGTGATCTGCCACCCACTCGGAGACGTTGCCCCCCATGTCCATCACGCCATAGGGTGAGCGGTCGCGGGGAAAGGATCCCACGGGCATGACGGCCTCGGGGCCTTCTGAGGCCGCGCCGGTGTTGGTCCATTCGGGCCGCCATTCGTCTCCCCAGGGAAACTCCCGGCCGTCCTCGCCCCGGGCGGCCTTCTCCCACTCCGCCTCGGTGGGCAGGCGCTTGCCCTGCCAGCGGCAGAAGTTCTGTGCATCGAACCAGGTGACGCCCGTCACGGGCAGGGTATCGCGATAACGCTGCACCTCGAACAGGGCTTCCAGCAAGGCCTCCTTTTCCATGGTGCGGGTGTCGAGATCGAGCTGGAAATAGTCGCTCGCGATCCAGCGCAGGTTGCTCACATGGGCTGCGCGCAGCTTCTCGTCGTAGACGTTGTACCCGTTCTGGATCCACACCGGCGGCTCGGGATAACCTGCCTGACGCACAAAGGCCTTGAAGGCGGCATTGGTCACCTCATGACGGTCTATGAAAAAAGACGGCAGATCAACACGATGGGGCGGATGCTCATTGACATAGAGCGTCTTCTCGAAACCGTAGCGGGCCTGCAGGCCCTCCGTGTCACGCTTGTCGCTGCCCATGACGAAGGGACCGGCCGGAATCAATACCATGCCTTCGGCTGAAGCCCTCTCCACTGCCGTGGCAACGGCCTCTCCCGGCCCCTCCCGGCCACAACCGCCAGCCGTCAGGATCAACAGCAACCACAGGCACAAGAATCGGTGGCTCATGGCAACACATTTTCAGTCAAAATCTCCACGCCAGCAAAGATAACACGGCTGCCTTGACTAACCACCCGCCGCCCGCTTTAATACGCCTTCGGACCACAGCCGGGAAGGAGCGCGCTGAATCCCTGCCCCCCCTTCCTTGAGGACCGATTCCCCGGCCAGGTAGCTCAGTCGGTAGAGCAGGGGACTGAAAATCCCCGTGTCGGCAGTTCGATTCTGTCCCTGGCCACCATCTTCAAGCGGCGATATTTTCGACCTTGTTCAGGTCATTCCGTGCCGCCTTGCGGGCCTCTTCCAGGTCATAGTCGGCCTGCAGCCCCATCCAGAACTGTTCTGACACACCCAATGCCCGGGCGAGGCGCAGGGCGGTATCGGCGGTGATCGCCCGCTTGCCGTGCACGATTTCGTTGATGCGCCGGGGTGGCACGCCCATGGCGCGGGCCAGTCTGTTCTGACTGATGCCAAGGGGCTTGAGGAACTCTTCCAGCAGCACCTCGCCGGGATGGATGTTGGGTAGCGTCTTCATCTTCCTAAGCCTGTCCTAGTGATAATCCATGATCTCCACATCGTGCGCGTTGGGTGCGGACCAGACGAAACAGATGCGCCACTGATCGTTTATCCGAATGCTGTGCTGACCTTTGCGTTTGCCTTTCAGCGCCTCCAGCCGGTTGGCTGGTGGAATTCGGAGATCGTCCAGCGTGCGGGCACTGTTCAACATGCGCAGTTTTCGCCGGGCGATGGCCTGAATGTCCTGTGGGAGCCGGCGAGAGACTTTGCCTTCCCATATCTTCTCGGCCTCCCGGTCCCTGAAGCCCGTGATCATGGCCACATTTATAACGCAATGCGTTATATAACGTCAAGCGTTATAATCAGAGCTGCTTGCCTCGGTTGTCTGGGGGCGCAGATCTTTTGTAAGCGCAAAATAAACCCTGCTCTTGCACTCCCGAAGTTGCGGGGTCTGTCTGTAGGGTTCACCTTTTCTGGTGACAGGGAGGCGTACAGACCGCGACAGGATATCGAAGGCCAGAATCCCGTAGCGCCCTGAGGGGGAAGCGGCCGGGTGACTTTCTGAAGTGGCTATCTCATTTATTAACCCGGCAACAATATATGTCATGATGGAGGGTTGTCAGGACCACGTCATCTAACCTCCCAACCCTCTGAGAGGCTGAGGTTCTGACTCGAGCAAATTCTTCTCCTGGGTTACGGTATAACGTCCCCCATGGACGGGGGAAAGCCAGGGGTTCTGTGGTGTTGTCCGAAGTCCTCGTGCGTCC
>JALSIC010000066.1 GCA_026981935.1 Gammaproteobacteria bacterium
CACGGGCAAGGAGGCGTATTGGGAATGACATTACCCCTGTCATTCCGAGCGCAGCGAGAAATCCTGGGACAGTGGGGCAGGATTTCTCCCTTCGGTCGAAATGACAACTTCTTGTCATTCCAAGCGCAGCGGGAAATGACAGGGAAGTGTGGCGGCACGGGCAAGGAGGCGTATTGGGAATGACATTACCCCTGTCATTCCGAGCGCAGCGAGAAATTCTGGGACAGTGGGGCAGGATTTCTCCCTTCGGTCGAAATGACAGGGGGGTCGAAATGACAGCCGTTTTACGGATGCCGGTCCTGCGGACCTTCATCGGGCTGCCTTTCCTGATATTGATGGTCTCATAATTGTCCATATCAAAATGTGTCGCCTGGATGGAGTGGAACGTAATCCAGGGGCGTGGGTTTTGCCGTCCGGTTTCCTGGATTGCGCTCTTGCAGAGCCTCATCCAGGTTGCCGAACCGCCGCACCAACAGCCCAGACCATGTCCATTCAACTACGAGACCCGCAGTAACTCACTCATCTCATCTCACCTGCCTGCCCGAAACCTGAACGACTGTAGTAAAGTAGCGCCATGAGTGCCGCGACCGATGATGTTGCTCCCGCCGAGGTCCTGCGCCGCGGCCTGGCACGCCAGGGCCTGGCCGTTTGCGAGGCCGCCCAGGCGCGGCTCATGGCCTATCTGGATTTGTTGGGGCGCTGGAACCGCGTCTATAATCTCACCGCCGTGCGCGATCCCGTGGAGTGCGTGATCCGCCACCTCCTGGACAGCCTGGCCGTGCTGCCTTATGTGCGTGGTCCCCGCCTCCTCGACGTGGGCAGCGGGGCCGGCCTGCCCGGCATACCCCTCGCCATCGCCCTGTCGGACTCCATGCCGGATCTGGAGGTGGTACTGCTGGACAGCAATGCCAAGAAAACCCGCTTTCTCACCCAGGCCCTGGCGGAGCTGGGCCTGACCAATGCCCGGGTTGTGCGGTGCCGGGTGGAGGATTACCATCCGGCGCAATTATTTGATACTGTAATTTCCCGGGCCTTCGCCGCCCTGGATGCCTTCGTTACGGCCGCAGCGCCGCTGTGCCGGCAGGGGGGGCGCCTGCTGGCAATGAAGGGGCCTCTGGCGCCGCGCGAAACGGTGGGGGGCGGCCATCGGGTCGTGGCCATTCATCCCCTGCGGGTACCGGGGCTGGAAGGGGCGCGTTGCCTGGTGGAGATCGAGCCTGCGGTTCCGGGCGGGGACCGGGCCTCATCCCGGGCCTCACCATAGTCAAGGGCTTCGGAGGAGGCTTTGGGAACGGGCGGCGGACAGGCGCGGCAGGAAGAGGGTTGAAACGGCATGGGCAGGATCATCGCAGTGGCCAATCAGAAGGGCGGCGTGGGGAAGACCACCACGAGCGTCAATCTCTCGGCGTCCCTTGCCGCCACCCGGCGCCGGGTGCTGCTCATCGATCTGGATCCCCAGGGCAACGCCACCATGGGCAGCGGCATCGACAAGAATGCCCTGTCCCTTTCCGTCTGCGAGGTGCTGCTGGGAGAGTGCGGCGTGGCGGAGGCGACGGCGCAGGCAGAAGCGGCCGGCTACCGGCTGCTGCCCGCCAATGCCGATCTGACGGCGGCGGAAGTGGAGCTCATGGCCCAGCCACAGAGCGAGCAACGCCTGCGCCGGGCACTGGAACCGGTCCAGGCACAGTACGACTACATCATCATCGACTGTCCGCCGTCCCTCAACATGCTGACGGTCAATGCGCTGGTGGCGGCGCAGGGCGTGATCATTCCCATGCAGTGCGAATACTACGCCCTGGAGGGGCTGACCGCCCTGCTGGATACCATCGAGACCATCCGCAACACGCTCAATTTCCAGCTTCGCATCGAAGGTCTGTTGCGCACCATGTTCGATTCCCGCAACAGGCTGGCCAACGAGGTTTCCGCCCAGCTGGTGGAGCATTTCGGCGACCGGGTCTACAACACCATCGTGCCCCGCAACGTGCGCCTGGCCGAGGCGCCCAGTCACGGCCTGCCGGCGATGCGCTATGACCGCAGCTCGCAGGGTGCCCGCGCCTACCTGGCGCTGGCCGGCGAAATGCTGCGGCGCGAGGCACGCCGCCAGGAGGCCGCGGAGGCGGATTGCGGTTGAATTTTCCCTTATACCAGAGTAAACAGCAGAAATGTCAGCAAAAAAACGGGGCCTGGGACGTGGCCTGGATGCGCTTCTGGGCAGTGCGGCCTCGGCGGGGGGCGACCACCCCGTCCCGGCGGAGGGTGAGCTGCGCCAGCTGCCGGTGGAAATGATCCGGCGCGGCAAGTACCAGCCCCGGACCAACATGCATGCCGAAAGCCTGGAGGAGCTGGCGGATTCCATCCGCGCCCAGGGGGTGGTGCAGCCCATCGTGGTCCGTCCCGTGGGGCAGGACCAATATGAGATCATCGCCGGGGAACGGCGCTGGCGGGCCGCGCAACTGGCGGGGCTGCACGAAGTGCCGGCGGTGATCCGCAAGGTACCCGACCAGGCGGCCATGGCCATGGCGCTCATCGAGAACATTCAGCGCGAGGATCTCAATCCCATGGAAGAAGCGCTGGCCCTGCAGCGTCTCATCAACGAGTTTGATCTCACCCATCAGATGGTTGCCGAGGCCGTGGGCCGCTCCCGCGCCGCGGTCACCAATCTCCTGCGCCTGTTCGATCTCAACGAGGATGTGAAGGCCCTGGTGGAACGCGGCGATCTGGAAATGGGCCATGCCCGCGCCCTCCTGGGCCTGCAGGGTGTGCCCCAGAGCGAGGCCGCCCGACAGGTGGTGGCCCGGGGGCTCTCGGTGCGCGAGACCGAGCGCCTGGTGCGGCGCCTGCAACAGGATCCGGAGAGGGGGGCGGAAGGGCGCCGGCAGCGCGCGCGCGCAGAGGACCCCGATATCCGTCGCCTCCAGGAGGAACTGTCCGGCCGCCTGGGGGCACGGGTCCGTTTTCAGCACCAGGCCAGCGGCAAGGGGCGCCTGGTGATCCACTACGGGAGCCTGGAGGAACTGGAAGGCATTCTGGCGCGTATCAAATAGCGGCCGGACCAAGCGGCATATATCCCAATGCATGTCCCTTGTTCATCTGAGACTGCCATTGCAGAGAGTGGCGGGGGCGGGTATACTCTCGCGCCTGTTTGCAGGGGGTGGAAAACGAGGCCCGGGCGCGATGAAGGGCAAATCAGGCGCGAGCGGTCTGCTGTGGATCGGCGCGGGCTCCATGCTCACTTCCATGATCGCCGCGGGGTTTCTCCTCGGCTATGGCGTGGATCTGTGGCTGGATAGCCGTCCGGCGTTTATGCTATTATTCGGCGGCCTCGGCTTCGTGGGGGGCATTCTTAAAGTGCACAGGCTGTTGAGCAGGCATTGACCGTGGGTTCCCCTGCTCAAGAGCTGGTCCTTGAAACCCGCCGGGTCATTGGCCTGCAACTGCTGGTCAGTGGCCTCGTTGCTGCGGGTTTTTTAGTAGGCAAAGGCCCGTGGGAGGCCCTGTCGGCCGCTTATGGCGGCCTGATCAGCGTGCTGTCCGCCTTGCTGCTCAGCCGCGGTGTGGGCAAGGCCGGCGCGGTGGCGCAGCAGGGCGAAAAGAAGAAGGGCGAGGCGATACTCTATGTGGGCGCCGCGGTGCGTTTCGCGCTGGTGCTCGCATGCTTCGGGATTGGTCTGGCCGTTTTGATGCTGGCGCCGCTGCCCATGGTGATGGGTTTCATCGCCGTGCAGCTGGTGTTCATTTTCAGTGCAAAGAGAATGAAGCAAGAACAGAGCTGAGAGCGGGAGAGAATTGGCTTGAGCGCGAAAGAACAGTCCGGCGGGGGGACCGTCGAATACATCCAGCACCACCTTACCAACCTCTGTGCGGGTGACTGCGATCCGGTGACACACAAGGCGGCCAGCTTCTGGGCCTGGCACCTGGATACCCTCTTTTTCAGCATCGCCCTCGGTGCCCTCATCGTCGTCGTCTCCTGGCGCCTGAGCCTGCGGCTCACGGCCGGTGTGCCCGGTGGTTTTCAGAATTTCGTGGAATCCCTCGTCGAATTCGTCTCCGGCCAGGTGAAGGATTCCTTTCCCGGGCACAATCCCCTCATCGCGCCCATGGCCCTGACCATCTTCGTCTGGGTCTGGCTGATGAATTTCATGGATCTCATTCCCGTGGACCTGCTGCCCGTCATCGCCGGTTTCTTCGGTATCCAGTATCTCAAGGTGGTTCCCACGACGGATCTGAGTACCACCTTCGCCCTCTCCCTGACAGTCTTCATTCTCATCGTTTATTACAACATCAAGGTCAAGGGGGCGCTGGGTTATCTCAAGATGTTCCTGTTCCATCCCTTCGGCAAATACCTTGTGCCCGTCAACATCGTCATGACCCTCATCGAGGAGCTGGCCAAGCCCTTGAGCCTGGGGCTGCGACTGTTCGGCAACCTGTTTGCGGGAGAGCTGGTATTTCTGCTCATCGCCCTCATCGGCGGGACCCTGGCGGTGGGTGCGGCGGCGCTGTTCTGGCTGCCGCTGCAAGTCGTATTGGATCTGGGCTGGCTGATCTTTCACCTGCTGATCATCACCCTGCAGGCCTTCATCTTCATGGTTCTGACCATCGTCTACCTGGGCATGGCCCATGTCAGCGAGCACTAGAATCAGTCATTAAGGTGAGGGGCGGGGAGAGGGCAGGACTGCAGGCCATTCGATTCTGATTACCAACGTTTCAGTTAAAGAGGAGACGCAAGCAATGACACCGGAAATGATCGCGCAAATTTATGCCTACACCGCAGTGGGCGTGGGGGTGATTCTGGCCGCCGCCGGCCTGGGTTCTGCCATCGGCTGGGGCCTGATCTGCGCCAAGACCCTGGAAGGGATCGCCCGCCAGCCCGAGATGCGTCCGGCCCTGATGACCAACATGTTCATCTTTGCCGGCCTGATGGAGTCTTTTCCTTTCATCATTCTGGCCTTTGCCATGTGGTTCCTGTTCGCCAACCCCTTCGTCGGCGCGCTGAGCAGTGCCCTGGGAGCGCTCTGACGCGGCCGGGAGAGGCAATGCCTTAAAGAATAGAGGGAGAGGCAGATGAACATTACCGTGACCCTGATCGGCCAGATGGCGGCCTTCGTCCTGCTGATCTGGTTCGTCAACAAGGTGCTCTGGGGTCCCCTGAACAATCTCCTGGCCGAGCGGCAGAAGCGCATCGCGGACGGGCTGGCGGCGGCCGAGAAGGGCAAGCACGAGCTGGAGCTTTCCGAGAAGCGGGCCAGGGAAATGCTGCGCGAGGCCAAGACCCAGGCGGCGGAGATCATCGCCCAGTCGGAAAAGCGTGCCACCGAGATCATCGAGGAAGCCAAGGCGGATGCGCGCAGCGAGGGCGAGCGACTCATCGCCGCTGCCCGTGCCGAGATCGATCAGGAAGTCAATCGCGCCAAGGAGCAGCTGCGCGCCCAGGTGGCGGCCATCGCCGTCGCCGGCGCCGAACGCATCCTGAAGCGGGAAATCGACGAAAAGGCTCACGCCGATCTGCTCCAGGACCTGGTTGCCCAAATCAGGTAGCGGCCTCAGGCAGCAGATTTCAGGTAACAGAGACAACGCAAAGGCCCAGACATGGCAGAGAAACGCACCATCGCCCGTCCCTATGCCCAGGCCGTCTTCAGCCTGGCGCAGGAGGCGCAGGACCTCGCAGGGTGGTCCGGCATCCTGGGGGTCCTGGCCGCCATTGCCGGCGATGCCCGGATGCGCGAACTCATTCACAACCCCCGGGTTGGCGGCGATCAGTTGCGCACGCTTTTTCTGGAAGTGGGCGCTGCCGTGGCCGGCAGGCCCATGGACAAGGCGGTGGCTTCCTTCATCGACCTGCTCATCGAGAACCGGCGCCTGGATGTCCTGCCGGAGATTGCGGCGCTCTACGAGACCTACCGCGCCGAGGCGGAGAAAGTGGTGCAGGCGGAAGTGATCGCGGCGTTTCCCGTGGACGAGGCCCAGCAGGCTGCCATCGCCGCGGCGCTGGAGGCACGGCTGGGGCGCAAGGTGGAGCTGGCCAGCCGTACCGATGAGGCGCTCATCGGGGGAGCCGTCATCCGCGCCGGCGACATGGTGATCGACGGGTCGGTCAGAGGACACCTGGACAGGCTGGCACAGGCGCTGTCCCAATAAGATTATTGATTTGAGGGGAAAGGCAAATGCAGTTGAATGCGGCAGAAATCAGTGAGCTGATCAAACAGCGTATCGAAGGGTTCGAGGCGGTCACCGAGGCCCGCACCGAGGGCACCGTGGTCAGCGTGACCGACGGTATCGTGCGCATCCATGGGCTGGCCGACGTCATGCAGGGCGAGATGATCGAGTTCCCCGGCAACACCTTCGGCATGGCGCTCAACCTGGAGCGCGATTCGGTGGGCGCGGTGGTGCTGGGCACCTACGAGCACATCTCCGAGGGCGACACCGTCAAGTGTACCGGCAAGATCCTGGAGGTGCCGGTGGGCGAGGCACTCATGGGCCGGGTGGTGGATTCCCTGGGCAATCCCATCGATGGCAAGGGGCCCATCGAGGCCAGCGGCACCTCCGCCATCGAGAAAGTGGCGCCCGGCGTGATCGCGCGCCAGTCCGTGAGCCAGCCCTTGCAGACCGGCCTCAAGGCCATCGATGCCATGGTGCCCATCGGCCGCGGGCAGCGCGAGCTGATCATCGGCGACCGCCAGACCGGCAAGACCGCGGTGGCGGTGGACACCATCATCAACCAGAAAGGCACGGGCGTGAAGTGCATCTACGTAGCGGTGGGGCAGAAGGCGTCCTCCATCGCCGCCGTGGTGCGCAAGCTGGAAGAGCACGGAGCCATGGAGCACACCATCGTGGTCGCCGCCAGCGCCGCCGATCCGGCTTCCATGCAGTTCATCGCGCCCTATGCCGGTTGTGCCATGGGCGAGTATTTCCGCGACCGCGGCGAGGATGCCCTCATCGTCTACGACGACCTCACCAAGCAGGCCTGGGCCTACCGGCAGGTCTCCCTCCTGCTGCGTCGTCCCCCGGGTCGCGAGGCCTATCCCGGCGACGTGTTCTATCTCCACTCGCGCCTGCTGGAGCGTGCCGCGCGCATCAACGCCGAGTACGTGGAGAAGATCACCAACGGCGAGGTCAAGGGCAAGACCGGTTCCCTGACGGCATTGCCCATCATCGAGACCCAGGCCGGCGACGTCTCCGCCTTCGTGCCCACCAACGTGATCTCCATCACCGACGGCCAGATCTTCCTGGAGACCGATCTGTTCAATGCCGGCATCCGGCCCGCCATCAATGCCGGCCTGTCGGTCTCCCGCGTGGGCGGGGCCGCCCAGACCAAGATCATCAAGAAGCTGGGCGGCGGCGTGCGCCTGGACCTGGCCCAGTATCGTGAACTGGCGGCCTTCGCCCAGTTTGCCTCCGATCTCGACGAGGCGACGCGCAAGCAACTGGAACGCGGCCAGCGTGTCACCGAGCTCATGAAGCAGAAACAGTACACGCCGCTGAGCATTGCCGAACAGGCAGTCTCCCTGTTTGCCGCCAACGAGGGTTTTCTCGACGACGTGGAACTCAACAAGATCGGTGACTTCGAGGCCGCGCTGCACAGCCACATGCGTGCCGAGCATGCGGATCTGATGGAGAAGATCAACAGCACCGGCGATTACAACGACGAGATCGAGCAGGCCCTGCGTTCCGCCATCGAGTCGTTCAAGGCCAGCAGCGTCTGGTAAGCCAGCGGAGGGAGCAGCGAGATGGCGGTCGGCAAGGAAATCCGGGGCAAGATCAACAGCATCAAGAACACCCAGAAGATCACCCGCGCCATGGAGATGGTCGCGGCGAGCAAGATGCGCAAGGCGCAGGACCGCATGCGTGCCTCGCGGCCCTATGCCGACAAGATGCGCAATGTCGTGGGCCATCTCGCCAACGCCCATCCCGAGTACCGCCACGGCTACATGCAGGAGCGTGAAGTGAAACGGCTGGGCATCATCGTCATCTCCAGCGACCGCGGCCTGTGCGGCGGACTCAACACCAATCTCTTCAAGGCCGTGGTGGCCACCATGAAGGAATGGCACGACAAGCGCGTGGAGATCGACCTGTGTACCATCGGCAACAAGGCCGGCACCTTCTTCTCGCGCCTCGGCGGCAATATCGTCGCCCAGGCGGCGCATCTTGGAGACCGCCCCCAGATCGCCGATCTCATCGGCACCGTAAAGGTGATGCTGGATGCCTATGAAGAGGGCAGGATCGACCGTCTCCTGGTGGCCTACAACGAATTCGTCAACACCATGACCCAGCGTCCCCGGGTGGAACAGCTGCTGCCCATCAAGGCCACCGAAGAGGAGGAACTCAAGCATCACTGGGACTACATCTACGAACCGGAGGCCAAGGACGTGCTCGATGCGCTGCTCATGCGCTACATCGAGTCCCTGGTCTATCAGGGCGTGGTGGAGAACCTCGCCTGCGAGCAGGCGGCGCGCATGGTGGCCATGAAGGCCGCCTCCGACAATGCCGGCACCCTCATCGAGGAGCTGCAGCTGATCTACAACAAGGCGCGCCAGGCGGCCATCACCCAGGAGATCTCCGAGATCGTCAGCGGCGCGGCGGCGGTGTAAGCATTTTTGATTTTCGACAAAGCTTTCTAAAGAGGATTTGAGGCGATGAGTGCAGGAAAAATTGTGCAGATTATCGGCGCGGTGGTGGACGTGGAGTTTCCCCGCGAGTCCATGCCCAAGGTCTATGATGCCCTGGTGGTGGACGAGGTGGATCTGACCCTGGAAGTGCAGCAGCAGCTGGGTGACGGCGTGGTGCGCACCATTGCCATGGGCTCATCCGATGGTCTCCAGCGCGGCAGGTCCGTGACCAACACCGGCGCGCCCATTTCCGTGCCGGTGGGCACCGAGACCCTGGGCCGTATCATGGACGTGCTGGGGCGGCCCATCGACGAGCAGGGCCCTATCGGCGAGAAGGAGCGCTGGTCCATTCACCGCAAGGCGCCCAGCTACGAGGAGCAGGCCGGCAGCACCGAGCTGCTGGAGACCGGCATCAAGGTGATCGACCTCCTCTGTCCCTTTGCCAAGGGCGGCAAGGTGGGCCTGTTCGGCGGCGCCGGCGTGGGCAAGACCGTGAACATGATGGAACTCATCCGCAACATCGCCATCGAGCACAGTGGTTATTCGGTCTTCGCCGGGGTGGGCGAGCGCACCCGCGAGGGGAACGACTTCTATCATGAGATGAAGGATTCCAACGTCCTGGACAAGGTGGCCCTGGTCTACGGCCAGATGAACGAGCCGCCGGGCAACCGCCTGCGCGTGGGACTCACCGGCCTCACCATCGCCGAGCGTTTCCGCGACGAAGGCCGCGACGTGCTGCTCTTCATCGACAACATCTACCGTTACACCCTGGCGGGCACCGAGGTCTCCGCCCTGCTGGGCCGCATGCCCTCGGCGGTGGGTTACCAGCCTACCCTGGCGGAAGAGATGGGCATGCTCCAGGAGCGTATCACCTCCACCAAGACCGGCTCCATCACTTCCATCCAGGCGGTCTACGTGCCTGCCGACGACCTCACCGATCCCTCGCCGGCCACCACCTTCGCCCACCTGGATGCCACGGTGGTGCTGTCGCGCCAGATCGCCGAGCTGGGCATCTATCCGGCCGTGGATCCCCTGGACTCCACCAGCCGCCAGCTCGATCCCCTCGTGGTGGGCCAGGAGCACTACGACGTGGCGCGGGCAGTGCAAGGCACCCTGCAGCGTTACAAGGAACTCAAGGACATCATCGCCATTCTTGGCATGGACGAGCTGTCGGAAGACGACAAGCTCATCGTTGCCCGGGCGCGCAAGATCCAGCGTTTCCTGTCCCAGCCCTTCTTCGTCGCCGAGGTGTTCACCGGCTCGCCGGGCAAGTACGTGCCCCTGAAGGAGACCATCAGCGCCTTCCGCAAGATCGTGGACGGCGAGTACGACCACCTGCCGGAGCAGGCCTTCTACATGGTGGGGACCATCGACGAGGCGGTGGAAAAGGCCAAGACCTTGCAGTAAGGCCGGGAGAATTCCAAGATCATGGCAATGACAATGCACGTGGACATCGTGAGCGCCGAGGAGGAGATCTTCTCCGGTCCCGCGGAGATGGTCTTCGCCTCGGGGGTGATGGGCGAGCTGGGCATCCTGCCCCGCCATGCCCCCCTGCTCACCCAGCTCAAGCCCGGCGAGGTACGCATCAGGAAAGAGGGGGGCGAGGAGGAGATCTACTGGATCTCCGGCGGGATGCTGGAAATCCAGCCCCACGTGGTGACCGTGCTGGCCGACACCGCGGTGCGCGCCAGGGACCTGGACGAGAAAGCCGCCATCGAGGCCAAGGAGCGGGCCGAGCGCGCGCTCGCCGACAAGACCTCCGAGTTCGAATATGCCAAGGCCCAGGCCGAACTGGCCGAGGCCGTGGCCCAGCTCCAGGCCATCAAGAAGCTGCGCGAACGCGCGCGCCGTTCCTGAGCGGCGCTGCAAGTGCCGCCTGAGGCCTGCTCACGGTCCGCTTCCCGGTCCTGGCGCAGCCCGGACCGGCTGCATGCGGCCTTCAGTTTTCCCTTTTCCCTGTCGTAATATGGTCTGCGGGAACCATTTCCAGAGACAGACCATGATCCCATGAGTCTCAGCATCATCATTCTGGCCGCCGGCGAAGGCTCGCGCATGCGCTCGGGCCTGCCCAAGGTGCTCCACCGCCTGGCGGGGCGCCCCTTGCTGGCCCATGTGGTGGAGACCGCCCTTGGTCTCACGCCCCGGCAGATCCTCATCGTCCACGGCCACGGCGGCGAGGCCGTGCAGGCCAGCCTGGCGGAGGCGCAGACCGCCCCCGGGATCGTCTGGGTGGCGCAGGACCGCCGGCTGGGCACGGGGCATGCCGTGCAGCAGTGCCTGCCCCACTTGCGGGATGGCGAGACGGTGCTGGTGCTCTACGGCGACGTGCCGCTCATCGGCGCGGAGACCCTGCGCCGCCTGCTGGCGGGGGTGAATGCGCATACCCTCATGCTGCTGACCACGACCCTGGACGAGCCTGCCGGCTACGGCCGCATCGTGCGCGATGCAGGGGGGGAAGTGCGGCGCATCGTGGAGGACAAGGACGCGACCGCTGAAGAACGTGCCATCCGGGAAATCAATACCGGCATCCTGGCGGTGACCGGCGCGCGGCTGCGTCCCTGGCTTGCGCAACTGGACAATGCCAATGCCCAGGGCGAATACTACCTCACCGATATCATTGCCATGGCGGTGGCGGAGGGTGTGAAAGTGCGTACCGTCTCTCCCGATGCCGCCTGGGAGGTGCAGGGGGTCAACGACCGCACACAGCTTGCGGCCCTGGAACGAATCTGGCAGCGGCGCCAGGCCGAGGCATTGATGAAGGCGGGCATTACCCTCATGGATCCGGCACGATTCGATGTGCGAGGCGAGCTGCGGGCCGGGCGGGACTGCCTGCTGGACATCAACGTGGTCTGTGAGGGCCGGGTCGAACTGGGCGAACAGGTCACCATCGGCCCCAACGTCTACCTGCGCGACGTGCGCATCGGCGACGGTGCGAGCATACTCGCCCACAGTGTTGTCGAAGAGGCCGAGATCGGTGCCGGATGCCAGATCGGCCCCTTTGCGCGCATCCGCCCGGGCACCGTCTGTGAAGCCGGAGCGCGCATCGGCAACTTCGTGGAAGTGAAGAAATCCCGTATCGGCAGCGGATCCAAGGTCAATCACTTGAGCTATATCGGAGACACCCTCATGGGCAAGTCGGTAAACATCGGCGCCGGTACCATCACCTGCAACTACGATGGCGCCAACAAGCACCGGACCGTGATCGGCGATGGCGCCTTCATCGGTTCGGACACCCAGCTCGTGGCACCGGTCACCGTGGGCGAAGGCGCCACCATCGGCGCCGGTTCCACCATCACGCGGGATGCCCCCGCGGGCGAGCTGACCTTGAGCCGCGCCCCGCAGAAGACCCGCCCGGGCTGGCAGCGGCCGGTCAAGAAGGGTGATGTGTGACGAGTTACAAGGAGGATGGACGATACATGATTGCCTCGATTCATCACCCATCACCCGTCAGAAAAAAGGATTGCCTGTGAGAGCGATGGTCCCTGTACTGAGAAGCGAACGCAAGGAGCCCCTCCGCCCATGTGCGGCATCGTAGGCGCGATCGCGCAACGCGACGTGGTGCCCATTCTCATCGAGGGCCTGAGGCGCCTGGAATACCGCGGCTATGACTCTGCCGGGGTGGCGGTACTGGATGGCGACCACAGTCTGTGTCGCCTGCGCATGCCGGGCAAGGTGGAGGCCCTGGCGGGCGCCCTGGCAGACAGTGCCCTGCAGGGTCGTACAGGAATCGCCCATACCCGCTGGGCCACCCACGGGATTCCCAGCGAGGCCAATGCCCATCCCCACGTCTGCCGCAAGAGCGTGGCGGTGGTGCACAACGGCATCATCGAGAATCACGAGGCACTGCGCAAGGCCCAGGAGGCGGCGGGCTTCGAATTCACCTCGGAGACCGATACCGAGGTCATCGCCCACCAGGTCTATCATTATCTGGATCAGGGCCTGCCCCTGCTCGAGGCCGTCCAGCGGGCGGTGGGTGACCTGGAGGGGGCCTATGCCCTGGGGGTGATCAGCAATCGCGAGCCGGACCTCCTGGTGGCGGCGCGCCGCGGCAGCCCGCTCATCATCGGCATCGGCATCGGCGAGCATTTCATCGCCTCGGACGTTGCGGCCCTGCTGCCGGTGACGCAGCGGTTCATCTTTCTCGAAGACGGCGACATCGCTGCTATCCACCGGGACCGCCTGGTCATCTACGACAGCGCGGGTCGCCAGGTGGAGCGCCCCGAGAAGCTTTCCGAACTCTCGGCTGATGCCGTGGAACGCGGTGAGTTCCGCCACTTCATGCTCAAGGAGATCTACGAGCAGCCCCGTGCCATCGCCGATACCCTCGAAGGTCGCATTTATCAGGGCCGGGTGCTGGAAGCGGCCTTCGGCACCGGTGCGGCCGGGATCTTCGACCAGGTCCAGGGCGTGCACATCATCGCCTGCGGTACCAGCTACCATGCCGGACTCATCGGCCGCTACTGGCTCGAATCCCTGGCCGGCATCCCCTGCAGCGTGGAAGTGGCCAGCGAATTCCGTTACCGGCGGCCGGTGGTGCGCAACAGTTCTCTCATCGTCACCCTGTCGCAGTCCGGCGAGACTGCCGACACCCTGGCGGGCCTGGCGGAAGCGCGGCGCCTGGGCTTCGGCCATTCCCTTGCCATCTGCAACGTACCCGAGAGTTCCCTGGTGCGCGAATCCGAGCTGGTGCTCATGACGCGCGCGGGGCCCGAGATCGGGGTTGCCTCCACCAAGGCCTTCACCACCCAGCTGGTGGCCATGATGCTGCTGGTAATTGTCCTGGGCCGGCGTTTCGGCATGTCGCCGCAGACCGAAGCCGCCCTGGTGCAGCAGCTGGAGAGCCTGCCGCGCCAGGTCGAAGAAGCGCTGCGGCTGGACGAGGCCATCCAGGATCTGGCCCGGGAGTTCGCCGACAAGCACAATGCCCTGTTTCTCGGGCGTGGCGCCCAGTACCCCGTGGCCATGGAGGGGGCGCTCAAGCTCAAGGAGATCTCCTACATCCACGCCGAGGCCTATCCCGCCGGCGAACTCAAGCACGGCCCGCTGGCGCTCATCGATGCCGACATGCCCGTGGTGGCGGTGGCGCCCAACAACGAACTGCTGGAGAAGCTCAAGAGCAATCTCCAGGAAGTCCGCGCCCGCGGCGGACGCCTCATCGTGTTTGCCGATACCCAGGCGGGCGTGCAATCCGGCGACAACGTCGTCGTGCTTCCCGTGTCCCCCACCGAGGACTGCGTGGCGCCGGTGATCTACACCATTCCCCTTCAGCTTCTCGCCTATCATGTCGCCGTGCTCAAGGGCACCGACATCGACCAGCCCCGCAACCTCGCCAAGTCCGTGACCGTGGAATAGGCCTGCCGGCTGAACAAGGCATCAGGGCCAATAAGGATTTCATCGCTGAATGGAAGCGACCGGCTTGCAGGTGAGAGAGAGAAGGCAGGCGGGATGAGGGTCTGCAGGTCCGTCATCCGGTAAGACGGGTGTCATTTCAATTCTCACCCAATTATTTCGACCTTCAACCTGTCATTTCCCGCTGCGCCTGGAATGACAAGAAGTTGTCATTTCGACCGAAGGGAGAAATCCTGCCCCACAGCCCCAGGATTCCTCGCTACGCTCGGAATGACAGGGGTAATGTCATTCCCACCACGCCTCCTTGCCCGTGGCGCCACACTTCCCTGTCGTTTCCCGCCGCGCCTGGAATGACAAGAAGTTGTCATTTCGACCGAAGGGAGAAATCCTGTCCCACTGCCC
>JALSIC010000067.1 GCA_026981935.1 Gammaproteobacteria bacterium
CAGGCAGGCGCCGGCTCGGTGTTGCGGCACTTGGCAAGGGCCGGGCCATTCCCTGCGTGCCGCGCCTTGATCCAGCACCTGCCTGAAACGCTGAACACGATATATATTGTTGCCGGGTTAATAACTATTCACATACACTCAAAATATAACCTCAATATCCACGCCATTGACATCCTATCCTCCTGCTTTCTTTATGACCGCGCACTGCTCAATCAGGCCATACGCGACTTCCTGACGCATAACTGTTGCTCACCATGGCTTGGTCCTTTTTTACACGTACACTTCCTGCTTTTTGTTTATTTCGATCTCTTGCGGATGCACGAGAATCCCTATTCAGTGTGCCTCCTGCTTTGCTTTTCCGTATCGATTCGACCAACTTCTCGCTCTGCTTTTCTTTACTGGACATGGTTGATCACCTCTTCTACCAGACTTTTCATTTCTCCCGCAGCCTCGCGTCCCTGAGCACCCATTTGAAATATACTGACACCATCAAGCATAGCGTGCCTGAACGCCATTCGTCGAGAGATCGTGGTATTTGCAACCGGCAGTTCAATTTCCGAAAGTGCTGCACCGACAATATGTGACAAGCGTGTCCTGGGCTCAATCTGATTGATGACAATCAGACCTTTCAGGTTTCGATTTACTGAACGTGCCGCAATCAGCTCATTTTCGACATGAATGGTCGCCCATAGGTCGAGAGGAGAAGGCAGCACCGGGATGAGGGCGAGTTGACAGACTTCGAGCGCCATGCGTGTCTGGTCGGCATTTACGGAGGGCGGGCAATCGACAACAACGTATTCCGTAATCTCCCTGAACTGTCTGATAATACCCGAGGTTTCAGTCGTTGCATCATGGACTGCAACAAGATCATCTCGGACTGCAAGCTGTCGCCATTGCAAAGATGAGAGCTGCGGATCAGCATCAAGAAGAACCGTATGCCCTCTAACACTCAGCCCGCTTGCCAGATTGATGCCTAGCGTCGTCTTACCGGCTCCGCCCTTGTTCCCAATAATTGCGATAACCGGCATGATTTAACCTCGACTTACGATGATAAATCAGCGTGATTCGGGTTCATGCTCGATCAACTCGTCAAGCTTTCTTGCAAAAGCCCATTGCATGCTTCCAATATCATGATTGTCGTCGTCTGCGTAGATGACAAAGCTTGCGTAGGTTTTCCCGAATCCTATGTTCGGATACAGGCCTGTCTCCCTGGACAAGTCTGCGGCCTTATCAAGAAACTCGCGCAATTTCTCATAACTTGCGAATTCATAGCGCCGTTCCAGACGCAATGGATTCTTACGCTCTTTCCAGCCGGCATTTTCAGCCATGGCTCATCAGCCCCGCGTTACTATACTTGAGAAAGCGCTGAACATAACCGTATCGTCATTCCTGCAGACGTTTCAACCAGGCATCCAATTCTGCATGGTGATGACGCTCTTCCTTGAGCAGTTCATCGAAAAAAATATAATTATCCTTATCGCCTTCTGAAGCACAATGCCTGACAGCGGACTCATAGAGCGTAACTATTTCTGCCTCAAATTCCCTGTTGACCAACAGCAGTGACGACAGATCCTTGGCCAGTCGCACCGGTCTCAGATGAGAGGCCGCGGGCGCTGCACCGATCGCCAGCATACGCTCGATGAGCCGCTCCGCATGCCCCATTTCCTCCAGGGCTTCCTTGCGGAACTTGTCTGCCGCTGCGCCCAGGCCCCATGCGGCCAGCAGTCGAGCATGTGTGCTGTACTGTTGTACTGCGCTCAGCTCCATGCTCAGCCCCCTGCCAAGATAACCCAGCACTTTCTGATCTGGCCGTTTTGTCAGCATTTTTCTGTATTTTCAGAACAGCCTGCTTTTATTCCGCAGATGAACTGCCCTTTGGCAGGATCGGCTCCACTTCCCTATGTGGGCGGGCTATGATGTGCGCGGCAACGAGACCATCGCCCACCCTCTCGCACGCATCCGCGCCAGCGCGAACCGCGGCATTCACCGCTCCCGTTTCACCACGCACTAACACTGTAACATAGCCGCCGCCTACAAATTCACGGCCAATCAGACGCACTTCTGCTGCCTTGGTCATCGCATCGGCCGCTTCAATGGCCGGCACCAAGCCACGTGTTTCAATCATTCCCAGTGCAATACCATAGGTTTCGTTTGCCATTGCTCAATCTCCACAGAATATAGAAACAAACCATCAAAAAGGGTTCAAAGACTATTTCACTTCCCGCCTTCAAGCACGGGCTCCACCTCGCGGTGCGGACGTGCGATGATGTGCGCGGCAACGAGACCATCGCCCACTCTCTCGCATGCATCCGCGCCAGCTCGAACCGCGGCATTCACCGCTCCGGTCTCGCCACGCACCATCACTGTGACGTAGCCACCGCCAACAAACTCCCTGCAGATGAGTCGGACTTCTGCTGCCTTGGTCATCGCATCAGCTGCCTCTATGGCAGGCACAAGCCCGCGCGTTTCGATCATACCCAAAGCAATTCCATAATTTTCATTTGCCATCTCACTTCTCCTGTTAAAAGGTTGAAAGGTTTAAGAATCAAATACCGAACGTGTTGCAAATCCTTCACATTTCCCTAGACCACCTATCATTCTTTCTCCGCTTCCCATTCCCAATAATCTATGATTCCACCTATAGTCAGGTCTGTCAGCACACCAAAATCACCTGCAGCGTATCGAGCAGCAGATCCGCTTACCGTAAACACCCAGTTGCCACGCCGGGTACCGACAGGATCGACAGCGACGACTCGCTTGCCGTCGGACGACCTGAGAACGCGCAGACTCACCGACTTCAGGCCGTCTATCCGCCGGGTGCAGACAAGAGGAAGCTCTACTTGCAGTATGTCCATGGGGACTTATGCTTTTTCTCCGTCATCGTCATCAACAGGCCATTTGTCTATAATTCCGACAATGGTCAAATCACTCGGGTACTCTTTGCTTCCAGCTGCCTCGCGTGCTGCCGAACTTCCCACGCAAATAACCCAGTCTCCAGGCTTGGCTCCCACCGCATCAACAGCAACCAGCAGACTTTTTCCATCGCGCACTACCTGCAGATGTTTGTGCCCCAACTCTGCAATCCGGTTGGTCGATACCAACGGACGCTCCACGCGGCAAATCTTCATCCATCAAGCCTCCGCGTGCGCACCCGACACAGAGCATTGGAGTACTTCGACAGATGAACTGTCATCGCAGTCTCTGGTAACTTGCAGGATATAAAGCAAGCCCCGGGATACCAGATCCGGAAAGCGGTTCTCAATGGCCAGAGCAACGCGTTGACAACGCTCCTTGGCACGTCCTCTGGAACCCGGAACCTTGCCATGATAATCAAACCGGACAATCACAGGGATAGGCAAGCCACGCGCGAGATTCAAACCGGAAAAAATCTTTATGCCAACATCGAGGTCAGCAGCCCCCTCCTCAATCGTGTCGAGATAGGCAAAATACATCAGATTACGCAGCTGGACCTCGTGAAAACCGACACCCACTCCAATGAAATACTCTGCATGACCGATATCGGAATATCCATGACCATGAAAATTGCGTACATATTCGATTTGTGAAATGTTGTTCTCGATCAGACGCTCGATAAAGCGTGCCATACCCGGCTGTACCGTTCCTTCGCACGCCCTCACCGCATCACTGATTTTCAGCCTCGCCTGTTCAGGCGTCGTTGACAGACTATTCTCATAGAGCGCTTTCACGTCTATGGCCTTGTCCAGGCTCAAGGTACCCTGAGCGTCAGGGACATGCACACGGATTGCATCCGTATCCGTATCGACACCTATGAGCAGCAGATCAATGGATGCCCCGCAGCAGAAACCGTTCTCAATGGCCTCTCGGAATGCATTGAGCCTCTCCAAGCCCGCCTTTGCCGCTGCTTCGGTATTCGAACCATGCGCAGCACAACCCTGTTTATCAGGGTCCACGGAACTGTAGTGATAAGCCACCATTTTCAAGTACCGCGTTGGCTGGTCTATGGAATTGGGCACAGATTCGCGATAGCGGCTCAGCTCGATCTCCACCCACTTCTGCACACTATCTTCCACATCGAACATTGCACCGGCATAGGACTTTCTCCGCACCACCTGCTGAGGCAGGCGCAGCACATAACGCACCAGGTGCGCAAGTCTCCCATCAGAGCATGGCGATATATCCAGGATATGAAACCCACAACGCTGCAAAAAAACCTCGAAATCCGCATCTTCTCCGCAAGTCAACGGATTATTCCTGTAATAGTCATCGCAGTAACTCTGATACGTCTTAAAAATGCTCCACGCGAAAAGGCCCCGCATATCAAGACGATTTATCCATGCATTGTCCAATATGTCATCGGGCAGATTGAAACCAAGCTGTGCCTGTGCTGCCTGCTGTGCCATCAGCTTGAACTCCACATCACCCTGCATTGCCGAAATACGCTTAAGCGCAGGTATAATCTCCTCGAACGCTCCCTTGACACCACGTTCATATTCATACAGACGCTTGTTTTCCTCGGCACGGCACAAAGGATGGCCATTTGTTGTTGTGCCTCGCCTTACGTGCATGGAACGGCGCAGGCTACGGCTCTGCCGCACATGCGCGCCACCGCGAAGGCCGCCGCCGCTCACTCCCAGCCCGCGCCCAGGATAACGAGGTAACTGACGTACTGCGCGCGTCACGATAGGCCGTCCTTCAGATACTCATTCAAACCTTTGAACCTCAGCCCCTGGCACCACCGGAGTAAGTCACGAGGGATCCTTTCTCGGTATTCCCGCTCGATCCTGTCACTTTGCTGACCGGCTCAGGCCCCTTCTCAGGAGCAAAAGCGCGTGCGCCCATAACCCTTGGCTGACCGCGCAGGGTCGCGTTCCTGACCACCGAGGAACTCCCTTCGGTGCCAGTGACCCGCTCGCCCCGCTCCCAGTCATCACCCGTTATCTTCAGGCCCGCATCTTGACCCTCGCCCGTAATCCTTGCCTTTACCCTGCCATGAACATTGCCAGCCGGCTGTTGCTGGTTCGTCTCGCCAGGCTTTCTTCCATAACGCATTTGTTCGGTACCGGTGACCTTGCCAAGCGCCTTTGAAAAAGCACCGGTGATCTGGCCATTGCCATACCGAGAACCTGTCACCGCCCGCTCATCCACAGTGTGCCGGGCAGCATGCCCGGGAGGCGCCACGCTGAACTCTCCCCATGGTTGCTCCTCAATCATCTGAGGAAAATCGGGGCTGCCGGGCTCTGCCGGCACACCCGGGCATATCTGCGCAACCTGATCCGCACCCACATATGGCGTACCACTGACCGTCTCGCATGCCCCCTTGTCCGCGCCCGTCAATCCTGTAACGTCTGGCTGCCCGCCGGTCACCGGCTTACCCCATTGGCTTTTATTGGGCTTGGCACGCATGACGGTCTCGACTTGCTCTTCGGGTTCACAATACGCTTGGAGATCTTCTTCCCCTGTATAAGGCGTTCCCGTTACTGCCTTGCAGGTACCCGGCTCATCGCCTGTAACCCGCCCGGCCCGGCCCACCATGTTGCCTGTGACCCGTTGCCCCGACAAAGTCCTGGACTCACCTACCTTTTCATCACCGGGGGAGGGAACAGTGTCACAGTGGGCCGCAAAATGCTCCCGCCCGAGATAATCATCGCCCGTGATATTCCGGCAATCGCCCATTTCCAGGCCTGTCATTCGCTCGCGCCTGCCCACCTCCGTGCCGGTGATTTTCCTGCCATGCAAGGTGGTGCTGACGCCTACTTTTTCAGGCGCCTTTCCCGGTTCATCAGCGGGTTTCACATACTGCGTTCCCGTCAACAGACGCCGGCTTCCATATTCGTCACCGGTCACCGCAGCAGAGCGCCCGACATTGTCCCCGGTCACCACTTTGCCCTTCATTGTCTCAGCCATGGAAATCTTCCGGGGCGCCGAGGGCAGAGACGTGCCACAAAATGTCTCATAGTCCTCCGCACTGAGATACTCGTCTCCTGTGACTTTCTTGCAGGTACCCGGCTCATTTCCGGTCACTTTGCTCGAACGACCCACACGATTCCCAGTCACGGAATTGCCGTGTGAAGTCGATGTCACCGCCACCTTGCGCACATTCGTGCGCGGAACATCGGTACGACAAAAATCGCGGAATATCTCGGCGCCCAGATATTCTGTCCCTGTAATCGGCCTGCAGGTACTTGGTTCATCCCCCGTGACAGCCGGACTGCGCCCGACGATGGTGCCCGTCACCACCTGCCCATGAGAGGTCTCGCTGGCACCGACCTTCCACGGCGCATCCTGCGCCGCCGCCGACTGCAGTTTGTCCTGGCGGCCCGGCTTGTTCCTCTGCCTGCCGCAAGGCGGTGATTTCTTCAGCCCGGCCCCCCCACGACGGCTACGTTGTTCACGCACCAGCCTGGCCACCTCGCGACCCGACATGCCGGGATTACCAGCCTTGGCAGCCTGTGCCTCGCTCATCGCACCGCCATTCAGGGCAGCCTTTCCTCGGGCTGACAACGCCTTGCGCCTCGCAAGCGCCAACCCTCTGACTGAACTTGAGCTACTTGTCTGTCGCCGGCGTACGGGGACAAACTTTTTGCCAATCACGGCAGTGGGATTGACTTCCGCCTCCCTGGCCGCTTCCCCTTGCAGCGCATCGTCCTTAACTTTGCAGCCGCAACGACAAGTCTGGCTGCCTGCAGGCTTACCCTGTTTACCAGCAGGCTTTTGTGCAATCGCAGAACCCCTGCCGGACGTTTTCACGGCTTCATCGGCGCGCGTCCTGTCCCTGCTCGTGTCCGCCGCCTTCCCGCGTGAGGACAAGGCCTGACGTCGAGCCCGCGAGATCGCGCGGACACTGTTGTCAAGCATCGCCTGCCGCCCCCCCCCACCTGAGTAGTTGTTCTCACGACGCGAACTCCGCCCTGCAACATGTTCACCACTCCCGGAGGACTGCGCGCGCGACCGCGCAGGAGCAGCATCCTGAATGGCAGCCTTGCCCCGAGCAGACAACGCCTTGCGGCGCGCCAGCGCAAGCTCCCGACCTCTCAATGCCCTTTCACCTTGCCCCATAGCCTTGTCCGCCTATCACTTGTTGGCAACTCAACAATCAAAAGTTCAAGACCTGTCCAGCCGTTACGCCAAACATCCATGCGGAGATTACGGCCGCCCCTCGTGAACCACGAAACACACACCCTGACTCTGGGCGTAATTGTCGTACCCCATCAGGCGAATGTGATGATCCGGATAACTACGGCGGCAGGCTTCGATCTCATCCATCACCTTGACAGGGTCGCTTTCACCAAACATGGGCAGCTTCCACATCGTCCAGTAATGTTCAAAGGCATTATCCGGATGCTCGTGCTCAATGGCCGGAGTCAGGCCAATTGAAAGTAAGTAATTGATTTGCTCGTATATTTCTTCCTGAGTAAATTTTGGCAGAAAACTGAACGTTTCCAGGCTAATTCTTGTTTTGTAATCACCAATCTCTGCGTTGCTTATAGACATGGTTTTATTCCTCTGCTAGACCCATTGAACCTACATTCAGATTAAGGATGGTGGCGCATTTGCTTTCAGACGCCCGGCGAGAACCCGTCAACCAACATCCAGCTTGTCTACGACATCGAACTCAAACTTGATCTCCTTCCAGGTTTCCATCGCCACCGCCAGTTCAGGGCTGTTCTTGGCGGCTTCCGTCAGGATGTCACGGGCCTCTTTCTCGATTTCCCTGCCCTCATTGCGCGCCTTGACGGTTGCTTCCAGGGCTACACGGTTCGCAGCTGCGCCAGCGGCATTGCCCCATGGATGCCCCTGTGTACCACCACCGAACTGCAATACGGAATCATCACCAAAAATAGCCACGAGCGCAGGCATGTGCCAGACATGAATCCCCCCGGAGGCTACAGCAAACAAGCCAGGCATGGAGCCCCAATCCTGATCAAAAAACACGCCGCGGGAACGATCCTCCGGAACGAAGGATTCACGCAGCTGATCTACGAAGCCCAGGGTCGCCGCGCGATCGCCCTCCAGCTTGCCCACCACGGTACCCGTATGCAGATGATCCCCACCCGACAAGCGGAGACACTTGGCCAGCACCCGGAAATGAATACCGTGCTTCGGATGGCGGTCGATCACTGCATGCATGGCGCGATGGATATGCAGCAGCATGCCATTATCTCGGCACCAGTTCGCCAGACCAGTATTGGCTGTGAAACCACCGGTCAGAAAGTCGTGCATGATGATGGGACACCCCACCTCCTTTGCAAATTCTGCGCGCTTGTACATTTCCTCGGGAGTCGGCGCTGTCACATTGAGATAGTGCCCTTTACGCTCACCTGTTTCACGCTGCGCCTTGTCGATGGCTTCAGCCACAAACTCGAAGCGGTCGCGCCAGCGCATAAAGGGCTGAGAATTGACGTTCTCATCATCCTTGGTGAAATCCAGACCGCCGCGCAAGCATTCGTAAACGGCACGCCCGTAGTTCTTTGCCGAAAGGCCGAGTTTGGGCTTGATGGTACAACCCAACAACGGCCGGCCATACTTGTTCAAACGATCACGCTCCACCTGAATGCCGGCGGGTGGTCCACCGCAGGTCTTAACATAGGCGATCGGGAAACGGATATCTTCCAGGCGCAAATGGCGCAGCGCCTTGAACCCGAAGACATTGCCGACGAGCGAGGTCAGAACATTGACCACGGACCCCTCTTCGAAAAGATCGATGGGATAGGCGATGAATGCATAGAATGACTCGCTGTCACCCGGAACATCCTCGATACGGTAGGCACGCCCCTTGTAATACTCGAGATCAGTCAACAGCTCTGACCATACAGTACTCCATGTCCCGGTGGACGATTCCGCCGCAACCGCTGCGGCCACTTCTTCGCGAGGCACGCCAGGCTGCCCGGTACACTTGAAACAAGCCAGAATGTCTGTATCCAGAGGCACGTAATCCGGCGCCCAATACATTTCCCGATATTCTTTTACGCCTGCGTCATATGCTTTAGAGGCCATAGTCAACTCCTTGTTAAGTTGATATTACAAATGATAATTACAAAAAACTCTTAAAATTCCCGATCAGGCCTGGATCGTTTGCACCCGACCCATCAAAATTCATTACTCTAGCGCTACTGACTGTTGAACCAGCCCCCATTCCATCTCGTCTTACCTGGGTATCCGCCATGGCTATGCTGGAAGCACCACATAATGAGGGCAAAAGCCCGAACTTATTCAGAGAACATGAAAAAAAGAACCGGCATGGCTCAACAAAACCCAGTGTGGAAATGTGAGTATAGGTGATCCCTACGATTGTCACTAATCGATTTTTATTTTGTTTTTCATATATAATAATCTATATTACGCCGAGCATTCTGTCCACCTCTATCTTGCTCTTAAGCCTTGGGAGTCGCCTTTTCAGGGGATGTGCATGTTAGCTGAAAATGCCGCCATATCCGGCAGCAATCTCGTGCACGGCATTTCATGCATATTGATTAGAAATTTTTTTGGACAAGATGCGCCCCGGATCACCACAGCCCCATAGACCAGACGATCCGTTTCAGCTTACACCATCAGGCTGGCGGGGCAAAATGTGTGAAAAACCTGACTTCTGCAATGGGGCTTGAGAGCAGGCGCGAAAGGGGGAACTCGTCCATCGGACGCAGCAGTTGGGCCACAACCACCCACAAAACCAGTCAAGACTCCAAAAAATCTGATTCCCCACCCCGCTCGAAGGCGAAATAATCACGCAGGGCCATCAGCAACTGGCTGTTGTCGTCGCGCGCGGAATAGTCGAAGATCATCCCATACTGATAGCTGCCGTGGACGGTGGGATGATCCTCGCACCACACCACCCGCCCGGCAAGCCGGATCACCTGATCGTCCTCCTCGTAGACCAGATGCACGGGCGTGTCGGGATCCAGATAGGCGGTCATCTCGAACCCCATGCCGGACAGGGACAGGTCCGTCACCTCTTCGATCTCGTACTCCTCGCCCAGCGCCTCGATGGTGAACGTACCCCGGCACTCCTCCATGCAGAATCGCAGGCGCTCCTGTTGCCGTCTTTCTGTCTCCACGAAAACCTACCTCCCCATGTACCCGTTCATGCTAGTCGTCATGGCACGGGGAAACTTTAGGGTCAACATCCAGACGAAACCTGTCATCAAGGCAAAGCCTGAGACTCGTCATTCCGAGCGCAGCGGGAAATCCAGACCGGAGCCGGGTTGATGACCAGGGCGGCACAAGATTTCTCCCTACGGTCGAAATGACAGGGTGGAGTGGTCGAAATGACAGGAGGGTGTGGTCGGAATGACAAGGGAGTGAGGTCGAATGACGCTCCTTTGCCATTCCGAGCGCAGCGAGGAATCTGAGACCGGTGACACAGGATTTCTCCCTCCGGTCGAAATGACACGGTCCTTTGTCATTCCGAGCGCAGCGAGGAATCCGGAACCGCTGAGGGAAGATTTCTCCCTTTGGTCGAAATGACAGGGGGGTGTGGTCGAAATGACATGGGGGGCGGTCAAAATGATGTGGTGATCAGATTTATCCAGACATTTCACCCGTGTTTATCCCACACCAATCCTGATAGAATCGGCATTAGCACGTCGTGAATCTCTGTCGCGTAAAACCCGAAAAGCAAAGACAGAAGGCGGGAAAGCACATGATGCAATTTGAATCACCCATTTGAACTACAGGAAATCCCCGGCCATTCGATCTGAAAACCCGCGTTTTTCTCTTTTCCGCAGCCGGGCTGCCCTGGCAGGGGTTGCCGCACCGTGACCGAGATGACTGCACTCTGTGACAAGGCAGAGGCGGCGGCAGCCCCTGTGCCGCCGCCTGACGAACCCCTCAGGATCATCCGGGTGGGAGAAGTCTCGGTCACCCTCCTGGGAACTGCCCACATCTCCCAGGCCAGCACGGACAAAGTCCACGAGATGATCACCTCGGGGCATTACGATGCCGTGGCCGTGGAACTCTGCCCCAGCCGCCACAACGCCATCGTCGATCCCGATGCCCTGGCCAGGATGGATCTTTTCCAGGTCCTGCGGGAGAAAAAGGCCTCCATGGTGGCAGCCAACCTGGCACTGGGCGCCTACCAGCAACGCATGGCGGAGCAGCTGAACATCCAGCCGGGGGCCGAGATGCGCATGGCCATCGAATGCGCCCGCGCCGACCATCTCCCGGTGCTGCTCATCGACCGGGAAATCGCCGTCACCCTGAAACGCATCTACCGCAACGTCCCCTGGTGGCAGCGCCTCCAGCTCATGGGCGGTCTGCTGGGCAGCGTCCTGTCGCGGCGCAGGGTGACGGAGGAGGAAATCGAGCGCCTCAAGGAAGGCGACATCCTGGAATCCACCTTCGCCCAGTTCGCCGAAGAGGCCCAGGCCCTGTACGTTCCCCTCATCGAGGAAAGGGACCGCTACATGGCGGCCCGCCTGCGCGAAGAAATCGCGCGGGACAAATACCGCAACATCCTCGCCGTGGTGGGCGCCGGTCACCTGCAGGGCATGGAGCGCTACCTGCAGGCGGCCACCGACACCCCGCCGCAGGAGATCATCCGGACCCTGGAGGAAATCCCCAGGCCCAGCCCCTGGCCCCGCCTCATCCCCTGGCTCATCGTGGCCCTCATCGTCACGGGATTCATCATCGGCTTCCGGCACAGCAGTGATCTGGGCTGGGAACTGGTGGGTGACTGGATCCTCATCAACGGCACCCTGTGCGCCCTGGGTGCCCTGCTGGCGCGGGCCCACCCTTTCACCGTCCTGGGCGCCTTCGTCGCCGCCCCCATCACCTCGCTCAACCCCACCATCGGTGCGGGCATGGTCACCGCTGCCATGGAGACCTACCTGCGCCGCCCCAGTGTGGGCGACTTCGGCAACCTGCGCCGCGACACGGCGCGCCTGCGGGGCTGGTGGCGCAACCGCGTGGCGCGTATCCTGCTGGTCTTCCTGTTCAGTTCCCTGGGCTCGGCCGCCGGCACCTATCTGGCGGGTTTTCGCATCTTCGACCGTCTCACCGGCCTGTGAACGCTCCCTCGCGGGGTTGACCCGTCCCGCCCCGGCTCAGTTCGCGGCCCAGTCCGCGCCACAGACCGGCGTCGAGCGCCATGCCTGGCGGAGGCCGCTCGATCCCCCGCCTGACCTCCACATCGCTGTTTTCCTCCGCAGCCAGATCCAGGAAACAGGGACTGGCGGCACTGCTCCCTTCCAGCATCAGCAGCACCTTGGGACGCAGGCTGCGCGGTCGGTTCTGTCCCAGGACCGCCCCCACCTCGCCATTGGTCAATTCCACGAGGGAGGCTGTGGGATAGATACCGATGAAGCGGATGAAAGGCTCCAGCAGATCACCGCGAAAGTAGCTGTCCCGCCAGCCGTAGAGCTGGTTCAGAACCTGGTAGGGTGAACGGGCATCGCGATAGCTGCGGCTGCTGGTCATGGCCGTGTAGCAATCCACCATGGCCACCAGCTGGCTGGGCAGGGAAATGTCCTCCCCCTGCAGACCCTGGGGATAACCACTGCCGTTGATGCGTTCGTGATGGTTGCGGACAATGGCCAGCACCTCGTCACCGCAACCTGCCGCCTGGGCCAGGATCTCCTGGGCATACAGAACATGGCGCTGAACAGCGGCGAATTCCTCGGCCGTCAGGCGGCCGGGCTTGTCCAGGATGTGACGGGGCACCCTGGCCATGCCGATGTCCAGCAGCAAGGCCGCCTTGCCCAGGGTATGGCACGCCTGGCGGGACCACCCGAGATGGGACGCAAAGGCCACCGCCAGGACACAGCAGTCCAGGGCATGCGCAACATCGTAACAACAGCCCCGCTCCAGGCGGGCCTGCCAGATATGGGCATCACTATCCTCGTCGATGCCATCCAACAGCCCTGGCATGAGTGCATCGATGCCGGCCAGGGAGGCAAGGGGCGATCCGGCCGCTTCGCGGAAAAGATCGCCGAGAAGGGCCCTGAAGCGGGACAGGGTCTCCTCGGCCCGGCGCAGGGCGTTCTCCACGGCCGCTTCCTGATCCGGCGCCGTTTCCTGTTCGCCAGTATCTTCTACGGCATCCTCCACCTCCACGAAGACATGCCGGCAATAGCGACGCAGCTCGGCGATATCTTCCTGGCCGCGGATCTCGAAGCCGCCTGCGCCGAAGGGGGTGTCGAACCAGGGGCGGTCCAGGGCCACCACGAACATGCCCGAACGCAGCTCGTCGACCGGGATCTTTTTTTCTGCCATCACGCTTCTCCTGGCTATCCTGCATGTACAGCGTGGCTTTCTTTTTCCCGAGAAATCATCTTGGAGGATGTCTAATCTATCGACGATTCTGTTATGATCCTTGAGAGCGCGGCAGGACGAAACCGCGCCATTCGCCCGTCCGCGTCATCACCATGTGGGACCCGATGGCAGAAACAAGGAGATGCAGCTTGAACACCCTTTGCGTGGCTCGCTGGGGCTGCCTGTTGCTGGCAACCCTGCCGGGCATCTTTCTTCCCGGCGGCGCGGCCCACGCCGCCTGCTCGGACCCGCCCGGCAGAGGCGTCATCTGGATCGAATGTGACAAGGAGGGCATGGACTTGCAGGGCGTCGACCTGCGCAGTGCCGTCCTCACGGGCACGAATTTCCGCAACGCCAACCTGAGCAAGGCGAAACTCAGCGGCGCCGATTTCAGTTTCGCCGACCTGAGCGGGGCGCGCCTGGACGGTGCCCGTCTCGGCAAGGCCCGCCTGCTGAGCGCGGACCTGCGCCAGGCCAGTCTGACCAGGACACATCTCAACAACGCCAAGATGGACAGGGCACGCCTGCAGAAGGCGGTGCTGGATCAGGCCCGTCTCAATGGCGCCTCCTTGTACCAGAGCAATCTGACAGGCGCCTCCCTGCGCGGCGCCTCGCTCAAGGACGGCAATCTCAAACAGGCGGTACTCGACGGTGCCGATCTCAGCGACAGCGACCTCTCCGGCGCCGACCTGGAACAGGCCTCCCTGGAAGATGCCATTCTGACAGGCGCCCGCCTGGTGAAAACCAACCTCAGCAAGAGCACCCTCCTCTTCACCGACCTGCGCAACGCCGACCTCAGCGCCGCCATCCTGGTGGACGCCGTCATGGACGAAGTGGAACTGGAAGGCGCGCGTCTCGACAAGACCCAGTGGGTGGACCGGCGTCGCTGCCGGCGCGG
>JALSIC010000068.1 GCA_026981935.1 Gammaproteobacteria bacterium
GCGTGGCCTTGTCGCCCGGTTTCCAGTTGCCCGGATCCATCTCGCGGACGATGCCTTGCAGGTTGACCACCACCGGTGTCTGGGTGCCGTTATCGGATACCACCGCACCGCGAACGGTCAGCGGCGTGACACGGCCGGGAGCCAGCCCGAACAGCTTGAGGGCCTCCTTGTCGAAGCGGGTCAGGGTGAACTCGCACTCCAGTTTCTCCATGCCCATCTCTACCTCAATAGGCGCGTCCATGCCGCCGCCACGGAACTCCTCGGTTTTCATGGTGAGTTTGGGCAAGGTGAGTTCTTCCACGTTGCCCGCGTAACCCCGGCCGTCCACGAACAGGGCCATATTCTTCAGAATGTCGTCCAGCATGCTGGCCTCCTGTTATGCGGCTTCCGGCAGTACTTCCACCAGGTAGTCGTTTACCAGATGACTGCGGAAGGTGATGTGCTCTGCCGGATACGGCGGCGTGAAATCGAAGTCGATATAGACCTTGCCCTGGGAGAGCTGGTCCGGCGTATTGAGATCCGGATCAGCCCAGGCCCGGCCATTGATGATGGCCCCCAGGGTGCGGAGATGCCGCAGGTAGGCGTTCACGCCCTCCAGCACATCCTCCAGGTAGGTCTTGGTGATGTTGCGATCCACCGCCCAGAGGTGCGCACGCAGCAGCGACTCGTTGATCATGTCCGCGGTGCGACGCACGCTCAGAAACGCCCATTTCGGATCGGCCGAGCAGGTGCGGTTGCCCCACAGGCGGAAGCCGTTCTTCTGGATGATGGTAGTCACTTCATGCTCATTGAGGTAGTTGGTGCGGGCATTCACATCGCCCAGCGCAAAATCCACCGAACGCGCCATGCCGATAATGCCGCGGAGTTCCTGATTGCTTGGGGACCACCAGAAGCCGCGCTCGCTGTCCGAGCGCGCAATAAGCCCCGCCACGCGGGCACTCGCAGGCCGGACCACCTCGCCATTGGACTGCGTACTCCAGACACGGACCCAGGGATCGACGAGATACAGACGCGGACTGCCGAACATCTCACGATAGGCAATCGCATCGCTATCGGTGGTGTTCGGCCCGTCGGCAATCACAACGGCGCGCAGTCGCTCAGCGACGCTCAGCAGTTCGTTCACCACAGCGGGGTCATGGCTGTACTCGGGCGCGATCAGGATGCGCGGGGTGACATGCACCTCGCTCTCCGCGGCCAGGAAAGCCTGGACGCCCAGGTACTGGCCGGTTTCAGGATCCACCCCGCCGATGATGCTGCTGATATCGCCTGGCGGCAGACCGGGCGCGCCAGCCAGTTCCGGATTTGCCAGCGGAACCTCCACAGCGATCTCAGGCGGCAACTCCGGCACCCTGACCACAACCACCATGGCGCCAGTCTGATCAAAGATGTCATCCAGGGCTGCGGGCAAGGTGCCCACGTTACCCAGTGCGGCCGCTTCAGCGCGGCTACCGGCGATCAGTACCGGATGGTTAAAGGGAAACTTTTCGGGGTCGGCGTCCGGCGCGGTACCAATCACGCCGACAACAGAGGACCGCACGGTTCTAATGGGGCGGGGACCGTTGTCAATCTCAACGACCTCCACCCCGTGCAAAAATTGCTCGGGCATGGTGATTCTCCAGATGAAATAAGGTTGATGTTCAGGGAACGATCTGATTCAACAGACCGGTGTCGGCCTGCGGATCATTCGACCAGGCCCGGCATGCATCGATGAACTTGCTCATGGTCGCGATGACCGTGGCATCGCCCTCGCGCAGAATATTGAGCTGCTTCCACTCGGGGTAATATTCGAGGATGCGCGCCCGCGCCAAACGCCTGCGCAGGTCTTCCGGCGTAATGTCCTCTTCGGCGGGGACCACCTTGCCATCGATCCAGCCATCGCCGGGGCTGGCATCCCCCTCATATTCCACCCACTCGAGTTGAGACTCGCAGCGTTCGCTGTGGACACCGATAATGGTGCCGCTGTCAATTTCGAGCCAGGCCATCACTTCCTCCACATTGCCAGGTAGTTGATCTGGGAAGC
>JALSIC010000069.1 GCA_026981935.1 Gammaproteobacteria bacterium
GAAATGACAAGGGGGGGTGTGGGCGAAATGACACTTCTTCGTCATTCCGAGCGCAGCGAGGAATCTTGGAGACAGTGGAACAAGATTTCTCCCTTCGGTCGAAATGACAGAGTGGAGGCATCTCTGCCAGTGTCTCGCCGCCCACCGGGGAAATCTCTCCCTTCTGTCGAAATGGAAAGACTGAAGGACAAGGCGGTATGGCTGAGAAGGCAACATGGCGTCCACCACGTGCGTTTGGCATGTCGAGCCCACCCTCTCATGCCGAGCGTACGCCATCATTTTGGGTTTACCCTGTCATTTCGAGCGTAGCGAGAAATCTTGGTGTCAGTGGAACAAGATTTCTCCCTTCGGTCGAAATGACAAGGGGGGTGGTCGAAATGACAAGGGGGGGTGTGGGCGAAATGACACTTCTTCGTCATTCCGAGCGCAGCGAGGAATCTGAAGCCACCGGCACAGGCTTTCTCCCTTCGGTCGAAATGACAGGAATGTGATGAACGGAAGGAAAGTAAATAGAAATGACAAAGGAAGGCCTGCCGGAATGGGTGGAGAACGAGCTGAAAAATGACAACAAGAAAGTCGCTTCAATTCTGATGCTGCACCCGGCTCAGATCACTTCCCAACAGTTGCGGAATCTCGCCCGCAGGGCACGGTGGACTGAGCAGATAACCCTGCACCTCGTCACACTGGTGATCACGGAGAAACGCCAGTTGTTCCTGTGTCTCCACGCCTTCTGCCGTCACGCGCAGGCCCAGGCTCCGGGCCATGGCGATGATCGCCCGCACCAGGTTGGCATCGTTCTCACTGCTCCCCAGGCGGCTGATGAAACTACGGTCGATTTTCAGGGAACTGACGGGGAATCGTGTCAGGTAGTGCAGAGAGGCATAGCCGGTACCGAAATCATCCACGGCAATGTGAAAGCCCCTGTCCCTGATCTGCTGGAGCAGCTTGAGCGTGGTCTCGAAGTCCTCTATGACCATGTGCTCGGTGACCTCCAGGCGCACTTCGAAACGGCGTGTATCCAGGCCCAGTTCCCTGATCGTATCGTCCATCATGGCGAGCAGGGAAGCGCTGTTGAACTGGCGTACCGAGAGATTGATGGATATGGCACCGATATCCAGGCCGTTCCGCCGCCATTCCAGGAACTGGCGGCAGGATTCCCGGAAGACCCATTCACCCACGGGTATGATCAGCCCGGTCTTTTCAAGGATGGGCAGGAACTCCGCAGGACTGATGAGTCCACGCTGCGGGTGCTGCCAGCGGATCAGGGCCTCGATGCTCGCCACGCGGTCGCCAGCGATGGTGTACTGGGGCTGGTAATGGAGGTGGAACTCATTGCGTCGCAAGGCATGGCGGAGGTCGTTTTCCAGTTTCAGCCACTCGATGGCCGCCACATTCATTTCCTCGGTGTAGAACTTGTAGTTGCCCTCACCCAGTTGCTTGGCATGATGCATGGCGGTGTAGGCATGCTTGATGAGTTCCTCATCGTTGGCGCCGTCATAGGGATAGATCGAGATGCCGATGCTTGCAGATATGAAGATCTCGCTGTCATCACGCAATGAAAAGGGTTCTGCCAGGGCAGGCCTTGCGATATCCAGCATGGCATTGACTTCCTCTATCGATCGCAGGCCCGTCATCATGATGATGAATTCATCACCGCCGAAACGGGCGACCGTATCGCGCTCCCTGACACAGGCAGTCAGGCGCTCCGCCACCGCGTGGAGCAGTTGATCACCTGCTGCCTGGCCCAGTGTCTCGTTGATGAGGACGAAGCGGTCCAGGCCGATGACGAAAATGGATATCATGGTGTTTTCGCTGCGGGCCCTGACAATGGCCTGCTTGAGCCGATCGGTCAGCAGCAGGCGGTTGGGCAGATTGGTGACAGGATCATACTGTGATGCCTTGACCAGCTGTCTGCTTTGGTTTGAAAGACGTTTCTGCAGGGCCTCGTTGATCTGCCGCAGTTCCATATTGGTGCGCCGCATTTCACGGTCCAGTTGCTCTTTCTCCAGCAGCAGTTCGTGGAAGTGGAATGCCTCGCGCAGATCAGATAGCAATTTTTCCGGTTTCCAGGGCTTGGTAAAGTATTTGTAAACCGCCCCTTCGTTGACCGCATGAGTGACAGCCGTGATGTCGGAGCTGGCGGTGAGCAGGATTCGTACTGTCTGGGGGTGGCTCTTTCTGATCCTGTGCAACAACTCCGTGCCGGGCATGCCCGGCATTTCCTGGTCGGTCACGACTACGCCGATCACGTGTTTCGACAGGATGTCCAGCGCCTCGCGGGCGTTGCAGGCTGTCAGTATTTCATATCCTTCGTTCTCCAGTTGCTGCTGCAGAGCCTTCAGCACCACGGGACTGTCGTCCACCAGAAGCAGGCTGCGTTTCGGGCTGGTTCTCATGGAAATCCTCTTTCGTCATTCTTCCTGGTCATTTCCTGCAAGGCGCATGGTATTCAAAGACAAAGCCGGCGAGGGTATCGCAATTGGCGGACGACGCATCGACGGGCGGCTTCTGCTGAAGACAGCAATACAGCTGCAATATGCCCTTGTCGGTCCACTCAACGCCGCAGCAGCGTGATCGATCTGCCAGCGCCGGCTCTGAGTGCAGGTGCGGCGCCTCCCCGAGCTCAGAGTACGACTGTGAATAAGAACCCATCCCACGGACAGCGGCGGCGATGTCCTTACCACCTCCCTGCAACGCCTGATCCTCCCATATGATCCAGTTGTAATGCCTGATTCCTTGGCTCAATTCGGCGATGGCCTGGGCGCCATCCGCGAGATGGGTGATACCTTGGGAACCGTTCTCCAGCACATTGAGCAATGTCGTCAGGCGCCTCCGATTGCCGACGAGCAGGACTTTCATGCCACTTCGCGCAGCTTCCGGCCGGCCGCTGCCCGACCTGCCGGCTGACAGAGGGCCTGCTGCAGGCGGCCGTCGATGTCGATCCAGCAGGCGACCGTCAGTACCCTGCCCACCCGCCGGGCCTTGCGATCGGCAAAGCGCCTGAGGGGGATGCCTGCCCGCAGCATCAGGCGTTCCAGGGCGACACTGGTGACCGTCACATAGCTGCGTATCCGGTTGAGCACCGCAAATTCATAGGCGGCGCGCAACATGGCGAAGGTGATGCCATTGAGGCTGGCCTGGGCGCAGGCGGACTCCTGGCCGGCTCGAACGGCAAACCGGCTCAACTCCCAGATGGCAGGGTCGCTGGGGGGCGCCTCACCCTGCAGAAGCTGGGGGAATGTGTCCCGGAGCATGTAGGGACCGGTTGTGGGCAAAAGGCGCCAGCAGCCCGAGACACGACGATCGTCCTCATAAGCCACCATGTATGTCGGGTCAAGCCCGTCATAGCGGTCCCTTTCCATGCCGTCGTGGCTTTCCACCTCCCAGCCCAGGCGCTGGTGAAAAATCTCGTGACGCAGACAGAACATGCCCTGGGCAAGTTGCTTGTCGAAACCGCGGTCGTGGATCCTTCCTACGATAATCTCCGTCATCTTCACTGCCCTCCTTGTGTTGCTGGCTGGAGAGGGCAGTAAAAATGATTCAGGCCCGCGGTATAACTGTAGGATCTTACAGGGTCATCATAAGCATTTGAGTATTAAGAATATATTTCACGAGTGACAGAGCGGGGGCAGTTGTGGTCAAGAATCTGGCATGGTTCATGCTGTGTGGTCGGACGCAAGATCGGCGCCGCCCTGGGGCGTAGGCCAGGCATCTGAAATGATGGAGAATCTCAGGAATATTCGGGCGTGATCAGTCCCATGGCAATGGCGCGGGCAATGGCATGGGACCGGTTGGTGACATTGAGCTTTTCCGATGCATTGCGGATATGGTAGAGCACCGTGCGCTCGGAGATACCCAGGATGCGGGCGGTCTCCCAGGTGGTTTTCCCTTCCGCACACCACAGGAGGCACTGCTTTTCACGCTCGGTGAGACGGACATTGGTCAAGGGCAGTATCTCCTGGGAGAATACCCGCCGCACCGCCTCGTGCAGGTAGGCCGTGAACATCTGTCCGAAGGGGGTCGCCTCCTGGATCTTGCGTGCGGCGCGCTGGCGTGCCTCGGCGCTGGACAGACTCAGCATGGCGCTCTCGCCGCGGCCGCTGTGGACGGGGAAACTCACACCGCTGACCAGACCGAACTGGCTTGCCTCGCCGAAGAATTCGCGGATCCTGCGGTCTTCCCTGCTCTGCCGGAACAGGCGCTCCCAGGTGACAGGGGTGATATGTGTCGCGCAGTGTATGACAGTCGGGTCGATGCGCTGGTAACCCTCGCTGTTGTAGATTTCACGCCAGGCCTTGGGATAGCCGCTGATATAGATGAAATAAGGCTTGCTCAGGGAAGTCGGGATGCGGGCCCCGTAGATGAAGTTGTCGAAATCATAGAGCCGGCAGAATTCGGAACACGCCTCGTGAATGTCCTCCACGGTAGCAGCGCAAGACAAGGCGTCGATGATGTCGTGGTACGTTTTTACGGCCATGAGGCACCATCACCGTAGGCCTGTATATTCCCCACCCGCATGTACCTCATCTGATCCGGGGAGTCACCCGCCAGTGGCTGAAATACCCTTCGCTTCCGGCATGACTGAAGAATAATCCTGCGTATTCTTCCCTTGTTTGTCAATAAATTCCCGCTTTCTGGTCTTCCCTCACCTCCATTTTCCGGATGCTGAAAATAAGATTCTGGATGCAAATTTGGAAGCAGATGAGGCCCAGAGGGGGATGGCCGTAAAACTTCCCGCCGGGGCGGGATTCCTGCGCCCGTCCTTCCACAGGAACAAACCTCCCTGCGAAGGTTTTCCTTCTCAGGCCTTGAGCAAGTCCCTGATCCTGGCCTTGATGGTGCTCACCTGGGGAATGGATTCGGCTTCCAGGCGGTCGTTGTAGGGCGTGGGCACATCGGCGCCCGCCAGCCTGCCCACGGGCGTTTCCAGTTCATAGAAACCCCTCTCCCCCAGGGTGGCAGCAATCTCCGCCCCGGCTCCGCCGAACAGGCAGTCCTCCTCCACCACCAGCACACGATGGGTCCGGCGCAGGGATTCCAGCAACAGAGGGAGATCCAGGGGCCGGAGACTGCGCAGGTCGATCACTTCCGCCTCGATACCCTCCTCCCCAAGTTCCTCGGCAGCCGTCAATGCCAGTCGACTCATGCGAGACCAGGCAACGAGCGTGACATCTTTGCCGTCGCGCAGGATACGGCCGCTGTGCAGGGGTGGCGGCGCTGCACCGGGATCAAAGGGACCGCTGTCGAAATAGAGCAATTCGTGCTCCATGAAGATGATGGGGTCGTCTTCATGAATGGCCTGGCGCAGTTGCCAATAGGCATCCTGGGGTGTGGCGGGGCAGACGATCCTGAGACCCGGCACATTGAGCAGGGCATGTTCGATGCGCTGGGAATGCTGGGCGGCCAGCTGCCGGGCCACCCCGCCGGGCATGCGTACCACCAGCGGCACACGAAACTGGCCGCCGGACATGTAGCGGATCTTGGCCGCCATGTTGATGATGGCATCCAGGGCCAGGTAGGCGAAGTTGACGGTCATGATCTCGATGACCGGCCGACCGCCCACCAGCGCGGCGCCCACGCCCAGGCCGGTGAAGCTGTTCTCAGAGATAGGGGCATCCCGCACGCGCCATTCCCCGTATTTGGCATACAGCCCCTGGGTCACACGGTAGCTCCCGCCATACAGGCCGACGTCTTCTCCCAGGATGAAGACGGCATCGTCCTCCGCCATGGCCCTGTCCAATGCCAGGTTCAAGGCCTCCCACATCTTCAGCTCCGGCCGCGGCGTGACCGGCTCGATATGTCCCATGTTTTCGTTTCTTGTCCTCTTCATCGTGCCGCACCGCTGTAGAGATCAAGGGGGCGTGCATGGACATGGGCATGGAGATCCTCCGGTGGAGGACTCTGTTCGGCAAAACTGACGGCGTCCGCTACGACGCGGCGGGCCGCCGCGTCCAGCGCCGCACATTCGTCGCTGTCCAGCCAGCCCTCTTCCCGGATTCTCTTGCGCAGGAGACTGATGGGGTCACGTCCCTTGAGTTCGGCCACTTCCATGGCACTGCGATAGGCATCCGCATCCGCCATGGAGTGTCCGCGGTAACGATAGGTGTCGCATTCGAGGAGATAGGGGCCATTGCCATTGCGGACATGGTGCAGGGCCTCGCGGGTGGCCTTGTAGACGGCCAGCACATCCATGCCATCGACGCGCCGACCCTCCATGGCGTAAGCACAGGCACGCTTGTGGACTTCCACCACCGCGGAGTGGCGATGAATCTCGGTGCCGATCTGGTAATGGTTGTTCTCGCAGATGAACAGGACCGGCAGGCGCCACAGGGCGGCCATGTTGAGGGATTCGTGAAAAGTGCCCTGGTTTACCGCACCGTCGCCAAAGTAGCACAGCACGCAATCCGGTTCTTCGTTCATGGCCAGCCAATAGGCCGCGCCGATGGCGACGGGAAAGGTCTCGCCGACGATGGCATAGCCACCAAGGAAGCGGCGCTGTGCATCGAAAAGATGCATGGAGCCGCCGTAACCGCCACAGCAGCCCCCGCTGCGGCCGAACAGTTCCGCCATGACGGCCTCGGGCGGCGTGCCCCTCACCAGCGCATGGACATGCTCACGATAGGTGGTCACCACGTAATCGCCCGGATCGGCGGCCCGCAGGGAACCCACGGCAACGGCCTCCTCGCCGGGATAGAGATGAAGAAAACCGCCGATCCTGCCTTGCTGATACTGCTCCGCCGCGGCCTGTTCGAAATGGCGCGCCAGGAGCATGTCGTAGAGCAGTTGTTTTACCAGGTCGCGTTGCATGATCTCAGTTCCCTGTTTCCCCGTTTGTTGCCAGAATCCTGCCCCTTGCATTACTAAGACAATCGATAGTAAAGCAACCTTCAGAGCGGCCCAGGCGTCCCGGCTCGGTGTTGCGGCACTTGGCAAGGGCCGGGCCATTCCCTGCGTGCCGCGCCTTGATCCAGCGCCTGCCTGAAACGCTGAACACGATATATATTGTTGCCGGGTTAATAGTATATGACTGGCGTCGTCGAGCGGTCAGAATGCAGTCCCGAGGGCCGGCATCTCCTTGTCATTTGACCGTACCTCAGGGCTGACTCCACTCCTGTCCATTTCGACCTTTCTTCTCTGTCATTCCGACCTTTCTTCTCTGTCATTCCGACCTTTCTTCTCTGTCATTTCGACCGAAGGGAGAAATCTTGTGCCGGCGGTTTTGGATTCCTCGCTGTGCTCGGAATGACGAAGCAGTGTCATTTCGACTCTTTGTCATTTCAACCAAAGGGAGAAATCCTGTCCCACTGACCCCCAAGATTTCTCGCTGCGCTCGAAATGACAGGGATACTGTCATTTCCCGCTGCGCTCGAAATGACAGGGATGATGTCACTCCCGCCGCACTTCCTTGCCATTACCACCACAACGCTTTGTCATTGCAACCAATCACCCGTCATCTCGACCTCTCTTCCTTGCCATTTCGATCTCTCCCCTGTCATTTCGACCTCTCTTCTGTCATTTCGACCGAAGGGAGAAATCTTGTCCCGTTGCCTTTCCAAGATTCCTCGCTGCGCTCGGAATGACAAAGAGGTTCATTCCGACCTCACTTTCTTGTCATTTCTCGCTGTGCCCGAAATAACAGGTGTTACCTGGAAATACAAACGCCAACCGAATCCAAAAAGCCCCGACCACCCATGACTTACATTGTTGACTGAGGGCCGGCAGCGAGGGAGAAAGACAATCCATGCCGCGTTTCACTCCGCTCCCTGCCGGCTATCCATAGCATGCATACAGGTAACGCTACAATAATAGCCCGTCAACGCAGCGGGAACACGCGGCGCATCAGGCGTACCCACAACAGATCGGGATGGATATCGAAGACCTGGGCGCTGTCGCCCTCCACCACGTACCAGGCCCCTCGCCGGATCTCGGACATCAGTTGCCCCGGTGCCCAGCCACTGTAGCCGCTGTAGACCCGGTAACGCCAGCCGTGACGCAGGACGGGCAGCCTGTCCAGCACCTGTTGTGTGCCGAAAACGAAGCTCAGCCCCGCCGTGTTTCCGACCTGATGAAATCCCTGTTCCGGCACCAGCACCAGCAGCGAAAGCAGGTGGGGGTGGACGGGGCCGCCCTCGAAGAGAGTCAGGCTGCCGCCACGTCGCGGCAGCAGATCGGAGAGACGCAATACCGTTGGCCGGTTGAGGATCACCCCCACACTGCCCATGCGACCGTGGGCAGTCAGCAGGATCACGCTTTCCCGGAAATAGTTGCCGCGCATCGCCGGGGTGGCCACGAGGAGACGGCCCGCCGCAGGAGGCAGGACGAGGGGCTTGTCTCCCGCATCGGGTGTGGCCGCCAGGGTGGAAAGGGACATGGCCAGCAGGCCGGCCAGGGCAAGGGCGTGACAGTAACGGATCCAGGCAGCACAACACACGGCCGGCACAACCTCCCACGATGTTGGGAAAAGTATAGTCCCGGCAGAGGGCGTTTGTCGCCTGGTGAGTGAATTTTGATGGGTGAAATTTTCCTGGGGGGATGGCCCAGCGGATCAGGCTGCCCGATGGAGCAGCAGCGCCAGCATGGCTTGGAACTGGATGTCCGCCTCCTCCATGACTTCCTCCAGAACCGCTGCGTCGAGCCCGGCTTGCGCCCAGCTGCCGGCGTCCAGTGTGCCGGCCGTGGGTGAGGCCCCCCCGTGGCTGTCTTCCCTGACGGCCAGGGGATGGTGCCGGCCGGCGACATGGTTGGCAATATGGACGACGGCGGCGTTCACGGGGCAGGATTCGGCCTTGCCAGGATCATGATGGAAACCGACGGCGTCCAGGATATTGGCCGGCAGGCGCCAGCGCCGCAGCAGTTCCACGCCCACCTGGGCATGGTCAAACCCCATGACCTCGCGCTCCATCTGGGCAAGCGGCAGGCCGCTGTCCCGTGCCCGCAGGTGGGCCTCCCGCGCCATCTCGGGCAACTTGTTGAGGATGATCAATTGCCCGACATCGTGTAACAGGCCGCCGATGAAGAACGGTTCCACATGGAGGGCATTGCAGCGGCCGGCGAGCTGGCGGGCGATCACGCCGCAGTAGACGCTGTGATGCCAGAAATTGTCCATGTCCAGAAAGTCGCTGGCAAGGCGGGAAAACATGCGTACCGAAGCGGTCGCCAGCACCAGATCGCGGATGCCACGCAGGCCGATGATGGTGATGGCCCGTGATATGCTGTCGATCCGGGCGGGAAATCCGTACAGGGGGCTGTTGGCGATCTTGAGCAGGCGCGCCGTGAGCGCCGGATCCTGACTGATGACCCGCCCCACATCCACGGCCGATGCGCTGGGATCGTCCACCATCTCATTGATCTTGATGAAAACCTCGGGCAGGGAAACCAGTTTGATGGAACCTTTGACAAGATCCTCGGGCTGCATGAGGTTGGAGCCTCCAACGATATCGTTTCTTATAAGATTGCGGCCGGAATGTCCCTTGAGGGAAATGCCCACGTACAGGTTCGTGCCGATCTGCCTGCACACCAGGCACGGCACGGCCGCCACTCCCCCGCCGACCGCTCATTCGCGGTGTTGCGGCGACTTGCCATAGGCGTGCTATGGCTGCGCCACCGCGCCTTGCGACTGGCCACCCGACCACCCGCTGAAGGCCGCTTTACTATCGATTGTCTTAGTAATCGGTGAATAAAGAATTTTCTTTAATTATTGCGTCTTACATCGACAGACGGCCATTGTCACCCACAGGGGGAAGAACGGGGTGTTTCAGGGTTCATGCCTGGAAGCCACGGCCAGTTCCTGGGTAAAGAGGGCGATGCGGCGTTCCTCGAAGTGCCAGCGTGCCTCATCCTGCTGGCGCCGGTGGCGATGAGGCTGGCGGGACAGGTAGGCCTCCCAGTCCGGACGGATTCTCCGTACCCGCGCAAGATCCCGGGCCGGCTGTTCCTCCAGCTTGCGCAGGCGAAGCGCCAGGGCTTTCAGGTAGCGTGGATACTGCTGCAGGTGGCGCATGGGAGTTGCCGAAATGAATCCCGGCCAGACCAGCTCGTCGAGCTGGCTGCGCATGTCACTGACGGAAGGCAGCCAGGCCGGCGGCAGGGGGCGTTGCAAGGTTTTGTGCAGTCTCTGGAATCTTTCGAGGATCTCATCGAGCAGCGCCAGAAGACGCTCAGCCTGGCTCACCACCTTGCCCCGCCCCGCCGCCGCCAGTCGCTCGAAGGCTGCGGCATCGCGCACGGCTTCGCCCCCCAGGGGAAAAGATTGGGCAAAAACGCTCTTCAGGATTTCGCTGCGCAGGTCCGCGCCGGGTTCGGGGCCGGACTTCAGCGCGGTATATCGCAGTCCCAGGGGCTTGCGGGCGTCCACGGCTGCCTCGACTGCCCGGCGCTCGGACGACAAGGTCAGCATGAGCAGGCGCAGGACGCCTTCACGATGGTGCCGCTCTGCCTCCTGTGGCGTGTCGAAGAGCCGCAGCGCCGCTGCCTGTCCCTCGTCTGTCAAGGCGGGGAAGGCCTCCAGACTGAAGCCATTGCGCTGCAGGGTCAGGCGTTCGGGCAGGACACCGAAATCCCAGGTGGTGATGCCGCAACGCTCGAATTCCGATCCCCCTGCCCGTTCGAAGGCATCGCATACCCGCCCGGCCCATTGTGCCTGCAGCACATCCAGGTCGTCGCCCTCGGCCAGGACATGGCCGTTTTCATCCACCAGCCGAAAATGCATGCGCAGGTGCGGCGCGAGCCGTTCCATGCGCCACGCCTCCGGGGGCACCCGGACACCGGTCATGCGTTCGAGCTGTTGGGCCAGTGCCTGCGTCAGGGCCATGTTTCCGGTCGTTTTTCCAGTACCAAGCGCCTCAGTACAGGCCCGCGCGTAATCCGCGGCCGGCACGAAGTGGCGACGCAGTGATTTGGGAAGCGACTTGATGAGGGCGAGGATTTTCTCCTCCAGCAGGCCGGGCACCAGCCATTCGCAGCGTACCTGCGTCACGCGCCGCAGCGCCGCCAGGGGAATGACGAGCGTTACGCCGTCGCAGGCCCGACCGGGATCGAAGCGGTATTCCAGCGGGAGCATCAAGCCATCCAGGCGCAGCACATCGGGAAAACGCGTCTCGTCCGCCCTCGCCTTCAACGCGGACATGAACAGCTCGCGGGGCGCATGCAGAATGGTCGGATCCCTGGCCTCGGCCCGGCGCCGCCACCGTGCAAAGGCACGCGCATCGCAGATGTCGGCGGGCAGCCGTTGCCGGTAGAAACCCGCCAGCAGATCCCTTGCGTCCGACTGTTCACGGCGGCGCAGCTTGTTTTCCTCTTTCTGGAAGGCTTCCAGCAAGGCTTGATTGTTGCGCGCAAAGGCGGCCTGCCCGTCGACCTCGCCTGCCGCGAGCGCCTGGATAAAAATCTCATGGGCGGTTTCGGGATCGATCCGGCCATAGGGTATGCGACGACGGCTGACGAGGACCAGGCCGTGGAAGGTGACCGTCTCGAAGGCCATCACCTGGCCGCGGCGACGATGCCAGTGAGGATTGTCGTATTGGCGCCGCACCAGGTGTGCGCCCACCTCCTCGATCCAGCGGGGCTCGATGCGGGCAACGTTGAGGGCATACAGGCGCGAGGTCTCCAGCAGTTCGCCTGCCATGATCCATTGCGGCGGCGCGCTGGCGGGTGCCGCGCCAGGAAAGAGGCGCAGGCGTGTCTCACGAACCCCCCGGTACTCGTCGCCCTCTTCCCGGACGGCCACCTGGCCCAACAATCCGCTGAGGATGGCGCGGTGCAGCGCGGCATACTCAGGTGCCGTGTCGTTGAAGGCCAGACCCATGCTGCGCACCTGCTGCACGAGTTGCTGATGGATGTCGCGCCATTCTCTCAGGCGCCGGTAGGACAGGAAATGGGTCTGGCAGAAACGCCTGAACTGCCTGTTGGAAAGGTGGCGCCACCGGTCCTGCACCACTTCCCAGAGCTTGAGCCAGCCGAGAAAGTCCGAGCGCCGGTCTTGAAACCGGGCGTGTGCGGCATCGGCTTCGGTACGCCTGTCCACGGGGCGTTCCCGCGGATCCTGGATGGACAGGGCACTGACGATGATGAGGATCTCCCGCAGGCAGCGCTGCTCTGCGCCCGCCAGGATCATGCGTCCCAGGCGGGGATCCACCGGCAGGTCGGCGAGCCTGCGGCCCAGTGCTGTCAGCCCGTCGCTTTCATCCAGCGCCTGGAGTTCCCGCAGCAGGCGGTAGGCATCGCGCACGAAACGGCCGTCGGGGGGGTCCATGAAAGGGAAGTCTTCGACGCGTCCCAGCTCCAGGCGTTTCATCCTGAGGATGACGCTGGCCAGGTTGGTGCGCCGGATCTCGGGCGGCGTATAGGGTTCCCGCGCAAGAAAATCCGATTCACTGTAGAGACGGATGCAGATGCCCGGCGCAATCCGGCCGCAACGACCGGCGCGCTGACTGGCGGCCGCCTGGGAGATCTTCTCGACGGGCAGGCGCAGGACCTTGTTACGATGGCTGTAACGGCTGATGCGCGCCAGCCCCGTATCGATCACGTAACGGATACCGGGTACCGTCAGGGAGGTCTCCGCGACGTTGGTTGCCAGCACGATACGCCGTCCCGCATGGGGGCGGAAGACGCGGTCCTGCTCCGCGGCGCTCAGGCGTGCATAGAGAGGCAGGATTTCCGTGCCGGGGGGATGATGCTTGCGCAGGGCCTCGGCGGTATCCCGGATGTCACGTTCGCCGCTGAGAAACACGAGCATGTCTCCCGGCCCCTCCCGCGCCAGTTCGTCGACGGCCTTGAGAATGGCGGTCTGGAGGTCGCCGTCGCTGTCTTCCTCCGGTGGGCGGTAGCGTATCTCCACGGGGTAGCCGCGCCCGGAGACCTCGATCACCGGGGCGTCGAAATGACGGGCGAAACGCTGGGGGTCGATGGTCGCGGAAGTGATGATGACCTTGAGGTCGGGGCGGCGCGGCAGGATCTGTTTCAGGTAGCCAAGGAGAAAGTCGATGTTCAGGCTGCGTTCGTGCGCCTCGTCGATGATGAGCGTGTCGTAACTTTCCAGCAGCCGGTCGTGCTGTATCTCTGCCAGCAGGATGCCGTCTGTCATGAGCTTGATCCGGGCATCGGGAAGGGTGCGGTCATGGAAACGCACCTTGTAACCCACCCAGCCGGCGCCGTCAGGACCCAGTTCCTCGGCAATGCGCATCGCCACGCTGCGGGCGGCAATGCGCCGTGGCTGGGTGTGGCCGATGAGCCCGGCGGCACCCCGTCCCCGGGAAAGACAGAGCTTGGGCAGCTGGGTGGTCTTGCCGGAACCGGTTTCCCCGCAGACGATGACGACCTGATGCGCTGCCAGCGCTGCCGCGATTTCGTCGCAATGCATCGTGATGGGCAGCTCGGGCGGAAAATGCAGTGCCATGGCCGCCGCCGCCCGACCTTGCACGACTGCCTCCGAGGCGTCGATGTCGCGCGCGAGCCGTTCCCACGCTGGATCCCGGGGCGGGACACGGCGCCGGCGCAGGCCGGCAAGGCGCCGTCGCAGTCGCGGGCGGTCGCTTCCAAGGCAGCGGTCGATGCGACCCTCCAGGCGCTGCGCCAGCGACCGGTTGCAGTGAGTGTGCTTTCTTGCGCTCATGGGACCGGGGGCGCACAGTATACTATTATTAACCCGGCAACAATATATATCGTGTTCAGCGTTTCAGGCAGGCGCTGGATCAAGGCGCGGCACGCAGGGAATGGCCCGGCCCTTGCCAAGTGCCGCAACACCGAGCCGGCGCCTGCC
>JALSIC010000070.1 GCA_026981935.1 Gammaproteobacteria bacterium
TCCGAAGCCGCAGACACAGGATTTCTCCCTCCGGTCGAAATGACAGAGCAGTGAGGTCGAAATGACAAGGGAGTGCGGTGGAAATGACAAGAAAGTATGTTGAAATGTCAAGGTAGTGTGGCCGCGATGATTTACCCAAATTTTGACAGGGCAGGATCTTATCTGCAATGATGCTGCCTGCTCCGCGACGCTTCCTCGTCTCCGGCTGAGAGACCATTGTCCGTTTCGAACAAGCAACGTGCCGGCAAGGATGCACCCGCATCGACAGAGGGTGTCGTGGGCATCTTGTAAAACCAAATCGCATAGATAAGGAGTTTTCTCATGAGTGAAGAGAAAGAAATTCTGGTGGTGGCATCGAAGGTCAAGAACTATATCCGCAGCCAGTCAGGCATGAACACCTCTGCCAATGTGATGGCCGCACTCTCCGATCGCATTCGCGAATTGTGCGACCAGGCCATTGAAAATGCCCGCCGCGACAAGCGCAAGACCGTCAAGGATCGCGACTTCTGAATCCCCTACCCGTCTGGCCGGTTTGCCCGGCCCCGTGATTGCGTGGCACTCTTGCCAGGCCGAATCGGTCAGGTAGCTCAATGGATACACTGATCCATCGTGCAGGTGATGGCTGCCAATCCCGCGCAGCCGCTGGTAGAATGTGCCAGGCCCAAAGCCACAATCAAGGGGAGGGATTTTTCATAAAAAGTGTTATAATCGTGTGAGGCCGCGCCCCGGCTGGTGAAGCGCCCTCATGAAGAACGATAACAAAACGGGGCCGTCCTTTTCCCCTGAGAATGCCTAATGACATGTCAGCCATCATCGAGAAAAAAGACAGGAAAACCCGTTATTCCTATGAGGATTTGATCGCCTGCGGCGAAGGCAGATTGTTCGGGCCCGGCAATGCCCAGCTCCCCCTGCCGCCCATGCTGATGTTCGACCGCATTACCAAGATTTCAGAGACGGGCGGACAACACGGCAAGGGAGAAATCATTGCCGAGCTGGATATCCGGCCCGACCTGTGGTTTTTCGCCTGCCATTTTCAGGGTGATCCGGTCATGCCGGGCTGCCTGGGGCTGGATGCCATGTGGCAGCTGGTGGGATTCTACCTCGGTTGGATGGGTGGACCGGGGCGGGGGCGTGCCCTGGGGGCGGGCGAGGTCAAATTCACCGGCCAGGTGACGCCTGCCAACTCACTCATCAGGTATCAAGTGGATCTCAAGCGCGTCATCATGCGCAAGCTGGTGATGGGCATCGCCGATGCGGTCATGTTCGTCGACGGGCGTGAGATCTATACTGCAAAGGATCTGCGGGTCGGTTTATTTACCTCAACAGCAGATTTCTAGAAGGGTGGTCAGTGAAACGCGTTGTTATTACAGGTCTTGGTATCGTCTCAAGTATCGGTAACAACAAGGAAGAAGTGGTGGAGGCGCTGCGCGCCGGCCGGTCGGGGATCGAGTTCTCGCCGGAATATGCCGAGCTGGGCCTGCGTTCCCAGGTACATGGCCCCATCCGGCTCAATCCCGCGGATCATATCGACCGCAGGTTGCTGCGTTTCATGGGGGATGCGGCGGCCTTCAACTACCTCGCCATGCGTGAAGCACTGGCGGATGCCGGCCTTGCCGAGGAGGAAATCAGTAATCCCCGCATCGGCCTGATCGTGGGGTCGGGAGGCGCCTCGAACAAGAACTTCCTCCATGCCGCGGATACGTTGCGCCAGAAAGGCGCCAAAAGGGTGGGGCCTTACATGGTGCCCCGTACCATGGGGAGTACCACCTCGGCCAATCTGGCAACGGCCTTCAAGATCAAGGGCGTCAATTACTCCATCAGTTCCGCCTGTTCCACCAGCGCTCACTGCATCGGTAATGCCTGTGAACTCATTCAGATGGGCAAGCAGGATGTTGTCTTTGCAGGCGGCGGAGAAGAAGTGGACTGGACCATGACCATGCTGTTCGATGGCATGAATGCCCTCTCGTCCCGTTTCAACGATACACCGGAGAAGGCCTCCCGCACCTACGATGAAGACCGTGACGGTTTCGTGATCTCAGGCGGTGGTGGCGTGGTGGTGCTGGAATCGCTGGAGCATGCCCTGGCCCGCGGCGCGGAGAAGATCTATGCCGAGGTGGTGGGCTATGGCGCCACCTCGGACGGTTATGACATGGTGGCGCCCTCGGGCGAGGGGGCCGAGCGCTGCATGCGCCTGGCACTGTCCACAGTGGATGGCTCCGTGGATTACATCAATACCCACGGCACCAGCACCCCGGTGGGCGATATTGTGGAGCTGCAGGCCATCCGCGCGACCTTCGGCGAGAGCATCCCGCCGCTGGCTTCCACCAAGTCACTTACGGGGCATGCCCTGGGAGCGGCGGGTGTCAACGAGGCCATCTATTCCCTGCTCATGATGACCCATGGTTTCATCGCCGCCTCCGCCAATATCGAAAAGCTAGACCCTGCGGCCAGGGACATGCCCATTGTGCGCGAGCGCATGGATGGCGTGGAGCTCAAGCGGGTGATGTCCAACAGCTTTGGTTTCGGTGGAACCAACGCCTCGCTGGTTTTCCAGAAGTTCGAAGGATAGAGGGAAGCTTCGCGACCCGGGGAGCGGAAACAAAGGCTTCATGCGCTTTTGCGCGCGGCCCGCTTGCGTTCGTGTTCCTTGAGCAGTTTCTTGCGCAGGCGGATATGGTGAGGGGTGACTTCCACCAGTTCATCGTCGTCGATGAATTCCAGGGCCTGTTCCAGCGTCAGGCGGACGGGCGGCGTGAGCAGGATGTTCTCGTCTGATCCGGCGGCACGGATATTGGTCAACTGCTTGGCCTTCAGTGGATTGACGACCAGGTCATTGCCGCGGGAGTGTATGCCCACGATCATGCCTTCGTAGACTTCCTCGCCGGGTCCCACGAACAATCTGCCCCGTTCCTGCAGGTTGAAGAGGGCGTACGCCAGGGTCTTGCCGTTGCCATTGGCGATGAGCACGCCGTTGCGGCGCTGGCCGAGGGGCATGTTCCTGAAAGGGCCATAGTGATGGAACACGCTGTAGAGCAGGCCGCTGCCCTGCGTGGCGGTGAGAAACTCGGTGCGGAACCCGATGAGACCCCGCGAGGGTATGATGTAATCCAGGCGGATCCGTCCCTTGCCATCCGGCACCATGTCCCTGAGTTCGGCCCCCCGTTCTCCCAGTTTCTGCATCACAATACCCTGGTGCGTCTCTTCCACGTCCGCCGTGAGCTGTTCATACGGCTCGTGCCGTTCTCCCCCGATCTCGCGGAAGATGACCTCGGGGCGCGAGACGCCCAGCTCGTAACCTTCCCGCCGCATGTTTTCTATGAGGATGGCCAGATGAAGCTCGCCACGGCCGGCGACCCGGAATTTGTCCGGATCGTCCGTCTCTTCCACCCGCAGGGCCACGTTGTGGACCAGCTCCCGCTGCAGGCGTTCGCGCAACTGGCGCGAAGTCACGTACTTGCCGTCTCGACCGGCGTACGGGGAATCGTTGACCTGGAAGGTCATGCTGACCGTGGGCTCATCCACGCTCAGTGGCGGCAGCGGCGCAATATCCGCCGGATCGCACAGGGTGTCCGAGATCTGCAGGCCATCGATGCCCGTAAAGGCGATGATGTCACCGGCACGGGCCTCTTCCATTTCCTGGCGTTCCAGGCCCATGAAACCCAGCACCTTGAGGATGCGGCCGTTGCGATGTTCGCCGTCACGGCTGATCACGGTCACCGGTGTGTTGGGCCTCACCCGGCCCCGGGTGATACGGCCGATCCCGATCACCCCCACGTAGCTGCTGTAGTCCAGCGAAGATACCTGAAGCTGGAAGGGTGATTCCGCATCCACCGCGGGTGGCGGGACGCGCGTCACGATGGTTTCGAACAGGGGGGTCATGTCGCCGGCACGCACGTCCGGTTCCTCTCCTGCATAGCCCTGCAGTGCGGAACAGTAGATGACGGGGAAATCCAGTTGCTCGTCACTGGCGCCCAGGCGGTCGAAGAGATCGAAGGTCTGGTCCAGGACCCAGCCGGGGCGGGCACCGGGACGATCGATCTTGTTGATGACCACGATGGGGTTCAGGCCGCGGGCAAAGGCCTTTTCCGTGACAAAGCGCGTCTGGGGCATGGGGCCTTCCACCGCGTCCACCAGCAGCAGCACCGAATCCACCATGGACAATACGCGCTCCACCTCGCCGCCGAAATCCGCATGTCCCGGCGTATCCACAATGTTGATGCGGTACCCCCGCCAGGTGATGGCGGTGTTCTTGGCCAGGATGGTGATTCCGCGCTCCTTCTCCAGGTCATTGCTGTCCAGGATCCGTTCTCCGGTCTCCTGGCGCCCGAGTGTACCCGATTGCTGCAGCAGCTGATCCACCAGGGTGGTCTTGCCATGATCCACATGGGCGATGATGGCGATGTTTCTGATATCCTCGATCACAACGACTGTCAGTTTTCCTTCGTCAGCTTTTCCACAGGGATCCCATCCAATCCCAGCCGGACGCCATCCGGGCAGGCGCATTCCACGGCTGCGACTAGGGGGCGGGCGTGTCGCCGGACTGATTTCGGCCGGGCTGATTTCGGGCGGATTTGGCGGAAGACCGTAATCCGGACGGAAAAATGGCTATTATACATAAAATGTCCCTGATCGAGAGAAGCCCGTCACGATGAAACGCATCTACAACGCCAGCGACCTCGTTGAGGCCCATCTGCTGGCGCAGCTGCTGCGGGAAGCCGGTATCGAGTGCCATGTCTTCAATGAGAATCTTCAGGGCGGGGTGGGGGAGATCCCCTTTACCCATGCCTACCCGGAGATCTGGGTAGTGGATGAGGCAGAGGCGGCACGGGCCAGAGCGCTGATTCAGGAATACGAACGCCCGGGGCAGACCGCGCCATCGTGGCGTTGTCCGTTCTGCGGCGAGGACAATCCCGGTACCTTTCTGAGTTGCTGGCAATGCGGCAGAGAGCGCGACGGCGACACCTGACACCCCGCATAAAACAGCGCGTTCTCCTGCCGGAAAATCGGGCAATGATTGGGTTTGCCCTGCTCTGAGAGTAGAATACGCCTCTTTGTCACAAGCAGAGGAGAACCCATGACAGCCGCGGTCAGCATAGCCGGCCTGTGCAAATCCTTTGGCGACGTCCGGGCCCTGGAAGATATCGACCTGGAAATCGGCCAGGGCGAGTTCTTCGGCCTGCTGGGACCCAATGGCGCAGGGAAATCCACACTGATCAACATTCTCGCCGGCCTGACGCGGGCGGACAGGGGCTGTGCCCGTATCATGGGACACGACGTGCGCGACGACTACCGCCTGGCAAGACTGTGCATTGGCGTGGTGCCGCAGGAGCTGGTTTTCGACCCCTTTTTTACCGTGCGCGAGGTACTCAGGATCCAGTCAGGTTATTTCGGGCTGGGGCGCGAAAACGACACCTGGATCGACGAGCTGCTGCACGAGCTGCGCCTGGCAGACAAGGCCGACACCAACATGCGGGCCCTGTCCGGCGGCATGAAGCGCAGGGTTCTCATTGCCCAGGCCCTGGTGCACCGCCCCCATGTCGTCGTGCTGGACGAGCCCACGGCCGGCGTGGATGTGGAGATCCGCAATCTCCTGTGGCGGTTCATCCGGCGCCTGCACGGAGAGGGGCACACCATCGTGCTGACCACGCATTATCTCGAGGAAGCGGAATCCATGTGCCAGCGCATCGCCATTCTCGATCGCGGCCGCATCGTGGCCCTGGACAGCAAGGAGGCCCTGCTCGCCAGCAGCCTGGGCAGGACGCAGTATGTCAAGATCACCTGTGCCTCCGCCTTGCGCGAGGTGCCGGCGGGCGTCCGTGACAGGGTCCGTCACTGCGAGGGCAATACCCTGGAACTGGTGCTGGAAAGAGGTGCCGATTCCATCGTGGATATCCTTGAGACCCTGCGCAATGCAGGTGCCGAGATCACCGATCTCCATACCGAGCGCGCAGATCTGGAAGACGTCTTCCTGGAACTGACCTATGGCAGAAGAGAGGCTCATGAAGACTGAATTTTCCGTGCGGCGTTATCGCGGCTTCTACACGCTTTTCTACAAGGAACTCCTGCGATTCTACAAGGTGTCGCTGCAGACACTGCTGGCACCCGTGGTCACCACCCTGCTTTACCTGCTGGTGTTTTCCCACGCCCTGGAAGAGCATGTGGTCGTCTACGAACGCATCGCCTATACCGTCTTTCTCGTGCCGGGCCTGGTGATGATGACCATCATTCAGAATGCCTTTGCCAACAGTTCCTCCAGCCTCATCCAGTCCAAGGTCACAGGCAACATCGTGTTTGTCCTGCTTGCCCCTCTCAGCCATCTGGAGTTCTTCCTCGCCTTCGTGCTGGCCGCGGTGGTTCGCGGCCTGCTGGTGGGGCTGGGGGTCTATCTGGTGGCAACCGCCTTTGTGGCGGTTCCCCTGCACAGTCTTGCCATCATTGTCGTTTTCGCCATTCTGGGCAGCGCCTTGCTGGCCACCCTGGGCGTGATCGCCGGCATCTGGGCGGAGAAGTTCGATCAGCTCGCCGGATTCCAGAACTTCATCATCATGCCGCTTACCTTTCTCAGTGGTGTCTTCTATTCCATCCACAGCCTGCCCCCTTTCTGGCAGGCGCTTTCCCATCTCAATCCCTTTTTCTACATGATCGATGGGTTTCGTTACGGATTTTTTGGCGTTTCCGATGTCCATCCCGGCCTCAGCATGTTTATCGTACTGTTTTTCTTTGTGTTTCTCTCCATTCTGACCTTGTCCCTGGTCGGGCGCGGCTGGCGTCTGCGTAACTGAAGCGATACCGATTATTCAGCGGCAGAGGATTTTTTAGTATCATGGTCGGATAAAAACAAATGTCTCAGGGACCCTGTTCCCCTTGCCGGCTCCGGAGGAGATGACAGACGTCCCTGTAGCTGGCAGACTGCTGACGGGGTCTGCACGCGAGACGGACAAGCGATCAATGGCACTGCGGTCATTGAGGGCCGAGGGGGGGTGAAAATGAAGCGCCATACTCTGGGATCGGGTGGAAACGCCGCAGCGACACTTGCCCGGAAGGGCAGTGGAAACGCGGGCAGGGAGCCTTCGGCAAGCTTTCTTGCGAAATTTCAGACGGGATGCATTCTGGCATGGCTGGGCATTCTGATCCTGCAAGGTTGTGCCTCCACCCCGGCACCCGTATCGGAAAGTGTCCAGCAGACAGCGCAAGAAGCGGAAGTCACGGATTCCACTTTCCTGAAACCGGCGACCATCGTCACCTCGGGGCCGCCACCTGCAGAGGAAATCGTTCCGGAAGAGACCGACGAGGGGCTGGGTCTCATCCTCGCCGCCCGTTATGGCCATGAGAATGTGGTTCGTATCCTGCTCAACCAGGGCGTGGATATCGACCAGCAGGATGATCTGGGCAGCACCGCGCTCATCGCGGTCGCCGGGACGCCTCACACCCCCATTCTGAAATTGCTTCTCGAACGCGGCGCCAGCCTGGAACCCGTCACCAATGACGGTACCACTGCGCTCATGAATGCCGCCGCCATGGGGCGCCTGGATCATGTCCGCCTGTTGTTGCAGGCGGGCGCCGAGCTGGACCGTCGCAACGAGGAGGGTGAAACGGCGCTGGTCTACGCCATCAGGTTCGGCCAGGCGGATGTCGTCGATTATCTGCTGGAACAGGGTGCCGATCCCAGGCTCTACTCCAAGGAAGAGGTCGCGGCGCTGGGCCGCATGACACCGCTGATGTATGCGGCGGAGTATGCAGGCGTGCTGGATGGCGACCCTGTCATTATCCGCAGCCTCCTCAAGCATGGCGCGGATCCCACCCTGGCACGGGGCAATGGCGAGACGGCATTGAGCATCGCCCGGCGCAAGGGGTACAGCGAAATCGCAGGAATTTTGGAGCGCCGCGGCGCACGCGACGAAGGTCCCTACGCCGGCCTCAGCGCGGAGGATGCCCTGCTCAAGGCCATCAGGCTGAATGATGTGGACAAGGTGAGGGAGCTGCTGGAGACCGCCACCGATCCCAACTACCGGGATCCGCTCACCGGTATCACGCCCCTGCTGGCCGCCGCTTATCACGGCAATGAAGAAATCACCCGGCTGCTGGTGAAGCACGGTGTTGAGATCGACGATGTGCCATGGGGGTTGCGCGAGGAGCGGATCAATGCCTCCAGCGTGCCTGTCCAGGAACGGGATCTCATGCGTACCGCGGCACGGGGCGATACGGCCTTGATCACAGCCATCCGCAGGGGGCATACCCCAGTCGCGCTGCTGTTGCTGAAGGCGGGTGCGGATCCCATGCAACCCAACCATCTGGTGGAAACCCCCGGCCTGTTCGCCGCCCGCAAGGGCAATGCCGCCGTGATGCGCGCGCTGCTGGAGGAAGGACTCGATCCCGACCTGGCCCAGTCAACCCAGCTTCTGGACTACTTCGTGGCCAACATCGTCGATGAGGAAAAACTGCGTCCTTTGCTCATCGAAGCGGCAAGCAACGGCCATTGGGAAACCGTCACAGCGCTCCTCGAAGCAGGGGCGGATCCGGATGTCCGGGACGAAGCAGGACGCACCGCCCTCTACTGGGCCGCCTCCCAGGGATTTACCCGGACCGTGGACGTGCTGCTGGAATACGAGGCCGATCCGAACCTGCGCAACGAGGCGGGTACGACCCCCCTCATGGTGGCGGCCAGGAGTGGTTTCAGAAAAGTGGTGACTGCGCTCCTTGAGCATGGCGCCGACGTCAATGCCCTGGAGAATCCCGGCCGCGAGCTTGCCGGGGAGGGCAGTGACATGACGGCCCTGGCCTATGCCGCCCGGGGCGGTCACGGTGAGATCGTGCGCCTGCTGCTGGAACACGGTGCCGACGCTCAGTTGCGCAACAGTGCGGGACAGACCGCATTGGACATCGCCCTGGACAACGGCTATGACGAGATTGCCCAGCTGCTCAACCGGCAGGTGGCCGTCTCCCCGTTCTGAAGCACGTCGGGTTCCGCTGCTGTCCTGTGCGGAGACCTCGGCGCGACCTGCCTGGGGAACAACCGCGCCGGGTTAATAATAAATGGCTGGGATCAGTTGAGGTTTGTCGTTCCAAGTGATGCCTGTCATTTCGAGCGCAGCGGGAAATCACAGTATCCCTGTCATTCCGAGCGCAGCGAGAAATCCTGGGGCGGTGGGGCAGGATTTCTCCCTCCGGTCGAAATGACAAAGAAGTGTGGTGTAAATAGACATGGTAGCCCGGATGAAGCGAAGCGGAATCCGGGACGAGTGGCGCCTTTTCCTGGATGCCGGCCCTCGGGGCCTGCATCGGGCTGCACGATAGCGGTCAGCCAATAATGAAACCTCAATAGTCAGCGTTCGCCAACAATGCAGATTGCCTCATTCTCCATGATGATTTCTCCCCCGGGCCCGGCGTAGGCGCGCGCGGCTTCGGTGATGGCGTCCCACAACGCCTGGCGCCGGGGCTCTTCCAGGTCGGCGCACAAGGCGGCGAGAGGCGCGCTGATGTCGCGGGTGAAAGCGGTGTAATCCTCGGCAGACGGCATGGTGAAACGGACCGTCGTGGTCTCGAAGCCGACGTTGCGGAAACCCGCGGCCAGAAACGCCTGCTGCAGGGACTGGATATCGGCCAGGGCGAACGGCCCCGGCGCATCCGGAGGCGGGGGAGGGAGGTTCAGCAGCTCCCGGGCGACCTTCATGGGCATGCTGATGGAAGGGACCTTGTCCGGCGTCGACCAGACCGCGGCGGCCAGGCGGCCGCCGTTGTCAAGGCGCTGATGGATGTTGCGCAGGGCAAGATCCAGGGATGGGAAAAACATCAGTCCCCAGCGGCACAACACCGCATCGAACTGGTCGTCCACCTCATAGAGCAGCTCGCCGTCCGTCTGAAGAAAACGGACATGATCCAGGCCGGCGTCACGCGCGCGCCTTTCCGCGATGGCCAGCATCGCGGCTGCCTGGTCCGTGGCAAGTACCGATCCGCCGGGGAGCACTGCGCGGGCGGCGGTCAGGGCGGGCTCGCCGATACCCGTGGCGATATCCAGCACGCGCTTTCCCGCACTCACCTGCGCCAGCTCGACGAGGCGTTCGCTGACGTGGCAGGCACCCTGCTCCAGGATGCCCCACCATTTCTCCCATCCACTTGAGACGGCATTCCAGTCGTCCTGCTGGCGCTTTTTGATTTCCTCCGGGCTGCTGTCTGTCTGGCTCATGTCGCCTGTCTCCTCTGGATTCGCCTTCGACCATGATAATGGAAAAAAATCCGTCCGCAATTACCGTGTTTTTTCATCAGCTGCTTCATTGCGCCGCGGGTGGTGCTCCCATGCCGGCAATCATGGGGTGGGAACGGTCCCTGGCCGCGGATCTTCCCCTCTCACAGACAGCCAGACTGGAAATTCCTGTTTTGTGACGGAGTTGGCAAACCCGGCGTGAAAACCACCGATAGGGGAAGATGGCAAATAAGATGCCAGACCGTTCTTCTGGATATTTTTCTAGCCTTCCAGCCCCACAGGGGCTCTAAGGCACGTTTTTTGAGGAGGATGCAATGAAGAAAACACTGATTGCAAGCGCTGTTCTGCTCGCACTGGGCGGCTGCGGCGGGGGTGGCGGTTCCAGCAGCACCGACAATACCACCACGGGCGTGGCAGGTTATTCCCTGCCGACGGAACTTTCGGCCATTCCAGCCAGCAGCACGAACAGCTCGACCGGCGTGCGAGTCGCCGCCTTCCAGAGCCTGGTGGCCGGTGCGGCTCATGCCGGCCTTCCCGCGGATGCCGATTACAACACGGCCCAGACGAAGAAGTACGTGGAAGAACGCACCCTGGAACAGTTCGCCATCATCGAGACCATTCTCAACGCCCTGGCACAGACCCACTATGATCTCCCGGAAAACGTCGGCCAGGGACCCTATACCGCCATCGTCGCCTGGGAGGAAGAAGAGGAGGGTCGTGACACCAAGACCCTGCAGCCCTGGGTCGTCCGGTCCGACATGATCACGGAGAACGGCCAGCAGGTCAACCGGGTGCAGGTCTGGATCGAAGAACCCGACATGGGCAATCCCGGCCAGATGCGCACCATCCGCGCAGAATTCAAGATCTACCGTGCGGCCAGTGTCAATAATGACGGATCCTATGCCGATTATGGTGAATGGGATCTCAATGTCAGCTTCGCGGACGACAACTCGCGCTACTTCGTGGCCAGGTCGCGCCTCGGCAGCAATGGTGCCAACACCATCATGATCAACGAGTATGGTGCCGGACCCACCCCGACGCCGACCCAGACCCGGGCCATCATGGTGCGCTCCGGTGACAGCGGCTACGGCAAGGTCGCCTATCCCGACTGGCAGAGCTGCTGGTCCGCGCCCGACCCCATGAACTGCACGCCTTCAATCCAGACAGCCAAGTATGTCTATGACAGCACCTATCTGGTGGTGGACGGCAATGGCGACGACAGTGTCGATTCGGCCAAGGAGCGTGATCTGAGCAAGGCCGTGGAGCTTACCCAGCGTTACGGCCTGTTCTATGCCGATGCGGATGCCGGCAAGGGGATCGCCGCCGGCGACGACGTGCAGAAACACGTCAATTTCGGTTTCCCCGTCACCTTTACGGACAGCAACGGCCTGCAGCGCCATGCCTATTACGGGGCCTGGCAGGGTCGCCACGAACTGTGGGGCGGAGAGGAACTCTCTGCCGGAACCACGGTGAGCCGGGCCGACCTGCCACCGGGTGCTGCAGCGGTCACCTACACCGTGTCCCAGACGTTTCCCGGCACCCTGACCCGCCGTGCCCTGGCGGATGCGACCCTGAGTGACATCCAGGGCATCCCCATGGAGATCTTCATCAATGTCAATCTGGAGATGCTCTACAACGCCGGCAGCGGCAGCTGGGAATATTGCGAGGGCTATATCGACTGGGGCACCACGCCGCCAAGCTGCAAGAACATGGACGGCACAGCCGGCAGCTTCAGCGCCTTCACGGATTTCGACAGCCTGGTCGTGGGTGATGAAGACCGCCGCTTCGTGACCATCAATCGCTACGACAATATCAGCGGCAACACGGTCGAATACGTCTATCTCAATGCCGACCCCAACAGCCCCGACGTAAACTACACCGGACCAGGCTTCTATCCAGGCCAGATGCCCACGTCACAGCCGTCTGACGGCTCCATGCCGAAACTGGAGCCGACAGGGAGCGTGTACACGCCATCTGATGGAGACCAGCTCACGATCTTCATCAGTGGATCGAGCTACGTGGAATACACCGGCGACTTCACCGGCGGCAAGACGGGCTGGGTGGAGAAGACCCTTCAGGACTTCGACGAGCAGAACTGGATACCGGTCTTCGATGCCAATGGAGACAAGCCTTTCTCGCCGGAACTGGGCCGTGAATACTACATCAACAACAACGGCACCAACTTCATCGTGCGTCGCACCGGAACTGCGGATGCCCCCGACTCCTACGATGTCATGATCGAGACGCAGCGGGCGGCCAATCCCGCCAATGTGGACAGCTTCCTGCCGCCGGGCACCGCGTATCTGGCCCTGCCCTGGGAACCCGACAAGCGCTATTCCCTGGTCACCGATTCGACCGACAACAACTTCATGATGCTGGTCTTTGCCGCGGACGATCCGTCGACCCCCGGTGACGAGACGGGCCAGGTCCTGAAGGATGGCCAGTGGGGCCTGCAGGCCTATGACAGCAATGGCAAGCCCCTGCAGATGGACGGCAGCGTGGTAGCCGTGGACAGCTTCGGCATACCCCAGGACCCCAATGTCCGCCCGGTGGAATTCAACTGGGAGTATGCGGAAGGTGACGGCTGGGGTGCCCAGCGCTTCCTGATGAGCGATGCCTCCACCTATGTCATCCTCACCGATCCCATCCAGCTCGATCCCGTCACGCTCACCAACGGCGCGGGGGTGCAGAAGACCCTGAGCCTGCAGTACGACGGCTGGATGATGGGCATTCCCGACGTGTACATGATGCTGGCGATGAATGACTTCCAGATCTCCCAGGAGATCAAGGACAAGGTCATCAACATCCCGGCCGGCACCCTGGTAAGCAATGCCGTCGATGGCACACGCTACCTCGTCAAGCCGCTGGAGATCAGTGTCTTCCTCAACGAGGTGCCGCTGTCCACGGCGGGGCTTCCCGATCTGGCCCAGGCCGCATCGGTGGATCTCGATACGGTACCGGGCTTCGTCGATCACGGCATGGGGGCGAAACCACAGGATGCCGCGCTCAAGTACTCCGAGGGCGATCCCGTGGAATAATCCCGGACCGACAGGGAAGACCACCTGCGGGGGCGCCGAGCGCCCCCGCTTTTTTGTTGGTTCCCCCGGGAAATCCCTCCAGCGCCTGCCTGAAACGCTGAACACGATATATATTGTTGCCGGGTTATTAACCCGGCAACAATATATGTCATGTTCAGCCGCCGCGTGCGGACACGCAGCAAGGCGGCGGAGCGCCGCTGTAGTCATTCTACAGCAAGCTTCGCCAACACCGTCTGCGTGCG
>JALSIC010000071.1 GCA_026981935.1 Gammaproteobacteria bacterium
GCCTGCAGCCGCTCTCGCTGGCCCCCGCCGTGGCGACGGTGATCACCGCCCGCGACATCGAGGCCATGGGCGCCCGCGATCTCGATGAGGTGCTGGAGACGGTGCCGGGGTTGCATGTGTCTTATTCTTCGACTCGTCTGACCCCTGTCTATGTTATTCGTGGTATCCGTACTGATACCAATCCACATGTGTTGATGTTGGTCAATGGTGTCCCTCTCACCCAACTTTTCCAAGGAGATCGGGGGCCCCACAGTATGCTTCCTGTGGCTGATATCGCCCGTGTCGAGGTCATTCGCGGCCCGGGCTCGGCCATCTATGGCGCCGATGCCTTCTCCGGCGTAATCAATGTGATCACCAAGGGCGCGGGCGATATCGACGGCACCAAGGTGGTGGGCGAGATCGCCTCCTTTGGCGCCCGCCGGGCCGCCCTGCTGCACGGGCAGCGGTTTGGGGAAACGGAACTGGCGTTCTACCTGGGATACCGGCAGACCGATGGCGATGACGGGCGGGTGATCGGGGAGGACGCCCAGACCCTGTTCGATCGAGCCCTGGGCACCTCGGCATCCCTCGCCCCCGGCCCACTGGCGACGCGGGGCAAGCGCCTGGACGTGCGCCTCGACGCGAAGCGCGAACACTGGCGGCTGCGCCTGTGGAACTGGCGCCTGCAGGACATGGGCGTGGGGCCGGGTCTGGCGCAGGCGCTGGATCCTGATGGTAGGGCGGACATCAATAATTATCTTGCCGATGCCACCTATGACAACCCGGACTTCGCCCGGGATCTGGGCCTCAAGGCGACGCTCAGTTACATGGGCATCAGCGGCGATTCCCGCCAGCGCCTGTTCCCCGCCGGCACGCGCCTGCCCATCGGTAGCGACGGCAATGTCAATCCCGTGAGCCCGGCCGGCATCGTCGCTTTTCCCGACGGCCTCATTGGCAACCCGGCCGTTGATGAGCAACACTGGCGGCTGGACAGCAGCCTGTTCTATACCGCCCTGCAGAGCCACCGCCTGCGGCTGGGCCTGGGGGGCTCCGTGGGATGGCTGGAGGCGAGTGAAACGAAGAACTTCGGTCCGGGTGTGATCGACGGCAGCCAGCCGGTGGTGGATGGCACGCTGACCGACGTCACCGGCACGCCCCATGTCTTCATCGGCGACCACGATCGGCGCGCCTATTATCTGTCCCTGCAGGACGAATGGCAGCTGGCCCCCGACTGGAATCTCACCGCCGGCCTGCGCTACGACAACTACTCCGACTTCGGCAGCACCGTGAATCCCCGCCTGGCGCTGGTCTGGCAGTCCCTGTACAACCTCACCAGCAAGCTCATGTACGGCCGTGCCTTCCGCCCGCCGTCCTTCCAGGAGCTGTTCAACCAGAACAACCCCGTGGCCATCGGCAACAGGAACCTGAAGCCGGAAAGCATCGAGACCGTCGAGCTGGCCTTCGACTATCAGCCGACCTTCGATATTCACACCACGGTGAATCTGTTCCGTTACGAGATCAGGGACCTTATCGAATTCGTGGATGGGGGGAGTGGGACCGCCGTTGCGGGAAATGTCGGCCGCCAGAAGGGGCGGGGCCTCGAATGGGAGCTGGCCTGGGACGTCAGCCGCGCCATCGATATTCGCGCCAACTATGCCTTCCAGGATGCCCGCGACGCCACCACCGACGAGGCGGTGCCCGGCGCGCCCCGCCATCAGTTCTTCCTGCGCGGCGACTGGCGCTTCGCCCCGCAATGGAGCCTCGACGGGCGCTTCAACTGGCTGTCGTCACGGCCGCGGCCGGCCGGTGACACCCGTCCCGCCGTGGCGGGCTATCGCACCGTGGACCTGTTCCTGCGCCGCACCGATATCTTCGGCAAGGGCGAGCTGGGCTTCATGGTGCGCAACCTGCTGGATCAGGA
>JALSIC010000072.1 GCA_026981935.1 Gammaproteobacteria bacterium
AATCTTACGCCAGCGACCCAAGATTTCTCGCTGCGCTCGGAATGACAAGCCACGTGTCACTTCGACCGAAGGGAGAAATCCTGTGCCACCGCCCCAAGATTTCTCGCTGCGCTCGGAATGACAAGGAGGGTGGTATGACGAGCCCACTGTCATTCCGACCCTTGCCCTTGTCAATTTCTGCCCTTTTCTGTCATTTCGAGCGCAGCGAGAAATCTTGCACCACCGCCCCAAGATTCCTCGCTGCGCTCGGAATGACAAGGAGGGTGGTATGACGAGCCCACTGTCATTCCGACCCTTGCCCTTGTCAATTTCTGCCCTTTTCTGTCATTTCGAGCGCAGCGAGAAATCTTGCACCACCGCTCCAAGATTCCTTGCTGCGCTCGGAATGACAGAGGGCGTTTTCTTTCCCCGCCGCGCCTGGAATGACAGGTATCACTTGGCGCATCCTCACCCTCAGGAATATGATAAGCCCCGACCCTGTCTCCGGCAAATGCCGTGGGACGGGTGGCGTCATGAACGAAGCCATGCCTCCTGCCGGGGGATGCCGGCCGTCCGGGCCGGCATCAGGGGGATCAGGGCAGGCCGGGAGCGGGGCCGAAATTGGCCTCGTCCCAGGCGAAGGGATCGATGGGGGCATCCTTGGGCAGTTCCAGGGCAATGGCACGGCCGGTGATGTCCTGGCTGCGGTTGACGACGGTCTGGTAATTGAAGCCGCTGCGCTCGAAGCTGCTGTCGCGAAACGCCACCCACGTGGTCGCAATGTCGTCGCCGTCGTTCCAGGTGACCAACTTATCCAGTTCCAGCTCGCCTGCCCGGCTCACGGGATCCAGTACCAGGCTTTCTCCATTGAAGGCCGCATCCCAGCCGCTGCGTTGCCGGTAGGCGAATACCTGCTCGCCAGTGGCGTTGAAGGGGTCGTTGTCGGCGGCCAGCAGCAGGCGCTGGTCGATGTCGAGGCGTCTTCCCGTATAGGTCTCGACCCCGCCATTGACCAGCGTGGTGTTTTTCCACAAGCGGAAATCGTTGCTGAAACCCCCGTCTCCCTGGAGATTCTGGGTGATGTCCATGGTGGCGATATCGATGGTGTTGTCCTGGGGATCGGTGAAGGTGTGGCGATCGAAACGGGTGATGCTCTGGAAATCCCCGGCACTGTCCCGGATGCTTTGTTTGAAGCTGATGTCGGTCCCGCCGGGGTTGTTGACGGGGATGAAGTTCTCGTCGGCGAAGGCGAGATCGGCGACATTGCCGGTGGCGTCGGCCTCGGTGATGATGGTGCGGATGAAACTGCCGTGGGCCGTGTTCACCTGTTGCTGGACGAATCCGCGGTCGGCGACGAGCGTGGTGCAGGTGACGCCGCCGCTGCAGGAGCGGGAGGTATCGATGATGCCGTTGTTCACGGTCCAGCCGTCGAAGGGAATGGGCGGCTTGTCCGCTGCCGCGTTGCCGCACAGGGCGAGCATCGATGTCGCCAGCAGTGCTGTTGCCGTTATCCGTGTCCGGACCGTGTCATACCGCCCCTTGCCTGTCGTCATCTTGAATCCTCCTCTTGCCGTGGACGATCATTGCGTCCCTCATGGCAGGTTATCGGCGGGATGGAGGAGGATCTTGATGCGGTCAGGCGGCGGACTCACGCACCAGGGACAGGATGCGCGAGGCGATCTTGTCCAGGGGCAGCACCGCATCGACGCAGCCCAGCCTGACCGCTTCGCCGGGCATGCCCCAGACGATGCTGGTCTTCTCGTCCTGGGCAATGGTGGCGGCACCGGCCTCGTGCATCTCCTTGAGGCCGCGTGCGCCGTCGTCGCCCATGCCGGTGAGCAGCACCCCCACGGCATTGCCCGCTGCATTCTGTGCAACGGAACGGAACATGACGTCCACCGCGGGGCGGTGGCGGTTGACGGGGGGGCCGTCGTTGAGGCGGCAGATATAACGGGCGCCACTGCGCTCCACGAGCAGATGGTGACTGCCGGGCGCGATGTAGACATGGCCTGGCAGGATCTGCTGGCCGTCCGCCGCCTCGCACACGGTCATGGCCGAGGCATTGTTCATGCGTGCCGCGAAAGGTGCGCTGAAGGCCTCGGGGATGTGCTGTGAGATGACGATCCCGGGGGTATCCGCCGGCAGACGCATGAGGACTTCCTTGATGGCCTCGGTCCCGCCGGTGGAGGCGCCGATGGCGATGATCTTGTCGGTGGTCTTGAAAGGTCGGCTGCGCGGACCGGCCCCGAGCACGGCATCGGCCGACAGTTTGGGCGCCACCTCTTTCAGGGCCACCGGTGTCTCCAGGCCGGTGCGGATCCTTGCCCGTGCGGCGGCCTTGACCTTGGCGATGATATCCTCGCTGTACTCGGCAAGGGAGTGGGCGACATCGATCTTGGGCTTGGAAACGAAATCCACGGCGCCCAGCTCCAGTGCCTGCAGGGTGATGTCGGCCCCCCTTTCGGTCAATGAGGAAATCATGACCACGGGCATGGGGTGGAGGCGCATGAGATTGCGCAGGAAGGTGAGTCCGTCCATGCGCGGCATCTCCACGTCCAGGGTGAGGACGTCGGGATTGAGCTCCTTGATCTTGTCGCGGGCGCGGTAGGGATCCTGGGCGGTGCCCACCACCTCGATCTCCCGGTCGGTGTTGAGAATCTCCGTCAGCAGCTGGCGGATGAGCGCCGAGTCGTCCACGACCAGTACCTTGATCTTGTTCTTGTTCATCATGTGTTCTCCTCAGAATAGATCGATCTCGCCTGCCACGGGCCGGCTGACCAGGTCGTTCATGTAATGGGTCTCCCGTTCCACGATGGTCTTGTTGTGCAGGGAACGCAGTTTCTTCACCCGTGCAAGGCCTGTGGCCGGGAAGAACTGGACCTTGCGTGGATAGACGTCGCCGACATCGGCGCTGACCACCCGCAACCGTTCCGTGACCAGGTATTGCCGCGTGAAGGCGATGTTGCGCTGGCCGATGTCCGTCATCTGCTTGAGGATACGCCCGCCGCCGAAGACCTTGACTTCCAGGCGCTCCCGTTCGCCGCCGTTCTTGAGTATCTCGTTGATCAGCATCTCCATGGCATAGGTGCCGTAGCGGGCGGAATCGCTGAGTGCCGGATCGGAAGATCCGTCCGAAGTGCCGGGGAGCATGAAATGATTCATGCCGCCGACGCCGTTGCCGCTGTCGCGGATGCACACCGCGATGCAGGAACCCAGGACCGTGGTGATCATCTCGTCATGGCGGGTGACATAGAATTCCCCCGGCAGGATCTTGGCGGCATAGATCTGGTGTGTCCTGTCCCAGTAGCGGTTGATATGGCTGAAGCCGGGCAGAGCCACCGGGGGGGCATGGCACCTTTGCGCTGCGGGACGGGAATCTGCTTGCATGGGCGTCATTTCACCTTGCAATAGATGGTCTGGCCGATGAGCTTGAAGCGGTCGGTCACCTTGAAAAGGGACTCGGAGTGGCCGATGAAGAGGTGGGCCTGTTCCGTCAGCACGTCCGCATAGCGCTCGAACAGCGTCTTCTGGGTCGGCTTGTCGAAATAGATCACCACATTGCGGCAGAAGATGAAGTCGAAGGGGCCACGGAAGGGCCACTCCCGCAGCAGGTTGAGCTGGCGGAAGCGTATGATCTCCTGCAGGGCGGGCGAGACCCTGACGGAACCCTCGTGCCTGCCCCTGCCCTTGAGGAACCAGCGGTGCCGGCGTTCAGGCGATACACCTGACAGGCGCTGTTCGCTGTAGATGCCCCGGCTGGCGGTCTCCAGGACGTTGGAATCCAGATCCGTGGCAAGAATCCGCACATCCCAGTTTTCGTGGGCCGGCAGGGATTCCTTCAGCACCATGGCGATGGAATACGGCTCCTCGCCCGTGGAACAGCCCGCCGACCAGGCCCGGATCCTTCGTTCAGCGGTTTTTTCCCTGCGCAACCGGGGCAGCAGCGTATTCGCGAGATACTCGAAATGATGATTCTCGCGGAAGAAGGCCGTCAGGTTGGTGGTGATGGAATTGGTGAAATTGACCAGCTCACCGCCATCGTCGTTCTCCACCAGGGCGCAATAATCACTGAAGCGTTTCAGCCCCAGGGCACGCAGCCGCCGGGCAAGGCGGCTGTATACCATGTCCTTCTTGGCTTCCGTGAGATTGATTCCCGCATGTTCCCTGACCAGCCGGCGGATGCGATCGAAATCCCGTTCAGTGAAGTCGAAGTCCCGTTGTATCTTTCCTTGGCTTTCCATATCTGTGCCGTTTTGATTGTTGTTGTCCGTTGCGTTGCACTCAGAACTCCTCCCATTCATCATCATTCACGGAAGGCGTCCGGTTGCCGGCGGGGCGGGCAGCCGTGCTCCCGCGCTGGCGGCCGGATGGGGCAGCGGGCCGGGCGGGCCCGTGCTGAGGGTCGGTCTGGCCCATGGCCACGGCAGCACCGCCGCCTTCCATGGCCGATGCCTGCTCACCGATATTGAAGAATTCCATGAGCTGGGTCAGGTTCTTGGCCTGGTCGTTCATGGACTCACTGGCCGCGGCCGCTTCCTCCACCAGGGCGGCATTCTGCTGGGTGACCTCGTCCATCTGCATGACGGCCTTGTTCACCTGGTCGATGCCCGCCGACTGCTCCTGGCTCGCCGCGGCGATTTCGGCGATGATGTCGCTGACCTTCTTCACCGCCGTCACGATTTCATTGAGGGTCTCGCCCGATTCGTCCACCAGGTGGGTGCCCTCGTTGACCTTCTCCACGCTGTCGTTGATGAGCTGCTTGATCTCCTTGGCGGCGGCCGCGCTGCGCTGGGCGAGATTGCGCACCTCGCCGGCGACAACGGCGAATCCGCGGCCCTGTTCCCCCGCGCGGGCTGCCTCGACCGCGGCATTGAGGGCAAGGAGGTTGGTCTGGAAGGCGATTTCGTCGATGACGCTGATGATGTCGGCGATCTTCTTGCTGCTGTTGTTGATCTCCGCCATGGCTTCCACGGCACGCCCGACCACCTCTCCGCCTTTCTCGGCCTGTTCGCGGGCGCTGGCGGCAAGCTGGTTGGCCTGGTTGGCATTGTCGGCATTCTGTTTCACGGTGCCGGTCAGCTCCTCCATGCTGGAGGCCGTCTCCTGCAGCGAGGAGGCCTGTTCCTCGGTGCGCTGGCTCAGATCGGCATTGCCCTGGGCGATTTCACTGGCGCCGGAGTTGATCGTGGTGGCGGATGCGCGGATCTCGCTGACCATGCGGCGCAGGTTGTTGATGGAAGTGTCCAGGGCATCGCGCAGGACGGCGAACTCGCCCTGGTACTCGCCCTGCATGTTCTCTGTGAGGTCGCCCTCGGCCAGGGCCTGGAGCACGCGCGTTCCTTCTCTGAGAGGTGTGACCACGGCATCCAGCATCTGGTTGATGCCGTCGCCCAGGTTTTTCATGAAGCCTTCGAACTTGCTGGTATCGAGGCGCTGGTCGAGATCACCCATGCTGGCCGCAACCACCAGGTTCTCGATCTGGCGCTCGGCATCCTTCTGTTCCGTGATATCCACCCATTCCACCATGTTGCCCATGTACTCGCCCTTGGGCCCCGTGATCATGGTGGCGTTGACCTGGAACTCCAGGTCGCCCACCTTGATCTCGGCGGTGGCCGGCAGGCGAGAGGGATCCTGGAGCAGGGCACGCTGATGCGCGGGATTCTTGTGGAACTGGTCGATGCACTGGCCCACCAGGTTGTTGGGATCGAAACCCGGCCAGATCTGGCGCAGTGCTTCCTGGCGCCTGGAGAGCATGCGTACCACGGCCGGATTGACATAGGTGATGGTGAGGTTCTCGTCGCACAGCATGATGTTGGTCTGTGCCCCCTGGATGGCGGACTGCAGCCGCGCCACTTCCATTTCCTTGATGCGTCGTTCCGTGACATCGGCCCATTCCAGGGTGTTGCCGATGTAATTGCCATCCAGGTCATGCATGGCGGAGACCCGGATATGGAAGGTCAGCGGGCCCACATGGATGTCCGTCTCGTAGGGCAGGTTGGCGGGATTGTCCAGCAACTGCCGCTGATGAGAAGGATTCTTGTGGAACATGTCGATGCAGCAGCCCACGATCTTGTCGGGATCGAATCCCGGGTAGATGGAACGCAGGGCCTCGCTGTGCTTGCCGAGCAGTTTCCTGGTTTCATCGTTGATGTAGGTGATGACCAGATCCCTGTCGATGGTCATCATGGCTGTCTGCGCGCCATCGATGGCCCGCTGCAGGCGGAAGGCCTCTTCCTCCTTGGCGCGCTGCTCGGTGACATCCTGCCACTGCACCACGTAACCGATGCGGTTGCCCTCGCTGTCCGTCAGCACCCGGGTCTCGTGCTCGAAGACGAAATGCCCGGGTGTGATCTTGCCCTTGTGGGCCTCGCCGGGCTGCAGACTGTCCAGCACGCGCTTGATGGCGGCGGGGTCCTTGTGATAGCGGTGAATGCTCCCGCCCACGACCTCGTCGGCCTTGAAGCCGGGCAGGTAGGATGCCAGCTCGTCTTCGACCTCTTTCAGGGTCTCGCGCGTCCGCCGGTTGAGGAAAACGACATTCTCGTCGGCATCGGCGATCATGATGTTGACAGGCGCATGTTCCAGAATGTCCTTGAGTACATCGAGATTGTCGGTGACCGGCAGATCATCCAGAATCTCGGCGGATAATTTCTTTGTCTTGGCCATGTTCGTGCTCTCCTTCCTCTTGTAGCCATTCACCATCGTTTCTGCGACCATGTTCAGTGCCGCGCTCCAGTTGTCGTGGACCTCCTGCGTCCAGGCCGGTCCCGCAAGTTCCTTCATGACGTCCAGCAGGGTTTCCGCGACGGCGCCATAATGTCCGGGTTCGGCGCCATATTGCTCGTGCCTGGCACCCAGCTCCCGCAGGACCTTCCGCAGCTCGCGAGGCCGGCGCAGGCTGTTGACCACGGTTGCAAGTGCCGCAACCAGCTTCCTGCGCTGCTGGTCCATGTCGGTATTGGCGAACAGCGGTTCGACCTCCGGGTAGCGTTGGAACAGTTCGGCATAGAATCTCCGGGCCAGCTCCTCGGCGCGCGGGGCGAGCATCTGGAATGTCTCTTCGATCAGCGCGATGTCCGGTTTCGCAGGGCTGGCTTCGTTTGCGGTGGATGTCTTCATGTTGCGGTCCCCGTGGGTTGATTACGTTTGCGGCCGACGAGATCAGCCGTGCCAGGCAAAGCATGCGAATATTTTCTCGACCGCTTCACGGTCGGCCGGGCTCAGCAGGGCTTTCCTGTGCCGGGACGGCCACGCCGGCTTGCTTGCCGCAGGCGATGGCTTTGCAGGACCCGCTGGCCTGTGAGAACGTGGTTTGCCGAAATCGATCATGGTCACACCTCCCCGGGTTTACTCTGACCGGCTATCCATGTCGGGCATGATGGACTCGTTCAGCAGCCTGTCGATGTTGAGGATGATGACCATCTTCCCGGAGACGGTGGCCAGCCCCTTCACGAAATCGATGTCGATATCCCCGAAGTCCGGTGGCGGCTTCATGTCGGAAGCGGAGATGTTGTAGACATCGGACACGGCATCCACGACGATACCGATGGTTCTTTCCTTGTCTTCCGCCGGGACCTTGAGCACGATGACCACCGTGGTGGCGTCATAGGAGATGCTCTCCAGGTTGAAGCGCTGGCGCAGATCGATGATGGGAACGATGGCGCCGCGGAGATTGATCACGCCCTTGATGTAATCGGGGGTGTTGGGGATGGGGGTCACCCGGTCCCAGCCCTTGATCTCCTGGACCTGGAGAATGTCGACGCCGTATTCCTCGCTGCCCAGGATGAAGGTGAGAAACTGGCTGGTATCACTGTCACTGTCCTTGTTGATGTCGAGTTCTACGAGTTCGGCTGCGTCGCTCATGTGATTCTCCTCTGGGTGCTAAGCCACTGCACGTTGCCGGGGTCCCGGCCCCTCATCGGCGGGCCTGCGGCTCAGTTGCACGAGCCCTTCGACGTCCAGGATCAGGGCAACGGTCCCGTCTCCGAGTATCGTTGCGCCCGAAATGCCACAGACGCGCTGGAAGTTGGTTTCCAGGCTCTTGATGACGACCTGCTGCTGTCCCAGCAGGTCGTCCACAAGCAGCCCCGCCTTGTGCCCGTCGCCCTCGATGACCACCAGGAGGCCGTCCTCGATATGTGCGGGGCCGCCTTCGACCTGGAAAATGTCGTGGGTTCTAAGGACGGGAATGTATTCATCGCGCAGCTTGTAGACCTCGGTCCGGCCGGCAATGGAATTGACGTTTTCCGCCCTGATCTGCAGCGATTCCACGATGGAAACCAGCGGCACGATGAAAGTCTCGCTGCCGATTCTGACCAGCTGGCCGTCGAGAATGGCCAGCGTCAGGGGGAGGCGGATGGTGAATGTCGTGCCTTCGCCTTCCCGGGAGCTGATCTCGATGTTGCCGCCCAGCTCGCGGATGTTGCGGCGTACCACGTCCATGCCGACACCCCGCCCGGAGACGTCGCTGACCGTGTCCGCCGTGGAAAATCCGGGCTGGAAGATGAGGTCGTATATCCTGTCGTCGGAAAGCTGCGCGTCTTTCTCCACCAGGCCGCGTTCCCGTGCCTTGGCAAGGATCTTCTCCTTGTTGAATCCCGCGCCATCGTCGTTGATCTCGATGACGATATTGCCTCCCTTGTGATAGGCGTTGAGGTGGACGGTGCCCGTTTCCGGCTTGCCCGCGGCGATGCGCTGCTCTGGCGGCTCTATGCCATGGTCGATGGCGTTGCGGATGAGGTGCACCAGCGGGTCACCGATCTTTTCCATGACCGTCTTGTCCAGTTCCGTCTGTTCCCCCGACAGCACCAGGTTGATCTTCTTGCCCAGTTTCTGGCTGAGGTCATGAACCATGCGGGGGAAGCGGCTGAAGACGAAGCTGATGGGCAGCATGCGGATGCGCATCACGCTTTCCTGGAGTTCCCGCGTGTTGCGTTCCAGCAGCGCCAGGCCCTCGCGCAACTGTTCCAGGCGGTTGATGTCGAAATCCTCGAATCCGCCGTCCAGGTTGCCCATCATGGACTGGGTGATCACCAGTTCACCCACCATGTTGATGAGATGGTCGATCTTGTCGATACTGACCCGGATGGAGCCGCTCTCCGTGGGCCTGGGTTTCTTTGCCGCGGGCGGTCTTTGCGCCTTGCCCGGCCCTTCGCCCGGCCCCTCAAAAGGCGGCTCCTGCCCGGGTGGGTCTGTCCGGATTTCATGCGGTCCGGCATCGGCAGGGGGTGATGGGGACAGGGCGGTGATCTCCAGGTCGCAGACGTCCTCCACCCATTCGAAGATCTCCCTGATGGCGTCTTCCCCGGCCGTGGTGGTCAGTTTCAACCGCCATTTGAGGTGGCACTGTTCCGCGTCGAACTCGGGAAACGGCGGCAGCGCCGCATCATCGACTTCCACTTCCAGGTCGCCCATGGTGGCCAGCTCCCGGAACAGCAGGGCAGGGTCGTTGCCTGTCTGGAGCAGATCGGGATGCGGCCTGAAGTCGATCAGCCAGGTGCGGCATGCCTTGTCCGCTTCGGCAGGTGTTCCCGAAGTATTGCCGGAGACGTCGATGGGGTCATCGCCCCCTGTCTTTCCCAGCAGGGCCTCCATCTCCCCCTGGACCTGGGCTGCCAGTTGTTCGTCCATGCTGCCGCCGTCCCGCTGCGCGGCGATCATCTCGCGCAGGCAGTCCACGGCCCTGAGCAGGACCTCGACGGATTCCTGTGTGACCTGGCGCTTGCCCTCCCGCATTTCGTCGAGGAGGGTCTCCATGGCATGGGTGAATTCCGCCACCTGCGTGAATCCGAAGGTGGCGCTGCCGCCCTTGATGGAGTGCGCGGCACGGAATATGGCGTTGATGGTTTCCGTGTCCACCGTGCCGCAATCCAGGCTGAGCAGGCCGGATTCCATGATGTCCAGCCCCTCGAGACTCTCCTCGAAAAAGGTCTGGTGGAACTGGCTGATGTCGATGCTCATGTCGAGGGCTAACCCAGCACCTTGCTGATGGTGGCGATGAGCTGGTCCGGGTTGAAAGGCTTGACCAGCCAGCCCGTGGCGCCGGCCGCCTTGCCCTGCTGCTTCTTCTCCGGCGCGGATTCGGTGGTCAGCATCAGGATGGGCGTGAACCTGTAGTCGGGCAGGGTGCGCAGCTCCCTGATCAGAGTGATGCCGTCCATCTTCGGCATATTGACATCGGTGATGACCAGGTTGACCTTCCTGGTTTTTGCCAGGGCCAGGGCCTGTTCGCCGTCAGCGGCCTCCACGACCTCGTGACCGGCCTTTTGCAGGGCAAATGTCACCATCTGCCGCATGGATGCGGAATCATCGACCGCAAGGATACTTGCCATAATCAACCTCCTTTATTGCCGCCTTGCAGCAAGGCAGTGCCTTATGCCCGTGGCGGATGCTGCAATAACGCCTTCATGCCCAATTGTGCCGCCATCTCGTGAAGCGCTGGCGGGACATTGTGCCATTGAAGAAGGATGCCATTGCGTTTGCTGTAGTTTATGAAGCTGTACAATAACTGGACGCCGGCCGTGTCGATGCGCTCTGGCTCATCGAGATCGAGGGTGATGACATCGTGCTGTCCGCTGGCCTCATGCAGGAGGTCGCGCAGGTGGTTGGCCTGGCTGATATTGAGCAACCCGCCGCAGCGGATGACCGTCCCCCCTCCGGGCCGGTCACTGCCCTTCCCCTCGCCTGGTGCTGGGTTCTCGTCTGGAGATTCGCCCGCCATTGCGTGTGTCCCCCGGTGACAATCCATTCCCTTTCCTTTTCCCTGGAGCCTCTTCCGATACGGTGTCTATCGTCTCCGGGAGTCGAAACTTTAGTTTTGCTGACGGGTATTGGGAAAAATCCCTGGGCGGCGTTCTGCGGACGTTTTGCTGGCATGATTCACGCCGAGAGCGGTGCACCTGCCCTCCCGCAGGAGCGACCCTGGACGCGAAAAATCCCTCAGAGAAAGCCCTCAGGCCTTGGCAATGGGAGTGGGTGTGATGTCCTTGGTGGTTTTGCCCTGCTGGTCATAGGCGAGTTCGCCACTGCCCAGCTGGCCGCGCAGGATTTCGAGCGCCTGTTGCAGTTGTTGCTGGCGGGCATGAATCATGCGCCCGTTGGTATCGTTCAGCCGCTGGCAGGCCTTGAGCAGACCCAGAAATTTCTGCCAGTGCCCGCTCATGTCGGCGTGTTCGTTGTCGTGGCGAATGAGGAAATCCGCCATGGCCTGCGCGTCGTCGGCCATGCCGATGGCGTGCAGCAGGGCAGCACGGCGCTGCTCTATGCCTTCCAGGACGACGATCTCTGCCTTCTTGCGCTGTGCCAGGTCGAGGAAGCCATCCAGGTCATTGTTGCGCAGTGCCGTGTTTTCCTGTTCCAGGAACGACAACAGATTGCGGGCCGACGCCATGCCGTCCCGGACGATTTCCAGGAATCCAGTGACGGGGCTGGGGTGGTGGTTCATGGAATGCGCCGGCAGATCAGGCACGCTCCAGCGCGCTCTCGAAGGCCATCATTTTTTCCGCCACCCGTGTGAAATCGGCCTCGTAGCGGCCTTCCGCGAGGGCCTGCCGGATCGAGGCCACTTTCTCCTGGTCCACCACGGGTGTCTCGCTGATGCGTTCGCCGAGCTTCTGCATCAGGGACGCGGTTTCCGTCAGGCTGACCTTGTCCTGATCCTGCAAGGTGCCTGCGGCGTCTGACGCGCCGTCCGTTCCCGCCCGCGGGCCCTTCACGTCCTGCTTGTTGTTGCTCGCGTTGCTGAGCGGGGAAGTGGAATGACCGTTGATTTCGATTGTCATGTGATGGTCTCCTTTGCGCTCCGGTAAGGATATCGGCAGAATAACCCCATGAATTAGAGCGGTACCTTGATGAGGCCCGCCCCGATCACCTCGCCCTCGACGATGCGCTGGCTTTTGATGTTCCTGACCTTGATGTAATCCCCCGCGCTGCCGTCCATCAGGGCCTTGCCCTTCATGCGGATCTCGAAACTGCTGCCGGCAGCCAGGATGGTCACGCCCTGGCCCCGCTTCACCAGTCTGGGGTTCTTGATGATATAGGGGCTGATGACCTTGCCCGCTGCCACGGGCTGATTCAGGACTTTTCCCACCAGCCGCTCCTGCTCGGTGAAATAGCCCCGGTTCAGGGCGGCCAGATCGCGTTCTTCATAGGCCAGGTCTCCTGCCTGGATGCGTGTGCCCCGGGGAAGATGATACCTGGCGACGATGACCCGGTCGATGTGCCTGATCCGCGCGGGCACGTAGAGTTTCCACGGCCGGGCATCGGGACAGCTCACGCCGATCGTGGTATTTCCCTGCAGGCGTCCCCCTGGAGGCAGGAAGGCCTGCAGGGGCTGACCGCACAAGGGCAGCCGCAGCCGCCGGTCGAGTTCCCCGATGGCCACCTCTATGCTCCCGTCTCCCGAGGCATGGGCGTGGCTGAGCACGAAGCTTTCCGCGGCCTGGCGGATGGAGGCCAGCGATTGATAGGCACTGCCCTGTGCCGCCACAGGCAGCAGGGCGAGCAGTCCGATCAGAAGGCGCTTGCAGTGCATGCTTGGATTCGTATCAGCTGGTTTCGTCTCTTGTGTGCCAGGATATATACAAGTTTCATGCCAGTCGGAAGTCGCGCTGTCATTTCAACCTCACCTCCCTGTCATTTCGACCTCACCTCCCTGTCATTTCGACCGAAGGGAGAAATCCTGCGCCACCGGCCCAAGATTCCTCGCTGCGCTCGGAATGACAGGGAAAGGGGGAATGACAGGAACGTTGTCATTTCGACCTCACCTCCCTGTCATTTCGACCGAAGGGAGAAATCCTGTGCCACCGGCCCAAGATTCCTCGCTGCGCTCGGAATGACAACATTCGTTGTCATTTCGACCGAAGGGAGAAATCTTATGCCACCGGCCCAAGATTCCTCGCTGCGCTCGGAATGACAACATTCGTTGTCATTTCGACCGAAGGGAGAAATCTTATGCCACCGGCCCAAGATTCCTCGCTGCGCTCGGAATGACAACATTCGTTGTCATTTCGACCGCAGGGAGAAATCTTATGCCACCGCCCCCAGATTCCTCGCTGCGCTCGAAATGACAACA
>JALSIC010000073.1 GCA_026981935.1 Gammaproteobacteria bacterium
GAAAACACCCCTTGTCATTCCGAGCGCAGCGAGGAATCTTGACCTTCGGAGAACAAGATTCCTCCCTTCGGTCGGAATGACAGCGTTCTGTGTCATTTCGAGTACAGCGAGGCATGAAAACACCCCTTGTCATTCCGAGCGCAGCGAGGAATCTTGACCTTCGGAGAACAAGATTCCTCCCTTCGGTCGGAATGACAGCGTTCTGTGTCATTTCGAGTACAGCGAGGCATGAAAACACCCCTCGTCATTCCGAGCGCAGCGAGGAATCTTGAGCCCGGCAACAAGATTTCTCCCTCCGGTCGAAATGACAAGGGGTTCGGTCGAAATGACAGGGAACTGACATCCGAAATGAGCAAGGACGAAATGCGGTAACAAAAAGACCCCGCCAGGCGTACGCAACGGCGGTTTTGTGATCACGATCAAGGATTCTCCATTTTGTGAAACAGTTCACAGAACCGGGGCGCCCTCCTGCCTACCATGAGTCCTGTAAACCGTGACGCCGTTCCTTGCCACGGCACGGTGGAAGAGGAAAGGCGTCCTGTCACAGACCTTTGGAGGACAGGATCATGGCCAACAACAAGAGCACGCGCGAATACATCTGCCTGAACAAGAAGGACAAGGAATTTCTCGAAAACACCTATCTGGAGGACCTGCTGGACGTGGAGGGCCGGAAGAACGTTCCCGTCAAGCAGGAAAACGTGCGCAAGGCCATCGAACACCATCTGGAACGCCAGCAGCTCAAGCGCCAGATCATCGACTTCGACCTCTACGACGACGAACACTGACCTCCCTGCCGGTCGTTCTTCCGGTCACTCCCCGGTGCCGCGGTCCACACGCTCGCCTCACACCTCCCTTCCTCCCCGGGCCGCGGCACCTTCTTCTTTTCCCTTCACCCCTGATCAGGCCCGGGCAGGTGCATATGCACCGGGCAACAGGATATAATCACCCTGCCCATCCTGCCCCGATAGCTCAGCTGGATAGAGCGTCCCCCTCCTAAGGGGAAGGTCACACGTTCGAATCGTGTTCGGGGCGCCATCTCCCGGCCCGTCAAGCCCTTGTGGAATCCTGCCGATAAAAAACAGGAAAAACCACAAAATCCTCTCGGAATTCCCACATGCCCCTGCCGGTCATAACCGCTGTCCCGCCGCGAAAACTCCGGCATAATAGGCGCTTCAGAACAAATACATCTACATCTCGATAAAAAAGGCGAAAGACATATCATGCAGAACCGCTGGAACGACGAAGAGGCCGCCCGCTTCGAGGGCGATCTGGGTCTGCGCGTCTACACGTCGCGCCTGCTGGGACAGGACAAATCGCTGGTATTGCACGGTGGCGGCAACACCTCGGTAAAGATTCGCGAACCCGATATTTTCGGCAAGGAGACGGACATCCTCTATGTCAAGGGCAGCGGCTGGGACCTGGAGACCATCGCCGAGGCAGGCTTTTCCCCCGTGCGCCTGGACCATCTCATTGACCTGGCCAGACTGCCGGCGCTGAGCGATCCCCAGATGGTCAACGAGCTGCGCACCCACATGACCGATGCCGGCGCGCCCACGCCCTCGGTGGAGGCCATTCTCCACGCCATCATTCCCTACAAGTACGTGGACCACACCCACGCCGATGCCGTCATCGCCGTGACCAACACGCGCGAGGGTCGCCAGCGCATCGAGGAGATCTACGGCGATGACGTCGTCGTCATTCCCTACATCATGCCGGGCTTCGACCTGGCACGCCTGTGCGCGGAGCGCTTCGCCGCCGAGGCCCACGACGGCACCATCGGCATGATCCTCATGAACCACGGCGTGTTCTCCTTCGGTCCCGATGCGCGCACGGCCTACGAACGCATGATCCAGCTCGTGAGCCGGGCGGAAGACTACCTGGCCTCGCGCCGGGCGTGGCACGTCACGATGGGCCCCTCGAGGGAGGAGACGCCGGTGGACAAGCCCCTGCGCCTCGAAATCGCGGCCCTGCGCCTCGAAGCCTCGCGCCTGGCCGGTTTCCCCCTGCTGCTGGCCACCCACCGTGATCGCGACTGCCTGGCCTTTGCCCGGCGGGACGACCTGCCCCGCATCACCCAGCAAGGCCCCGCCACGCCGGATCACGTCATCCGCACCAAGCGCCTCCCGCTCCTGGGAAGGGATCTCAAGGCTTACGCCGAGGCCTATCGCGCCTATTTCGAGGAACACGCACCCCGCGCCAGGGCTGCCCTGACCATGCTGGATCCGGCACCGCGGGTGATCCTCGATGCCGAGCTGGGCCTGGTCACCCTGGGGCGCAGCGCACGGGAAACGGATATCGTCGCCGACATCTATCGCCACACCATGGAAATCATCCTGCGCGCCGAATCCCTGGGCGGCTACCAGGCCCTGCCCGCCGGCGACATCTTCGACGTGGAATACTGGGACCTGGAGCAGGCCAAGCTGCGCAAGTCGGGCCCGCCGCCCCGCTTCGCCGGCGAAGTGGCCCTGGTCACCGGCGCGGCCTCGGGCATTGGCAAGGCCTGTGTGAAGGCCCTGCTCGACGAGGGGGCCGCCGTGGTGGGCCTGGACATCAATCCGGACATTCAGCAGGCAGTGGATCACGCCGCCTTCCTCGGCCTGGTCTGCGACGTCACTGACGAGCAACAGCTCAGGGAGTCCCTGGAGAACGCCGTGCGCCGTTTCGGCGGCCTGGACATGCTGGTGCTCAATGCCGGCGCCTTCCCCGCCAGCCGACCCATCACCGAACTCGACACCGCTCACTGGCACAAGGTGTTCCGCCTGAACCTCGATGCCAATCTCGCCCTGTTGCGGGAAAGTCACCCCCTGCTCAAGCTGTCCCCGGGCAAGGGACGGGTGGTCGTGGTCGGCTCCAAGAACGTGGCGGCCCCCGGTCCCGGCGCCGCCGCCTATTCAGCCTCCAAGGCCGCCCTCAACCAGCTGGCGCGTATCGCCGCCCTGGAGTGGGCCGGCGATGGCATCCGCATCAACACCGTCCATCCCGACGCGGTCTTCGACACCGGCATCTGGAGCGAGGAGGTGCTGGCTTCGCGGGCACGCCACTACGGGATAAGCGTGGAGGAATACAAGACCAAGAACCTGCTCAAGACGGAGATCACCTCGCGCGACGTCGCCGCCCTGGTCACGGCCATGCTGGGCCCGCTCTTCGCCAAGACCACCGGGGCGCAGCTGCCCATCGACGGCGGCAACGAAAGAATAATCTGATGCATTTTGGGAGAGATGGAAATACCGTAAATTCATGAACTTATAAAAATGTGATACAATGGACACATCTGGCCGGATCCGTTCTCCTACCCTCTCGCAGCACAGCGTCCAGACCGGCACGGATTCATCGGGACAGGACGTCTTCACAAGAGGAAAGGGGACTGGCGGACAAAGGCAACATGCCACCGGGAAATGCAACCGGAAAGTGCCACTGGGAGGATGTGCGGGTCGTGGCAGAACACTTCACCCAATTTAACCCGGCAGCGGATCACTACCGGGCCTGCCGCCTGCCCCGCCTCCTGTTATGAACAAGATCCTCAAAATCCATACCGCCCATGGCGAAGACTCCCGCACCGGGGCTGCCGGCCAGGATGCCCACACCCGCGTCATCGCCATCACCAGCGGCAAGGGGGGCGTCGGCAAGACCAACATCACCAGCAACCTGGGCATCGCACTTGCCAGCCGCGGGGCGCGGGTCTGTATCTTCGATGCCGACACCTCGCTGGCCAACATCAATGTCATCATGGGGCTTGCGCCCCGCCATACCATCGAGCACCTGCTGTCCGGCGAAAAGACCATCGACGATATCATTATCAACGGCCCCCGCGGGGTGAAGATCGTCCCGGCGGCCTCCGGCATCGCCCATTGCGCCCAACTGGATGACACCCAGCGCCAGCGCCTCTTCGAAGCGCTGGCCGAACTGGAGGAACGCTTCGACTACCTTCTCATCGACACTGCCGCGGGCATCGGCGAGACGGTACTCAGCTTTCTCCAGTCCGCCCAGTACGTCATCGTCGTCATCTCGCCGGAGCCCACTTCACTCACCGATGCCTTCGCCCTCATCCGGGTACTGAGGCGCCGCGGCTTCGACCGGCCCCTCTATGTCCTCGTCAACATGGTCCTGAACTATGCCAACAGCATGGAAGTCTTCAAGCGCTTTGAGGCCGCGGCGAGGAAATACCTGCACGTCCAGGTCCACTACCTGGGCTACATCCCCCGGGACGAGGCCGTGGGCAAGGCCGTGGCACACCAGACGCCGGTGGTCCTGCAGGCGCCCACCAGCGTCGCAAGCCGCTGTTTCATGACCCTGGCCGATGTGTTGAGCAAGCAGCTCAAGACAGGAGAGGCCATGCCCCGTTTCAGCGAATTCTGGCGGACGCAGACAGGCACGCCGGCTGAATCCGCACCTTCCCCAGGGCCTGCCCCTGAATCCGCCACCCAATCTGTCCCCCAAGCTGTCTCGCCGCCCGCGCCGCAACCGCCCGCCACACCGCCCTCTTCCGGCCCAGCGGTTTCTCCGGAGGCGGAGACTGCGGACGGGAAAGACGAGCCGGAACGATCCCTGGAAAGGCTGCTGTCCTTTCTTGCCGACGAAAAGACCTCGGACGACATGGCCGCCCCCCTCCTGCACCGGCTCATCGAAGCCTACGAGAACCGCTTTCACAGCCTGCCCTGCGACACGCAGCAGATCGTGCGCCTGCTCTCGGAATCTCCCCGGCTCAACGAAACGGAATTCCGCGACCTTATCTTCACCCTGGAAAGCAATTTCGAGAAGCGTTTCCACCATCCCCTGCGCAGCCTGGAAAGCCGCATCACCAAGCTCCTCGACGACATCCAGGATACGAAGGATCTGTGCAGGCAACTGGTCCTGCAACTGAAGGAACGCCATGGCGACGAACTGTGCCGTGAAGTCTTCACCACCCCGGAAGAGATGGTCCGCCTGGTCCGCGACGGGGCCCTGGACCAGGAGACCCTGGCCTTCCTGGTGGAAGGCCTGGGCGCCGTTTACCGGGAGCGCTATGGCGCCCTGCCCGACAGCGAGAGCCACGCCATCGTCGCCGGCATGCACAAGCTGGTGGAACGCCTCAACCGGCAGGAGACTGCACTGGAGGACAGCCTCCTGCGCCTGAGCCGTTTCATCGACGACAGTCTCCGCGAGGTGGGAGGGCAGAAAAACGATTCGCAGGACGATCCTCCAGCGCCCTGACCCCCCCTCGAACCCCCCGCCGCTTCGGCGCTTTCCTTATTCAAATCATATGGCTGCCGATAATTCCTGAAGAGGAAGAAATGAACGCCTGCGGGCATGCCTTCCCCCCGGGACTACACAAAACACGACGCCGATGCCGAAAGTGCTGCGCGCACAATACACACTCCTGCCCTGCCGTCGCCCGGGGGCGACGCCTGGCTTTTGCGCCTGGATCCTGCTGTGCCTGTCCTTCTGGCAAGGCGGGGCACTGGCAGACGATGTCACTGCCTCCCAGCGTTACCAGCAGGCCCTGGAACAGGCCCGTGCCGGGCGGCATGCACCGGCGCTTGCCACGCTCCGGGCGCTCATGGCGGCCCATCCGCGACATCGCCAGTATCTCTACGACACCATCGTCGTGCTGGGCTGGGCCGAGCGGGATGAGGAGGCCCTGGCATTCCTGCCCCGCCTGGATCCCCGACGCGACCCGGCCTATGTACTGGAATCCCTCGCCAAGTCCGCCCGCAACCTGGGCCGCTTCGAACAGGCGGCCAGCCTGTACCGCGGCGTCCTGCAGCGCTTCCCGGCGCGGCGCCCGGCGACCCTGGGCCTGGCCCTGACCCTGGCCGACATGGGCCGGTCCGCCGAGGGCCAGACCGTGCTGGCGGCCTGGCCCGAATCGACCGACGACCTGGAGATCCTCGCCGCGCGGGCCTATGTCGCCTACCGGGGCGGCGACTATTTCTCCGCCCTGCGCCACTACGAGGCGATGGCCCGCCTGGATCCCGGCAACCGCGAGGCACGCCGGGGCCGGATCCTCGTCGCCGCGCGCCTGGGGGCGCCGCAACGGGCACTGGAGCTGGCCAGTGCGGATCCCGGCCTGCTCAGCGCGGCGGAAGTGGCGGCATTCGAGGCCGACGCCACCGCCCTGGCCATTCGCTGGACCCGCCTGCCTCACGACGACCCGGCTGCCCGCCGTGCGGCCCTGAGACGGATCATCGCGCGTCTGGAGTCACGCCTGGAGGACATGGCGCGCCTTCAGCGGGAAACGACACCGCCTGCACGACGCAGCCGTTTCGACCTCATGGTGGCCTACCTGGACGACCGGCGGCCGCGCGACGTGGTGAGCCTGTTCGAGGCATTGCCGCAGGACGACCATCCCCTGCCGGCCTATGTCCTGGGCACCGCCGCCGAGGCCTATCTCCAGCTGCGCCAGCCGGCGCGGGCCCTGCCCCTGCTGGAAGAGGCACTCCAGGGCGATCCCGGCAATTTCCATTACCAGCTCTCCCGGATCTATGCCCTGCTGGAAAGCGAGGACTTCACCGCGGCCATCTCCCGGGCCGAAAAGCTGGCAGAGCAACAACCCCCCTGGCTGGGCAAGGGGCCACCCGCCTATCTGCGTCCCAATCCGGACAGGCTCTCGGCCGACACCACCGCCGCATTGGTCCATGCCTTCGCCGATCACCTGGCCGAGGCCCGGCAACGCCTCCAGGAACTCGTGGCGCGGGCACCGCACAACGCCGACCTGCGCACCGAGCTGGGCAACGTGCTGCGCTGGCGCGAGCTGCCCCGTGCCGCCGAAGAAGCATTCCGCATCGCCTGCACCGCCGATCCGCGCCACCTGCCCGCGCGCGCGGGGCTCGCCCATGCCCTCTGGGACCAGGGTGACTACGAAGCGGGCGCGGCCATCCTGCGCCGGCTGCGCGCCCGGGATCCCGAACATGCCGCGGTGCGTGATCTCGCACGGCGCTGGCGCATCCACAACCTGCGCCAGCTCTATATCACCACGGGCTACAGTGAAAGCTCGGGCGTCGCCGAAGGCGGCGAGAGCTTCGAACTCGATGCCTGGCTCTACGACCGGCCGCGGCGCTACCGCCACCGTTTCTTCCTGCGCAGCCACCTGGCCAGCGCCCGCTTCACCCGGGCGGAAGGCCGCATCGACTACCGGCGCGCCGGTGTGGGCTGGGAATACCGCCGCCGGGACCTTGCCACGTCCATGGAACTGAGCCGTGATGCGGGTGATGCCGTCAACCCGGGACTGTCCCTGAGCGCCCTGTGGCGCAAGGGCGATCACTGGCGCCTGGGCGCAAGCTATGCGAGCTACAGCAATGCCGTGCCCCTGCGGGGTCGCCTCAACGAGGACCTGGAGGGCTGGGAGGCGGGACTCGACGGCGCCTACGTCTTCCATGAATCCCGGCGTATCGACATCGCCGCCCGTTATCTCGATTTCAGCGACGGCAATCAGCGCCGCAGCGTGCAGGCGGGCCTCTTTCAGCGCCTGTTGTCCCAACCCCGATACAAGCTCGATGCCAGGGCCGGCTTCTATGCCTCGCGCAATGACCGGCGCAATGCCTCCTATTTCAATCCGCGGCGCGACCTGTCCCTGGATGTCACGCTGACGGGGGAATGGCTGCAATACCGGCGCTACGAGCGCAGCTTCCGCCACCGCATCGAGCTGGGCGCGGGTCTCTACGAACAACAGGACTATGGCAGCGGCCCCACCTGGGTGCTGCGCTACGAACAGCAATGGAATCCGGGAGACCGCCTGAGCCTGCGCTACGGCGTCTCGCGGGCCCGGCGGCTCTACGACGGCGATGCGGAAGACATCACCCGCATCGACCTGACCCTGGACTGGCGCTTCTGAGGCGTGGCCGCATGATCGACAGGCGATGGCAAAAACCCGTGCGCGCCGTGCTCCTGGCCCTGCTCCTGTGGGGGTGGGGATCCGCGGGCGCGGCCGGCTTCATCGCCCTGTGCTATCACGATGTCCAGGACGACCCCGCCACCCAGCGGACCGCCGACGCCCTCACCATCAGCACCGCCGATCTGGTGGCCCAGTTCAACTGGCTGCGGGAGAACGGCTACCGGGTGGTGAGCCTGGAAGACATCGTGGCCGCCCGCGAAGGACGCCGTCCCCTCCCGGACAAGGCCGTGCTGCTCACCTTCGACGACGGCTATCTCAGCACCTATACCCGGGTCTTCCCCCTGCTCAAGCTCTTCAACTATCCGGCGGTTGTGGCCCCCCTGGTGAAGTGGATCGACAGCCGGGAAGAAACCGTCACCTTCGGCAGCAAGACGGCACCCCGCGATGCCTTCATGAACTGGGACCAGCTCCGGGAGATGGCGGCCTCGGGACTGGTGGAAATCGCCAGCCACAGCTACGACCTGCACCGCGGCGTGACCGGCAATCCCCAGGGCAACCGCCAGCCCGCGGCCACCACCCGCCTGTACGCCGAGGGACGCTACGAGGACGATGCCCGCTACCGCCAGCGCATCACCGCGGACCTGCGACGCAGCCGCGACCTCATCGAACGCCACACCGGCTTTCGGCCACGCGCCGTGGTCTGGCCCTACGGCAGCTACAGCCACGAGCTGCTGGACATCGCCGCCGGTCTCGGCATGTCCATCACCTTCACCCTGGAAGACCGCAGGGGCGATGTCCGACAGCTCTCTGCCGTCCCCCGCGTGCTGTTGTCCGACGGCGCCGATCTCGCCGACCTGGTGGCCGAGCTGGAGACCACCGAGCCGCCGGCCGTCGTGCGCGCGGCGCAGGTGGACCTGGACTATGTCTATGACCCGGACCCCCGCCAGCAGGAAGCCAACCTGGGAAGATTGCTGGACCGCATCAAGGCCCTGGAGATCAACACCGTCTATCTTCAGGCCTTCGCCGATCCCGATGGCGACGGCACCGCCGATGCCCTCTATTTTCCCAACCGCCACCTGCCCGTGCGCGCCGACCTGTTCAACCGCGTGGCCTGGCAACTGCTGACCCGCAGCAGGGTGCAGGTCTATGCCTGGCTGCCGGTACTGGCCTTCCAGCTCCCCGCGGAGCACCCGGCCGCGCCTCTTCAGGTCCTGAGCGAGGTCGGCGAGGCCGCAGCCGACACCGCCGTGCCGGACGCCGCGGTCTACCGGCGTCTCTCCCCCTTCAGCAGGCAGGCTCACCAGGCCGTCCTGGAGATCTACGAGGATCTGGCACGCCATGCCCATTTCCAGGGCCTGCTGTTCCACGACGACGCCTACCTGTCCGACCGGGAGGACGCCAGTCCGCTCGCCCTCAAGGTCTACCGGGAGCAATGGGGCCTGCCGGGATCGCTGGCGGAGATCCGCGCTGATCCCGTCGCCATGGCGCGCTGGACCCGGCGCAAGACCCGGACATTGATCTACTGGACCCAGACCCTGGCGGACCGCGTGCGCCGTTACCGGCCCGAGATCAAGACCGCCCGCAATCTCTACGCGGCGCCGGTGATGGACGAACGGGCGCGGCACTGGTTCGCCCAGTCCCTGCCGGACTTCCTGGACGCCTACGACTACGTGGCGCTGATGGCCATGCCCTACCTTGAAGGCGCCCGTCATCCCCTGCGCTGGCTGGAGACACTCGTGAAGCGCGTGCGGCAGGTGGCGGGGTCCGGGACGAAGGTGGTCTTCGAACTGCAGAGCCGCGACTGGCGCAAGGGTACAGCCGTGCCGGATACCCTGTTGTACCGCCAGATGCGCCTGCTCCAGATCCTGGGCATGCCCCATTTCGCCTATTATCCCGAGGACTTCATCGCCGGGCGGCCGGCCATCGCCCGCATCCGGCCGGTGATGTCCCTCGCCACGCATCCCTATCCCCGCCCATGAACGAATATCTCGCCCGCTTCATCGACGTCCTGCTCTATTTCGAGTTCTACTATCCGCTGTTCATGGCGTACCTGTGGATTCTCGGCGCCCTTTATTACCATTTCCACTGGGAACGGGGTCCGCAGAACGATTTCCGCAATCCCCCGCCACTGGACCACTATCCGGGAGTCTCCTTCATCGTGCCCTGCCACAACGAGGGCGAGGTGGTGGAGGAGACCGTGCTCAACCTGTTGCGCCAGAAATACCCGGAATTCGAGATCATCGTGGTCAACGACGGCAGCCGGGACAACACCGGCGCCATTCTGGACCGCCTCTGCCGGCGCCACGCCCGCCTGCGGGCGATCCACCTGCAGAGCAACCAGGGCAAGGCCATGGCCCTGCGCATGGGCGCCCTGGCCTCGCGTCACGAATTCCTGGTCTGCATCGACAGCGACGCTCTCCTCGACCCCTGCGCGACGGCCTGGCTCATGAAACACTTCGTGACAGGCCCGCGGGTCGGCGCGGTCACCGGCAACCCCCGCATCCGCACGCGTTCCACCCTCCTGGGCAAGATCCAGGTGGGCGAATTCTCCTCCATCGTCGGCATCATCAAGCGTGCCCAGCGCATTTACGGCCGCATCTTCACCATTTCCGGCGTGGTGGCGGCCTTCCGCAAGACGGCGCTGCACAAGGTGGGGTACTGGAGTCTGGACATGGTGACCGAGGACATCGACATCAGCTGGAAACTGCAGCTGGATCACTGGGACATCCGCTACGAACCCAACGCCCTGTGCTGGATCCTCATGCCGGAGACCCTGCGCGGCCTGTGGCGCCAGCGCCTGCGCTGGGCCCAGGGCGGTGTCGAGGTCCTGCTGAAATACCTGCGCTATCTCTTTTCCTGGCGCAAGCGCCGCATGTGGATGGTCTACCTGGAGTTCATGGTCAGCGTCACCTGGGCCTATTTCATGGTACTGGTAGTGCTGCTGTGGCTGACCGGGCAGTTTCTCGCCCTGCCGGAGCCCCTGCGCATCGAGGCCGTCACGCCGGGTTGGAACGGTGTCGTGCTGGGCGTCACGTGCATGATCCAGTTCGCCGTCAGCCTGGCCATCGACGGCCGTTTCGAGAAGGGCCTGGGGCGCTATTACTACTGGATGATCTGGTATCCCATGGCCTACTGGTTCCTCAACGTCCTCACGGTGACGGCGGCCGTGCCACGCGCCCTGTTCAAGCGCCGGGGCACCCGCGCCACCTGGCGCAGCCCGGACCGCGGCCTGCGGCCAGGAAATCATCAGCCTGGCAAATCAACACAAGGGGGTGTCTCGTGAAGAAACAGCCCTTGATCATCGAGACCCCCGGCCTGCAGAGCCTGCGCCAGCGCTACGGCTATGCCCTTCTCACGCTCGCGTTCTGGATCCTCTGGTTCTACCTGTGGATTCCCCTCATCAGCCTGGTGGCCTGGCTGCTGGGCATCGAGTTCTTCCACCGCGAAATGATCCAGCTCGACGGCCTTGAGGGGCTGGTGGACCTGCTCGGCTGGTACGGCCTCACCATCGCCGTGATGGGTGGTTGCTATACCGCCTGGGCCCTCTACAACCAGCTGCGCTTCCGCGACAAGAACCGCCGCCAGGAACAGACGGTAGTGGAACCGCTGGAACTGGCCGGCGCCTTCGACATCGATCCCGCCCTCATCCTCCCCCTGCAGGAAGCCAAGCGCGTGCTCATCGTGCATGACGAACAGGGCCGCATCCGGAGAATCAGGTCGTGGCGGGCGAAAACATAACCGGCAATAGCGCATTTTCGCATCATGGCATTTGCCCAGCTGACCTGCCGCGAGAGCCTGCGCGATATCGAAGCCTGTTTGTCGACCCAGGCCGCCAAACTCTATCACTGCGGTATTCGTTCGCCGGTCAAGCGCACCACATTGGCCGATGCCAACGAACGCAGAGACTGGCGTATCTATGCCGAGTTTGCGCAACGGCTGATTACGCAAGCACGAAAACTGTATGCCACGGAAGATCTGGGGCTGGAACTGTCGAACACGGTCTATGCCCTGGATTCCACCACCATCGACTTGTGTCTGTCCCTGTTTCCGTGGGCGCCCTTTCGGCGCACAAAGGCCGCAGTCAAGATGCACACCCTGCTCGATCTCCGGGGCGCCATTCCCGGTTTTATCCATATTTCCGATGGCAAACTGCACGATGTCAACGCCCTCGATCTGCTGATTCCCGAGCCGGGCGCTATCTACGTGATGGACCGGGGGTATCTGGACTTCGAGCGGCTCTTCACACTGCATCAGGCAGGGGCATTCTTTGTGACACGCGCCCGCAAGAACAACGATTTCCGACGCGTTTATTCGGCCCCAAGCGATCGGGCCCAGGGTATCATTTGCGACCAGACCGTGGTGCTGGCCGGATTCTACAGTCATCAAAGCTACCCGATACATCTGCGACGCATTCGCTTCAGAGATCCCGAAACCGGCAAGACCTTCGTCTTTCTGACCAATCTGTTTGGACCACCTGCACAGACGATCTGTGCCTTGTACAAGGCACGCTGGCAGGTCGAATTGTTTTTCAAATGGATCAAGCAGCACCTGCGTATCAAAAAGTTTTTCGGCACCTCCGAAAACGCCGTCAAAGTCCAAATCCGGACTGCGGTCTCGGTCTGCGTGCTCGTAGCCATTGTCAAGAAACGCCTCAACCTGGACACCTCACTCTACACTTTGCTACAGATATTTTCTGTCACACTATTCGAGAGAATCCCTTTAAATGCAGACTTTCTCGATACAAATTACAATCATGAAAAGACCATGAACAGTAACCAATTGAATCTGTTCGGTTCTTAACCGGACACTAGTGTTGCTGGATTCTTCTTCGTCGTTCTAAATATGATGTAAAACAATATGTTATGTATTGAGGCGTGTTTTCTCGGGCGCGGCTGCCTCCTCGCTGGTAACCGGTTTCGTCGTTCCAGGCGGAGAGGTCAATCTGATTGTGTGAAGCATGATTCTTGAATATACTCGACTCATGTGCCGAGCACGCCCAACGACCTTCAGGAAAACCCTCTGGGTTGTCTATCTGAGCCTTGCGCTGGTATTTATCCAAG
>JALSIC010000074.1 GCA_026981935.1 Gammaproteobacteria bacterium
AGCGAGGAATCTTGGGTGGTGGCACAGGATTTCTCCCTTCGGTCGAAATGACAACGAATGTTGTCATTCCGAGCGCAGCGAGGAATCTTGGGGTGGTGGCATAAGATTTCTCCCTGCGGTCGAAATGACAGGGAGGTGAGGTCGAAATGACAACGTTCGCTGTCATTCCCCTTCTTGTCATTCCGAGCGCAGCGAGGAATCCGGGGCCGGTGGCATAAGATTTCTCCCTTCGGTCGAAATGACAAGAAAGGAGGTCGAAATGACAAGGAAATGCGGCCGAAATGACAGGGAAGTGCGGTCGAAACGGCATAGTGCCGGTGATCAATCTTGCCGCTGGCTGCGGTGTTTGCCGCCGCCACCCGCCCCTTGCGCGTCTTGATGCCTCCAACCCTTTGATTTCCTGAACACCCCTTCACTGGCACAGGGATTGCTACCTCTTGCGCAGGTCAGCACGAAGAGCGGAATCCAGGCATGAATATAGACAAGGCATTCGGTATTCACGCGGTCGCGTTGCAGTTGCGCGCCCGCCGCGCCGAGGTGCTGGCGGCCAACCTGGCCAATGCGGACACCCCCAACTACAAGGCCCGTGATCTCGATTTCAAGGCGGCCCTGAAGGCCGCTGCGGGCAGGGAGTCGGCGGCGGCCCTGCGCACCACGCATCCGCGTCATATCGGCGGGCAGGGTAACGCGGGCGGCGTGGCGTTGCGTTACCGTACCCCCACCCAGCCCAGCGCCGACGGCAACACCGTTGACACCCAGCGCGAGCAGGCGGCCTTTGCCGAGAACGCCCTGCAATACCAGGCCAGCCTGACCTTTCTCAATGGCAAGATCAAATCGCTGAAGACGGCAATCAAGGGAGAATAAGCGCCATGTCCCTGTTCAGGATCTTCGACATCGCGGGTTCGGCCATGAGCGCCCAGAGCGTGCGCCTCAACACCACCGCCAGCAACCTGGCCAACAGCGAGACGGTGAGCAGCAGCGAGGCGAATGCCTATCGCGCCCGCCAGCCGGTGTTTGCTGCCCTCGTGGACACCTTCAGCCGCGAGGCTGCCGGCGTGCGGGTGACCGGCATCGTCGAGGATCGCACGCCGGTCCACAAGGAATATGCGCCGGACAACCCGCTGGCGGACGAGGAGGGCTACATCTACAAATCCAACGTCAATGCCGTGGAGGAGATGGCCAACATGATCTCCGCCTCCCGTTCCTACCAGAACAGCGTGGAGGTACTCAACACTTCCAAGCAGCTGCTCATGAGCACGCTGCGCCTGGGACAATAGGCGGTGGCACAACGCCGGGAGCAGGACCATGACCAACATCGATACCAGTCTTCTCGAGAATCTCAACATCAAGCGCGCCGGGGAACAGCAGAAACCCCGGGACAAGCTGGGGCAGACCGAGTTTCTGAAACTGATGACGGCACAGCTCAACAACCAGGATCCTTTGCAGCCCATGCAGAGCGGCGAGTTCTTCACCCAGATCGCCCAGTTCAGCTCGGTGGCCGGCATGCAGGAACTGCAGAACAGTTTCCAGCAGGTGGCCACGGCCATGTTTTCCAGCCAGGTCCTGCAGGCCTCGGCCATGATCGGGCGCTCGGTGCTGGTGCCGGGCCAGGGCGTGCAGCTGGATGGCGCGGAACCCGTGACGGGTGTGGTGGAGCTGCCCGCCAGCACGGCCAACCTGCGCATCGCCATCTTCGATGCCGGCGGCCAGATGGTGCGCAGCATGGACCTGGGACAGCAGCCGGGCGGCGATGTCGCCTTTTCCTGGGACGGCCGTGGCGATGACGGGGAGCCATTGCCGGACGGTGAATATACCGTCCAGGCCGGCGCAGAGTATGACGGCGAGTTCACGGCCCTGCAGACCTTCGTCGCGGCGCGGGTGGAAAGCGTGGCGGTGGGCGGCAACGGCCAGGGGGTGACATTGAATCTGGCGGGCCGGGGCGGCATCGACCTGGCCAGCGTCAAGCGGGTCATGTAAGGCAGGATCTGAGAGGAGAAGGGTCATGACATTTCGTATTGCATTGAGCGGACTGAACGCGGCATCGGCCGAATTGCGGGTGATCGGCAACAACGTCGCCAACGCCAGCACCACGGGCTTCAAGAAATCCCGGGTGCAATTCGCCGACATCTTCGCCACCGCCAACCTGGGTGCCGCGGCCAACGCCATCGGCAGCGGGGTGCGCGTCGCGGACATCGCCCAGCAGTTCTCCCAGGGCAACATCGCCTTCACCGACAACAACCTGGACCTGGCCATCAGCGGCCAGGGCTTCTTCCGCCTCAGCGACAACGGCGTGTCGGTCTATACGCGGGCGGGCTCCTTCGGTGTCGATCGCAACGGTTATCTGGTCAACAGCCAGGACCAGCGCCTTACGGGGTTCCTCGCCGACAGCGCGGGCAACATCACCGGCGCCCTGGGCGACATCCGGCTGGACAGCTCGGATATCGCGCCCCAGGCCACTAGTACCGTCAACCTGGGACTCAACCTGGATGCCTCGGCCAAGATTCCCGCCGCGCCCGTGACCACCTCGGTCATCAACCTGGGCAGCACCGGCGCCAATCCGGTACTGGATACCGGCGATTCGCCCATCACCACCGGCGCCTTCAACATGGTGGATACCTATGGGCAGCAGGTGACCGGCGCCCAGCTGCAGTTTACCTATTCCGGCAGCGGCAACGACTGGGACGTGACCATCGTCGGCGCCACCGGCACGGTGAGTACGGCCACCATGACCGTGGGTACCTCCACCACGGTCACCCTGAACTGGGATCCGGACGGTGCCGGCGCGCAGCAGAGCACGCCCATCACCATCGACGTGACCACCGTGGGTCAGGCCACGGGGGGCGGCAATACCGATGTCACGGCCAGTGCCAATGGCGCCCTGCAGGGCGTCTTCGATGTCGCCGATGCCGCCACCTACAACAATTCCACTTCGCTGACGGTCTACGATTCCCAGGGCACGGCCCACCTGGCCACGCTCTACTACCGCAAGACCGGCATACCCAACCAGTGGGAGACCTATTTCTATTTCGATGGCCAGCGCATCGACGGCGCCCAGCCCAATGGCTCGGATCTGCTGGAATTCTCTTCCGAAGGGGTGCTCACTGCCATCAACGGCGTGTCCACGCCGCCGTCCTCGTTCACCACCGCATCGTTCAATCCCGGCGGCGGGGCCTCCACCATGACCCTGACCATGGACTATTCCAGTGTCAGCCAGTTCGGTGGCGGTTTCAATGTCAATTCCCTGCGCCAGGACGGCTATGCCACCGGCCGCCTGAGCGGCATCGACATCGATGATACGGGCATCATCCTGGCCCGCTTCACCAACGGGCAGTCACGCACACTGGCGCAGATCGCCCTGGCGAATTTCAGCAATCCCCAGGGGCTCACCCAGTTGGGCGATCTCAACTGGGCGGAGAGTTACGAATCCGGTGCGGCCCTGGTGGGCGCGCCGGGCAGTTCCAGCCTGGGGCTCATCGAGTCCGGCGCACTGGAGGGTTCCAACGTGGACCTCACGGAACAGCTGGTGAGCATGATCACGGCGCAGCGCAACTTCCAGGCCAATGCCCAGGTCATCTCCACCGCCGACACCATCACCCAGGCGATCATCAACATCCGCTAGGAGTCTGTCGGATTCAGGCGATCGTAGCGAGCATGGTGGGAGAGCAAGAACGAATCTTCACGATTTCGAGGCGCATAGTGGGGCTACGCAACGAGAAATCGGGGAGATTCGGGCCGCTCTCCCACCAGCACAGTAGATCAGTCCTAAGTCCGACAGACTCCTAGTGACGGGATGAGGGGCATTCGCAGCGTAGCGACCGCAGGGGCGCCGTCCCTGGCGCGAAGGCAGACGTCAAACATGACACACAAGGCATAAACAATGGACCGGATGCTCTACGTCGCCATGTCGGGGGCCAAGCAGATGATGCTGGCCCAGGCGGTCAACACCAACAACCTGGCCAATGCGAACACCACCGGTTTTCGCGAGGATCTGGCCCTGTTCCAGAGCCGGCCCCTGGCAGGCCGTGGCCTGCCCACCCGGGTCTATGCCCAGGCCGAGCACAAGGGCGTCAACCTGGCGCCCGGGGCCACCGTGGAGACGGGCCGCGACCTGGACGTGGCCGTCCAGGGCCGGGGCTGGATCGCAGTGCAGGATCCCGCCGGGGGCGAGGCCTATACCCGTGCGGGCAATCTCAAGATCACCGCGCTGGGCGCGCTGGTCACCGCCGAGGGCCTGCCCGTGCTGGGCAACAGCGGTGCCCCCATCGCCGTTCCACCCGCCGGCAAGGTGGAGATCGGCCGCGACGGGACTATTTCAATCCTGCCTCCCGGCCAGACACCCCAGTCCCTGGTGGTGGTGGACCGCATCAAGCTGGTCAATCCCGACGAGTCGCGCCTGTACAAGGACGCCTCGGGCCTCATCCGCCTGCGGGATGGGGACTACGCCGAGCCGGACGCACGCGTCACCCTGCGTCCCGGCAGCCTGGAGATGAGCAATGTCAACGCCGTCGAGGCCATGGTGAACATGATCACCCTGGCGCGCCAGTTCGAGATGAGCGTCAAGCTGATGAACATCGCCAAGGAAATCGACAGCGCCTCGGCGCAGTTGATGCGTATCACCTGATTCCGACCTGAATCGAGAAGGGGAGAGTGAGTCTATGAGCCAAGCACTGTGGATCGCCAAGACGGGCCTGGAGGCCATGCAGACCCGCATGGCCGTCATCACCAACAACCTGGCCAACGTCAATACCGCCGGCTACAAGCGCGGCCGGCCGGTGTTCGCCGATCTCCTCTACCAGAACGTGCGCCAGGTGGGCGCCCAGTCGGCGCAGAATTCCCTGCTGCCCACGGGGCTCAGCCTGGGGACCGGGGTCAAGACCGTGGCCACGGAGAAGGTCTTCACCCAGGGCAACACCATGGAGACCGGCAACCCCCTGGACATCGCCGTCCAGGGCAAGGGTTTCTTCCAGATCCTCATGCCCGACGGCACCATCGCCTACAGCCGCAACGGCAGCTTCCATCTCAACGAATCGGGGCAGATGGTGACCTCCGGGGGGCTGGCCCTGCAGCCGGCCATCACCATTCCCAGCGATGCCCAGAACATCACCATCGGCTACGACGGGACGGTGAGCGTCACGCTGCCGGGCCAGGCGACGCCCAGCCAGGTGGGCACCATCCAGCTCGCCGACTTCGTCAACCCCAGCGGCCTGCAGCCCATTGGTGACAATCTCTACCTGGAGTCGGCCGCCAGCGGCACGCCCCAGACGGGCAATCCCGGGCAGGGCGGGCTGGGCAATCTGCTGCAGGGCAACCTGGAGACCTCCAACGTCAACGTGGTGGAGTCGCTGGTGAACATGATCGAGACCCAGCGCAGCTACGAGATGGTCTCCAAGGCCATCCAGGCCACCGACCGCATGCTCGAATATGTCAACAACAACATCTGAGGGGACGGCAGGCTGAGACCATGAAGACACATCGCATCCTTGCGGGGCTGTTGCTGGCCGCGGTACTCCCGGGCTGCGCCACCATGGCGCCCCCGCCGCCACTGCCCACGGTGGACTACGGCGCGCTGCCCGTGCCGCCGCGCCAGGACAACGGCTCCATTTATCAGCCGGGCCATGGCGCGGCCCTGTTCGAGGATCTGCGGGCACAGCGCGTGGGAGACATCCTCACGGTCATTCTTTCCGAGGAGACCAAGGCCAGCAAGAGCGCCGCCACATCGATCACCAAGGAGAATACCACCGACGTGGAGAACCCTACCCTGTTCGGCCTGCCGGTGACGCTGAATCGAGCCACCCGGGGCAAGCTGGGCAGCCTGGAGCAGCGTCTCAGCTCCTCCAAGGAATTCGCCGGCAGCGGCAAGAGCGACCAGAGCAACAGGCTCAATGGCCGCATCCAGGTGGTGGTGGTGGAGGAACTGCCCAACCGCTACCTGCGCATCGCCGGCGAGAAGATCCTGACCATCAACCAGGGCGACGAGAAGGTGCGCCTCACGGGCATCGTGCGCCCGCAGGACATCCGCGTGGACAACACCGTGCTGTCCACGCATATCGCCAATGCCGAGATCACCTACAGCGGCTCCGGGGTGCTGGCGGACTCCAACGACATGGGCTGGCTGGGCAAGTTCTTCAACAGCAAGTGGTTTCCGTTCTGAGGCCGGCATGTGGAGTACGGTAGCCTGGATGGAGCGCTGCAAGAGCGCAATCCAGGAAACCAGGCGGAAAAACCCGCGTTCCCGGATTACGTTCCACGCCATCCGGGCTACGCATTCGATTGAGAGGATGAACGTCATGAAACACTGCCTCGTCAGGATCGTGTTCCCCCTCGTGGCGGCGCTGTTGCTGGCGGGTACGGCCAACGGCGAACGCATCAAGGACCTCGCCAACGTCGCCGGCGTGCGCGGCAACCAGCTCGTGGGATACGGCCTGGTGGTGGGGCTGGACGGCACCGGCGACCAGACCACCCAGGTGCCCTTCGTCACCCAGTCGCTGCGCAACATGCTCAACCAGTACGGCATCAACATCCCCGACAACGTCAATCCCCAGCTCAAGAACGTCGCGGGGGTGGTCGTCCATGCCGAGCTGCCGCCCTTCGCCAAGCCGGGACAGACCATCGATGTGACCGTGTCATCCATCGGCAATTCCAAGAGCCTCCGCGGCGGCAGCCTGCTCATGACCCCGCTCAAGGGCGCCGACGGGCGGGTCTATGCCCTGGCCCAGGGGAATCTCGTCGTGGGCGGTTTCGGCGCCGAGGGCAGCGACGGCTCCCGCATCAGCATCAACATCCCCAGCGTGGGCCGCATCCCCAATGGGGCCATCATCGAGCGCAGCGCGCCCACGCCCCTGGGCGACGAGAACGCCATCGTCTTCAACCTGCATCGTGCGGACTTCACCACGGCCAAGCGCATCGCCGATGCCATCAACACCGCCATCGGCATGGGGACGGCCTATCCCGTGGACGCCTCCTCGGTGCGGGTCAACGCCCCGCGCGACCGCGCCCAGCGGGTGGTGTTCCTGTCCATGCTGGAGAACCTGACCCTGGAGCCGGGCAGTGCCTCGGCACGGGTGATCGTCAACTCGCGCACCGGCACCGTGGTCATCGGCCAGCACGTGCGGGTGACCGCCGCCGCCGTCTCCCACGGCAGTCTCACGGTCACCATCACGGAGCGCCAGCAGGTGAGTCAGCCCGGCGCCCTGTCCGGCGGCAGCACCGTGGTGGTGCCCAGCTCCGAGATCCAGGTGGAGCAGGACCAGAGCCGCATGTTCCTCTTCGAGCCCGGCGTCTCGCTGAACGAGATCGTGCGTGCCGTCAACCAGGTGGGCGCGGCGCCCGGCGATCTGGTGGCCATCCTCGAGGCCCTCAAGGAAGCCGGTGCGCTGCGCGCCGAGCTGATCGTCATCTGAGGGGGCGGCCGGATGGAGCAGGGCATCATGCCGGCTGGAACGGTTTCGCCGTCGGTCTATACCGATTTCCAGGGCCTGGCCGCGCTGCGGCGCCGTGCGCAGGATGACTCACCCGAGGCCTTGCGTGCCGTGGCCCGGGAATTCGAGGCCATCTTCATGCAGATGATGCTGAAGAGCATGCGCGAGGCCAGCCTGGGAGAAGGCATCTTCGACAACGAGCAGAGCAGCTTCTATCAGGAAATGTTCGACAAGCAGATCGCCATTCACCTCGCCCGGCGCCAGGGCCTGGGGCTGGCGGATGTGCTGGTGCGCCAGTTGCGCCCCGGCCAGACCCCGGCGCCCGCGGGGGGGGAGGCGTCTCCGCCTGCGCCAGCAGCACGGGGCGCGGCGTTTTCCTCCCCGGAGGCCTTCGTCCGCGGCCTGCAGGACCCTGCCCGCGAGGCGGCCGCGCGCCTGGGCGTGGCCCCCCGGGTGCTGCTGGCGCAGGCGGCGCTGGAGACGGGCTGGGGGCAGCGCATCCTGCGTGGTCCCGACGGCGCGAGCAGCCACAACCTCTTCGGCATCAAGGCGGGGCCGGACTGGCAGGGGGCACGGGTGACGGCCCAGACCCTGGAGTACCGCGATGGCGTGGCGCGCCGCGAGCAGGCGGTGTTTCGCGCCTATGATTCCTTTTCTCAGAGTTTCATGGACTATGCCGATTTCATCCTGGGCAATCCCCGCTACCAGGCGGCACTGGCCCGCGCCGACGATCCCCGTGCCTACCTGCAGGCCCTGCAGGAGGCGGGTTACGCCACCGATCCGGACTATGCCGCCAAGATCCAGGGCATCATGGCGCGCCGGGCGCTGGCCGGCCTGATGTCCGCGGAGACGAACGCATGAACGGGAAAGACAGGGGAGGATCTGCGCCATGGGGCTGCTGAGCACGGGCATTTCGGGCCTGCTGGCCACCCAGCGGGCCCTGTCGGTCACTTCCCAGAACATCGCCAACGTCAACACCGAGGGCTACAGCCGCCAGCGGGTGGAACTCAGCAGCCGCGCGCCCCAGGCCCTGGGATCGGATTTCATCGGGCGGGGCGTCTATGTCAGCAATATCGAGCGCGTCTATGACGAGTTCATCACCCAGCAGATCCGCACCAACACCTCGGGCTTCAATCAGGCCAGCGAGTATTATGCCCTGGCCACCCGGGTGGACAACCTGCTGGCCGACCCCCAGGCCGGTCTGCTGCCCGCGCTGGGTGGTTTCTTCGATGCCATGCAGTCCGTGGCCAACGATCCTTCCTCGCGGGCATCGCGCCAGGTGCTGCTCAGCGAGGCACGCAGCCTCGAGGACCGTTTCCGCTTTCTTGACCAGCGCCTGGATTCATTACAGGAAAGCGTCAATGCCGGCCTGCGCAACATGGTGACGGAGGTCAACGGTCTCACCGACGCCATCGCCCGCCTCAACCGCGACATCAACATCGCCCGTTCCACGGCCAGCGGCGAGCCCAACGACCTGCTGGACCAGCGCGACACCCTCATCACCCGCCTGTCCGAATTCGTCTCGGTGACCACCGTGCCCCAGGAGGACGGTTCCCTCAACGTCTTCATCGGCAACGGCCAGGCCGTGGTGGCCGGCACCGAGTCGCGCCCCCTGAGCGCCGTGCCGGGTGCCTTCGACCCGGAACGCATGGAAGTGGCCTATACCGGCGCGGCCGCGCCGGTGATCATCTCCGACCAGTTGAGCGGCGGGCGCATCGGCGGCCTGGTGGCATTTCGCAACCAGATCCTGGAACCGGCGCAGAATGCCCTGGGGCTCATCGCCGTGGGCCTGACAGGCATGGTCAATGCCCAGCATCGCCTGGGCATGGATCTCGACGGTGAACTGGGGGGTGATTTTTTCGAACCCATCGATACCCGCACCGCGCCCATGACGGCGGATGTCTTCGCCAACCGCGACAACAGCGGCGATGCCCGGCTCACCGTCGCCTTCGCCGACGCGGGACAGGCGGTGGCCAGCGACTACCGCCTGGAACGCAATGGCAGCCGGTATACGCTGACCCGTCTCAGCGACAACACGACGACGGTCCTGACCACTTTTCCCGGTGCCGCCGAGGTGGTGGACGGGCTCTCCCTGAGCCTTGCCTCGGGCGCGCTGGCCGACGGTGACAGCTTCCTCATCCGGCCCCTGCGCAACGGCGCCCGGGACTTCGCCCTGGCCATCACCGATCCGGCCAAGGTGGCGGCAGCCGGTCCCGTCCGCACGGGGGCGGCCCTGGACAACACCGGCAGCGGTGCCATCGATGGCGGCGGGATTGCCGACCTGGGCGTTTACGTGCCTGACAATTACACCCTGTACACGGTCAAGGCCACCACCGCGGTCGCCGATGGCGGGCTGACAGCGGGTACGATCAGCGATGCCATCGGTACCGATAACAGCCTGCAATACCAGTTGGTCATCAACGGCACGGTGGTCTATGCCCAGAACGAAGGGGATGCGCCGCTGGCCGATCTCGATGCCCTGGCCGCGGTCATCAATGACGATGCGGGCATCACTGGCGTGCGTGCCTACGTGGACAACGCCACCAACCGCCTCTATCTCGCCAACGACCCCGCCACGACCCTGCCCATCCAGGTGACGGAACGTCTGCTGGACAGCAACAGTCCGCCCCTGCCGCTGGACAACGCCGATGCGGTGACGGGCTATTTCGGTTCCGCCCTGAACGGCACGGCCGGCAGCAACACCCTGAACTTCACGGCCTCGGCCGATGCCTGGCTGGTCCGGGACGGTGCGGGCAACACCGTGACCAGCGGCAGCTACAGCGCCGGGGACCCGATCACCTTCAACGGCATCGCCGTGACCCTGGACGGCGCGCCGGACATCGGCGACCGCTTCACCGTGGAACCCAACGTGGGCGGCATGGGTGACAATCGCAACGCCCGCCTGCTGGCCGCCCTGCAGACTTCTCTCACCTTGGAGGGCGGCACGGCCACCTTCGAGGACAGCTACAGCCGCTTCGTGGTGGACGTGGGCACCCTGACGCGCCAGGCGAGCATCAACAGCGATGCCCAGGAGGGGTTGCTGAGCCAGGCCGTCCAGGCGCGCGAGGCCAAGTCCGGCGTCAACCTGGACGAGGAGGCGGCCGATCTGATCCGGTTCCAGCAGGCCTATGCCGCGGCCGCCCAGGTCATCGCCGCCGCGGATGCCATGTTCCAGTCCCTCATCGATGTGGTGAGGCGCTAGCCCATGCGCATTTCCACCGGACAGATCTACCAGGCGGGGCTGAAAGCGCTCCTGGACCAGCAGAGCGCCCTGGCCAAGACCCAGCAGCAGGTGGCCACCGGCAAGCGCATGCTGGTGCCTTCCGATGATCCCGCCGCCTCAGCGGAGGTTTTGGGTCTGAACCAGACCTATCGCATCACCACCCAGTACCAGGAAAACATCACTCTGGCGCGCAACCGCCTCGGCCAGGAGGAGAGCACCCTCGCGAGCGTCTATGACCGTCTCATCCGCGTGCGGGAACTGGCGCTGCAGGGCAACAACGCGGCATTGACCAACACCGACCGCACCGCCCTGGCGGCCGAAGTGAGACAGGTCCTGCGCGAACTGGTCGAGCTGGCCAATACGCGGGACGCCAGCGGCGAATACCTCTTCGCGGGCATGCAGAGCCGCACCCGGCCCTTCACGGTGGATGCGGCTGGCAATTACCGTTACAACGGCGACCAGGGCCAGCGCTTCGTGCAGATCGGGCCCACCCGGCAGGTGGCCACGGGAGATACCGGCCTGGAAGTGTTCCAGGGCGCGCGCGCGGGCAATGGGACCTTCACCGTGCGGGACGATCCGGCCAATACCGGCAGCGGCATCATCGATCCCGGCAGCGTCATCGACCCCGCGCTCTATGATGGCGACACCTATACGATCAGTTTCCCCCTGCGGACGGATGCCGGTGCCACGCTGACCTTCAACGACAGCGTGGGGACGAACGACGACCTGACCTACAGCCTTGCCATCAACGGCACGACGGTCTACACGGTCAGCGAGAGCGGAACACCGGTCACCACCCTCGACGACCTGGCCGCGCAGATCAACGACGACACCGCTGCCACGGGCGTGCGGGCGCTGGTGATCGACGGCAGTCTCTATCTCCTGAATGTCCAGCCCTCGTCAAAGCCCATCACGGTGACCGAGAGCCTGGGCGGTGCCAGCGACGGCGACAACGACACGGCGACGGGTTATTTCGGCAGCGTGCTCACCGGCACCACCACGCCCAGCACGACGCAGGCGCTGGGACCGGCAGACGGGGATTTCTATATCGTGGAGGACAGTGCCGGCAACCTGGAGGCCAGCGGCGCCTATGCCGAATATGGTGCCATCACCTTCAACGGCATCACCACCGATATCGGCGGCACGCCGCGCACGGGTGACCGGTTCACGATCGAACCCAGCGAACGGCGCGACGTTTTCACCATGATCAAGGACCTGGGCGACACCCTGGCGGCAGGTGTCACGGGTGAGGCCAGCCGGGCGCGGTACAATAATGCCCTCAACCGTTTCCTGGCCGACATCGACCAGGCCATGGAAAACATCAATGCCGTGCGTGCCCGCGTCGGCGCCCGCCTCAATGCCGTGGACTCGCAGGAGGAACTCAACAGCGCCTTCCTGCTGCATCTCGACGAGGCCCGTTCCAGGCTCCAGGACCTGGACTATGCCAGCGCCATCACCCGTCTCAACCAGCAGATGATGGGACTGGAAGCGGCGCAGAAGTCATTTTTGCGTATTCAGGATCTTTCCCTTTTCAACTTCCTCTGAGATCTGGCTGCCAATGCACCCGCGAGAAGGCCGCGGCAGCGGTGCCTCTCCGTGATCGCTCGCTCAGGACTTTCATTCCCACCTCCTTGTCATTCCGAGCGCAGCGAGGGATCTTAAGCCGCCGGCGCAGGATTTCTCCCTTCGGTCGAAATGACAGTGGGCCTGTCATTCCACCTCTCCTTGTCATTCCGAGCGCAGCGAGGAATCTTGGGCCGCCGGCACAGGATTTCTCCCTTCGGTCGAAATGACAACGCTAGCTGTCATTCCGA
>JALSIC010000075.1 GCA_026981935.1 Gammaproteobacteria bacterium
TTCGGCCACCCCCTGTCATTTCGACCACCCCCTGTCATTTCGACCACTCTTCCCTGTCATTTCGACCGAAGGGAGAAATCCTGTCCCACCGCCCTCAAGATTTCTCGCTGCGCTCGAAATGACAAGGATAATGTCATTCCCCGCACCTCCTTGCCATTGCCGCCCCGCTGCCTTGTCATTACTCCCCACTTTCTTGTCATTTCCCGCTGCGCTCGAAATGACAGGCATCACAGGAACGACAAACCCTGACCGAAGCCCATTAACCCCGACTATCGAAACCTGCATTATTGACTGACGGCCATCGTGCAGCCTGGATTCCTCTTCGCTTCAGCCGGTCTGCTCATGTCATGCATTTAGGCTCAGTATATTAAGGGTCTCATAATTGTCCATTCAAAATGTGTAGCCCGAATGGAGTGGAACGTAATCCGGGTGCGGGGGTTTTGCCGTCTGGTTTCCTGGATTCCGCTCTTGCAGAGCTTCATCCAGGCTACCGAACTGCTCATGTCATGCATTCAGGTAAATTCCAATATAACTTTCAGTGGCTGTACCGGAACTGAATGGCCAACCACCCCCTTTGGCTTCGCACCGGGGCGGCGCGCCCACGGTTCCATCTCCTTACGCAGGCGCGGATCCCTGGCCGCGAACCTTCTTTTCCCCGCCAAAGGCCCGGGAAATGCGCCGGAAGCATGGTGTTAAATCCCACATCAATCCCATTTCAATCCCAGCATCACATCCATGACATTGCTGCCTGTCTCGCCCGTCACCACCAGATCGCCGGTCGCGGCCAGCAGCTCCCCGGAGGCCGCCCGGCGCAGACAGTCTGAAGCACGCAGGCCGGCCTGACAAGCTCGTCTCAATGTATAGGCATCCACCAGTGCGCCCGCTGCCTCTCCCGACCCGTCCCGGCCATCGGTGCCCGCCGCCAGGAAGAGAAACCGCGACTCATGTTGCAAGCGCCTTGCCACCAGCAGGGCCAGGTGCTGGCAGCGCCCGCCCCGGCCCGGCATGGGGGGAAGACGGACCGTCACTTCCCCGCCCCAGACATGCAGACCGGCGCCGCGCGAGGCCATCTGCGCCGCCACGTCTTCGGCGGCCGCTGCCACATCGCCCACCAGCAGGGCATCATGCTCGAAAACGGCATAACCCCGGGCACGGCCGGCCCGGGCCGCGGCCCGGCGGCCATCCCGGTTGGTGGCAATCACCCTGATTTCCTGAGACACCATGGGGAAGGTTTCCGGGCGCAGAACCTCGCTTGCGTTACCTGCGCGGTCCAGCAGGGTCTGCAGCCATCCCGGCAGGTCCCTGGCCGGCAATGCCCCGTTCCCCCTTGCCAGGAGGCCTGACCCGATCACTGCAGGATCGTCTCCCGGCACATCGGAGATCAACAGGCCCCGCACGCGGCGCCCGGCGAGCAATGATGACAGGCCGCCCCCCTTGACCAGGGACAGGCGGCGGCGAACCGCATTCATCTCGCCGATGGCCAGCCCCGAAGCCAGCAGCCAGCGGTTGACGCGCTGCAGATCCGACAGGGAGAGGCCAGGGCGGGGCAACTCCAGCAGCGCCGAGGCCCCGCCGGAGACCAGCACCAGGAAGGGCATGCGGGGCGGAGAGGCGGCGACGAATTCCCGCAACACGCGCCCGGCACGCAGGCTCCCTTCATCGGGCACGGGATGCCCGGCCTCGACCACCTGCAGACGGTCGTGAAGCCTGGACAGCCCGCGCCCGGCACCATGGGGACAGACGACGAGACAACGGCGTGCGGCGTGCGGCTGTACATCCAGCACGCCCCGCACCATGGCTGCCGCGGCCTTGCCCACGGCAATCAGGTGAAAGGGGCCGGGGAAGGGGTCCGCCGACAGGCAATCGGCCACCCGCCGCCGGCCATGCACGGCCGCCAGCGCACTGTGGTAGATGTGCAGCAGCCGGTTGCGATGAAGAGGGATCTCGCGGCTCACCTCCGCTCTCTCCCAGGCCCGCAGAGACCATTGATGTGTTGGACGTATTTGAGACTTACGTTAATGACTGGCGGCCTGGATGGGCGCGGACCCCGAGGTTGGGCATCCCCTTGCCATTGCCACCACACTTCTTTGTCATTTTGCCCTCACCCTTTTGTCCTTTCGACCGAAGGGAGAAATCCTGTGCCAGCGGTTCCGGATTCCTCGCTGCGCTCGGAATGACAGAGAAGCGTCATTTTGCCCTCACTCCCTTGTCATTCCGACCACACTCCCTTGTCATTTCGACCTCTCTTCCTTGTCATTTCGACCGAAGGGAGAAATCCTGTCCCGGCGGTTCCGGATTCCTCGCCGTGCTCGGAATGACAGAGAAGCGTCATTTTGCCCTCACTCTCTTGTCATTCCGACCACACTCCCTTGTCATTTCGACCTCTCTTCCTTGTCATTTCGACCGAAGGGAGAAATCCTGTCCCGGCGGTTCCGGATTCCTCGCCGTGCTCGGAATGACAGGGACAGAGTCATTCCCACCGTGCCCTTTTTCCATTGCCGCCCCGCTGCCTTGTCATTGCGACCTCACTTTCTCGTCGTTTCTCGCTACGCTCGAAATGACAGGCGTCACTTGGATGACAGGCGTCACCTGGAAAGACAAAACCACAACCGAAGCCAACAAACCCCGACCGTCATGACTCGCATTGCTGACTGAGAGCCGTCTGCAGTGCCCCGAGGGACGGCATCCGGGGAGAAACAGGATCCATGCCGCATCTCGCTTTCGTTCCGCTCCCTGCGGGCTGCACATGCCATGCCTATAGGCGGCTCCCAATAACCCCTGCAACACCCCGCCGCCGGGGCCTCACAGATTCGCAAACCCCCGCTCCAGGTCGGCGATGATGTCCGCCACGTCTTCCAGGCCCACGGCCAGGCGCACCAGCCCGTCATGGATGCCCGCGGCGGCGCGGTCTTCGGGTGCGAGGCGCCCGTGCGTGGTGGTGGCGGGATGGGTGATCATGGTCTTGGTATCGCCCAGGTTGGCGGTGATGGAGATCATGCGCACGCCGTCGATGAAACGCCAGGCGGCCGCCTGACCGCCGGCCAGCTCGAAGGCCAGCAGCCCGCCGTAACCCCGCTGCTGGCGACCTGCCAGTTCGTGCTGGGGATGGCAAGGCAGGCCGCTGTAATAGACCCGCTGCACGTCGGATCGCCCCTCCAGCCAGCGGGCGATCTGCAGGGCATGGTCGCAATGGGCCTGCATGCGCACCCGCAGGGTCTCCAGCCCCTTGAGAAAGACCCATGCGTTGAAGGGGCTCAGGCAGGGTCCGGCAGTGCGCAGAAAACCGTGAACCTTCTCCATGCTCTCGCCGTCACCGACGACGGCCCCCCCCACGCAGCGTCCCTGGCCGTCGAGGTACTTGGTCGCCGACAGCACCACCAGGTCCGCACCCAGGGCCAGAGGCTGCTGCAACACGGGGGTACACACCGTGTTGTCCACCACCAGGCGGGCGTCATGCGCATGGGCGAGCTCGGCCAGGGCGGTGATGTCCGCCACTTCGGACAGGGGATTGGACGGTGTCTCAAGAAACAGCATGCGGGTGGCGGGCCGCATCGCCGACGCCCAGGCCGAAAGATCCGTCAACGACACGAAACTGGTCTCGATGCCGAAGCGGGCGAGAATGTTGCTGAACAGGAGCGCCGTGCTGCCGAAGATGCCCCGCGCCGCGACGATGTGGTCGCCGCTGCGCAACAGGCCCAGGCAGGTACTGAGAATGGCCGCCATGCCCGAGGCCGTGGCCACGCAGCGCTCCCCGCCCTCCATGGCCGCCAGCCGCTCCTCGAAGGTGCGCACCGTGGGATTCGTGAAGCGGGAATAGACATTGCCCGGCTCCTCGCCGGAAAACCGGGCCGCGGCCTGCGCGGCGCTGGAGAAAACGAAGCTGGAGGTGGTGAAGATGGGCTCGGCCTGTTCCCCCTCGGGCGTGCGCCGCTGTCCGCTGCGTATGCCACGGGTACCAAGTTCCCAGCGTGTCGATCTGTCTTCCGAATTCTGTCTGGCCACGATGTTCTCCTCCGGCCTGCAATGCCCCTTCGCGCGCGGGGGCGGCGTGCCTGCTTTACAGCCCCATCACGTCACGCCCGCCCTCCGGCGGGTCGATCCGCTTGTTCTCGTCGCAACGCTGCGCCTCGATGCGGCTCAGATATTCGCTGCTCACATCGCCGGTGATGTATTCCCCGCTGAAACAGGAGGTGTCGAAGCGCTGTACCTTGGTCCGCTCCTTGCTGACGGCCTCCACGAGGTCCTCCAGGTCCTGGTAGAACAGGCGGTCGGCGCCGATGAGACGGGCCACCTCCGCCTCGCTGCGCCCATGGGCGATGAGTTCCTTCGCCGCCGGCATGTCGATGCCATAGACATTGGGATAGCGCACCGGCGGCGCGGCCGAGGCGAAATACACCTTGTTGGCGCCGGTCTCGCGGGCCATGTGAATGATCTGCTGGGAGGTGGTGCCGCGCACGATGGAATCGTCCACCAGCAGGACGTTCTTGCCCATGAACTCGATATCGATGGCATTGAGCTTCTGGCGCACCGATTTCTTGCGCAGCTGCTGGCCGGGCATGATGAAGGTACGGCCGATATAGCGGTTCTTGATGAATCCCTCCCGGTAATTGACGCCCAGGGCATTGGCCAGCGCCAGGGCGGCGGTACGGCTGGTGTCGGGGATGGGGATCACCACGTCGATGTCATGGTCCGGAAATTCCCGCAGGATCTTGCGCGCCAGGCGCTCGCCCATGCGCAGCCGCGCCTTGTAGACATAGATGTTGTCGATGATGGAGTCGGGCCTCGCCAGATAGACATATTCGAAGATGCAGGGCGAGCGCACCGGCCGGTCCGCACACTGGCGGGTATGAAGACTGCCGTCCATGGTGATGAAGACCGCCTCCCCGGGCGCGATGTCACGCACGAGGTCGAAGCCCAGCACGTCCAGCGCCACGCTCTCGGAGGCGATCATGTATTCGGTGCCCTGGGCCGTCTCGCGCTTGCCGAAGACGATGGGACGGATGCCATACGGATCGCGGAACCCCAGGATCCCGTATCCCGCAATCATGGCGATGGCGGCATAGCCGCCGCGGCAACGGCGGTGCACACCGGCCACGGCATCGAACACGTCCGCTTCGTCGATCACCATCTTGCCCGATTGCTGCAGTTCATGGGCAAAGACGTTGAGGAGAATCTCGGAGTCGGACTCCGTGTTGATATGGCGCCGGTCGTCGCGGAAGAGTTCGTCCTTCAATTGCTCGGCATTGGTGAGATTGCCGTTGTGCGCAAGGGCGATGCCGTAGGGCGAATTGACATAGAAGGGTTGTGCCTCGGAGGGCGAGGCACAGCCGGCGGTGGGGTAACGCACGTGGCCGATGCCGCAGTTGCCCCGCAGGTTGATCATGTGGGAGGTCTTGAACACGTCCCGGACCAGGCCGTTGTCCTTGCGCAGGTAGAGCTTGCGTCCCTCGCAGGTCATGATGCCGGCTGCATCCTGACCGCGATGCTGCAATACCGTCAGGCCGTCATAGATGGCCTGATTGACACGGGTCTTGCAAACCATGCCGATGATACCGCACATATTTCAGTCGCTCCCCAGTGGATTGCTTCTGGAACCGGATTGTCTCAGGCGGGCAGCAGCGTCGAGAGTTTCAGTCCCATCTGCTCCATCACCCATGCCGCGATCCCCTGCAGGTAGGAGACCGTCAGAGACGCCTGCCACGCGGGCGTCTCGGCCAGCGGTGTCAGCCCGCCCAGCACCACGACCACCATGATCAGGATCATGCCCCGCGCCAGGCCGAAGAGCAGCCCCATGCCACGGTCGAAACCGCTCAGGGGGCTGGCCCGCACCACCCTGCTCAGCAGCTTTGCCACCAGGGCCACGACCAGCAGGACCGTCATGAACACCCCGAGAAAGGCCCCTGCCTGGCGCAATTCCGGAATCGCGACATGCCCTTCCAGATAGGCGGCGGCGTCCCCGCCGAAGCGCATGGCCGCCCAGAAGGACAGCACCCACCCCCCCAGCGACAAGGCCTCCTTGACCAGCCCCCGCAGCAGGCCCAGCAGGGCCGAGAGCAGCATCACGCCCAACAGGGCGTAATCAAGCCACACCATGACGATGGCTCACTGCGGCCGCATCGCTGCCGCCCAGACTGCTGCTGCTCCTGCCGCCCATCTCCGGAGAACCTGGAAAACCTCAAAAAGAATATATTTTACCACCCTGTCGCGGCAGCGCCCATCTTCCCCTGCCCTTTCTTCCATGGCCATGGGGTTTCGGCGCAATCTCAGTCGCCCTGCCGGTAGCGCATCACGATGCCCTTGACCCCGGCCTGCTTCCCCAGGCGGGTGCGCAGGGCTTCCGCCTCGCCCTGCCTGGCCACCGGCCCCACCAGGACGCGGTAGGCCGGCCTGCCGTCCATGCGAAACTCTCCGAGAAAGCTCTCGAACCCTGCCTTGTCCAGGCGGTCACGCAGGCGGCGTGCATTGCGCCGGGAAGAAAAACTGCCCACCTGCACCACCCACCCGGCCTTCAGGCGCGGAGGCGGTCCGGCCACCTGCGGCCTCTCCTGTTTCGCATTGCCGCTGCGCTGCGGCGCGGGACGGGGGGGGACTTCCCGGGTGGCCGCTTGTGTGGCAGGCGTCTTTGCTGCCGGACGAGCCGGGATTTCCGCCGGGGTTTCTGCCGGGGTTTCCACCTGGGTTATGACCGGGCTTTCTTCAGCCGTGGCGGGACGGGGAGCAGCGGTTTTGTTCTCAACCGTGGCTGCAGCGGCTGCCTTTTCCTCCCTGGACGGCGCGCCGGCCGTATCTGCAACCGCCCCGGATCCGGCCGCCGGCCCTTGCGAAGGCTTGCGCGCCAGAGCAGGGGCAGGTGGCGGCACAGTGGCCTCCGGCGGTGGCTCGAGCGGCAGGATCTCCACCTTGAAGTCATCCGGCTTGGGAGGGATGGCATCAGCATCCATTCTCTCTTCGAACTCGCCGCGGAAGTCCAGCACCACGGGCAGGAATATCACTGCCAGGGCCAGCAGCACCAGGGCACCCACCAGGCGGTGACGGGGATTGTACGGAGGCTGGGTATCGTCGCTGGAATCGGTGCTGTGTCGGGCGGCGCTCATGGCGAGTCCGATTGTACCCCAAAAACCGCTTCCGCCAGCAGGGGCAAAACAGAGGCCGCCGTATGAAAGGATCCGAACACCACGATCCGGTCACCGCTGCCTGTCCGGGCGGCTGCCGCAGCACAGGCCGACTCGACGGACGCATGGACCTGCGGCGCCGGCACGCCGACAGACGCCAGGGCCTCTCCCAGCACGGTCGCCGGCGCCCCCCTGGCCACATCCAGCCCGGCGATGTGCCAGACATCCACCACCGGCGCCATGGCGCGGCAGATACCCGCAACGTCCTTGTCCGCCAGCACGGCGCAGACCGCGTGGGTCTTGCCCTGCACCGCCTCGCGCAGCAACAGGTCCGCCAGAGCAGCCGCGGCATGCGGGTTGTGGGCGACATCCACCATCCAGGAGACGCCGTCGACGAGGAAGCGCTGGCAGCGCCCCGGCACGCGCACCGTCCGCAACCCCCTTTCGATGGCCGCCCGGTCCACCGGCAGCACCGGATCCAGTCGTTCCACCACCATCAGCGCACCGGCGGCGTTCTGCAACTGCCAGTCCCCGTCCAGCGCCGGCAGAGGCAGCCCGTCGAGAGACTGTCCGGCGCCGCGCCAGTGCCAGACCGCCCCTTCGCGAGGACGGTCGTAATGAAACTCGTGCCCTATGCGAAAGAGCGGCGTGCCCATGGTCCGGGCCTGCCCGATCAGGGAGGCCGGCGGGTCCGGATCACTGATCACCGCGGGCCGTGCAGGGCGGAATATGCCCGCCTTCTCGTAACCGATGGCCTCGCGGTCACTCCCCAGCCACGCCTGGTGATCCAGAGCCACCGCGGTCACCAGGACCACATCCGCATCGACAATGTTGACGGCATCGAGCCGTCCGCCCATGCCCACCTCCAGCAGGGCCACGTCCAGATCCGCGCGCGCGAAGATGTCCAGGGCCGCCAGCGTGCCGAACTCGAAATAGGTCAGGGAAACGTCTTCCCGCGCCGCATCGACCCGCGCAAAGGCTTCGCACAGGAGGCCATCTTCCACCTCTTCACCGGCCACGCGCACCCGTTCGTTGTAGCGCAGCAGATGCGGCGAGGTATAGGCACCCACCCGCTGGCCCGCCGCCGTCAATATGGCCTCCAGGAAGGCGACACTGCTGCCCTTGCCGTTGGTCCCGCCCACCGTGACGACATGGGGGGCGGGCGCGGGCGCCCCGAGACGGTTCCAGACCCGGCGCACCCGCGCCAGCCCCAGATCGATCTCGCGGGGATGCAGGGTCTCGAGCCAGGCCAGCCACTGGTCGAGGGAGGGAAAATGCATGGATCAGGGATGAATTATGGTGTTATTAGGTGATGGGTGACGGGTGAACTGTCTGCCCGCCCCGCTGCCCGACCCCCTGCATCATGCATCACGCGTCTCCACCCCATCCTAAGCTTCAGGCGCTTCAGGCGCCTCGGGCACCTCGCCTGCCTCAGCCGTGGCTTCCGGCGGCTGCCAGGGCGCCAGCATGGCGAGCAGGCGGGCGATGCGGTCGCGCATCTCGCGCCGGTCCACGATCATGTCGATGGCACCGTGTTCCAGCAGGAATTCGCTGCGCTGGAATCCCTCCGGCAGTTTCTCGCGCACGGTCTGCTCGATGACGCGCGGGCCGGCGAAACCGATGAGGGCCTTGGGTTCGGCGATATGGATGTCCCCCAGCATGGCCAGGCTCGCCGAGACGCCGCCCATGGTGGGATCGGTGAGCACGGAGATGTAGGGCACGCCCCTCTCACCCAGGCGTGCCAGCGCGGCGCTGGTCTTGGCCATCTGCATCAGGGAGATGAGTGCCTCCTGCATGCGCGCCCCGCCGCTGGCGGAAAAACAGACCAGTGGAATCTCCTCTTCGAGGCAGCGGTTGACGGCGCGCACGAAACGCTCCCCCACCACCGAGGCCATGGATCCGCCCATGAAACCGAACTCGAAGGCACAGGCCACGAGCGGCCGCCCCAGGAGCCGGCCATGCAATACCACCAGGGCATCTTTCTCCCCCGTGGCCTTTTGCGCCTGGGCCAGGCGGTCCTTGTATTTCTTGGAATCCTTGAACTTGAGGATGTCTACCGGTTCGATTTCGGCGCCGATTTCCTCGCGCGGTTCCGCATCGAGAAAGATATCCAGGCGGCGGCGCGCCCCGATGCGGTGATGAAAGGCGCACTTGGGACAGACCTCGAGACTGCGTTCCAGTTCGGCACGATAGAGAATCTGGCCGCAGCCTTCGCACTTGGTCCACAGGCCCTCGGGCACCGCCTTCTTCTTGCCTCCCTCGGTGCGGATCTTGGAGGGCAGCAGTCTTTCGAACCAGCTCATGTCGCCTGGCTCCGTGTCTCCGCGGCTTTCTCATCGCGCGCCTCGCCGCCCGCTCTGTCCGCTGCAGGCGTATCCGCAGGGGATGCATCCAGGGCGGCCCGCATCCCGGCCAGCAGGGTTGTCACCTCCTGCCGGCAGCGCGCCTCGTCATCCCCGGCCGCTTCGATCAGGCTCACCAGGGCGCTGCCCACCACCACGGCATCGGCGCACCGGCCGATGCGCGCCGCCGCCCTGGCATCCTTGATGCCGAAACCGACGCCGAGGGGCAGGGAGGTGAAACGGCGGATGTGTGCCAGTCGCGCCGTCACCACCGCCACGTCCAGGCTGGCCGCGCCCGTGACGCCCTTGAGCGAGACGTAATAGACGAAGCCACGCGCCATGGCCGCGATACGCGCCAGGCGCGCGTCGGTGGTGGTGGGCGCGATCAGGAAAATGGGATCCAGGTCCGCCTCCGCAAGGGCCGCGGCATAGCCGGTGGCCTCTTCCGGAGGCATGTCCACCGTCAGCACGCCATCGACGCCCGCGGCCGCGGCGGCGGTCGCGAAGGTCTCGTAGCCCATCACCTCGATGGGGTTGAGGTAGCCCATCAGGACCACGGGCGTCTGCGCATCCTGCTCGCGGAAGGACCGCACCATCTCCAGCACCCGGCGCAGGCTGACGCCGTGGCGCAGGGCGCGCTCGCTGGCGCGCTGGATCACCGGCCCGTCTGCCATGGGATCGGAGAAGGGCACACCCAGTTCAATGAGGTCGGCGCCCGCCGCCACCATGGCGCGCATCAGGGGCACCGTGACCGCCGGGCGGGGATCGCCCGCGGTGACGAAGGGGATGAGCGCCGTGCGCCCCGCGGCGCGCAGTCCCTCGAAGCAGGCCGCAATCCGGCTCATACCTCGATCCCCTCGTGGGCCGCCACGGTGTGGATGTCCTTGTCGCCGCGCCCGGAGAGATTGACCACGATGAGTCCATCACGGCCCATCTCCACGGCGAGCCTGGCGGCATGGGCCAGCGCATGGCTGGATTCCAGGGCGGGCATGATGCCTTCCAGCCGGCTCAGGTCGTGAAAGGCGGCCAGGGCCTCCGCATCGGTCACGGCCACGTACCGGGCACGGCCGCAATCCTTGAGCAGGGCGTGTTCCGGCCCGACCCCGGGATAATCGAGGCCGGCGGAGATGGAATGGGTCTCGATGATCTGGCCGTCGTCGTCCTCCATGAGATAGGTCCGGTTGCCGTGCAGCACGCCGGGGCGCCCGGCACACAGGGGGGCGGCATGACGCCCGCTGGCCAGCCCCTCGCCTGCCGCTTCCACGCCATGGAGTGCGACGTCATCCTCCAGAAAGGGGTGAAACAGGCCGATGGCGTTGGAACCGCCACCCACGCAGGCCACCAGCGCATCGGGCAGGCGTCCCGCCTGCTTGAGGATCTGCTCGCGCGTCTCGCGGCCGATGACGGCCTGGAAGTCGCGCACCATGACGGGGTAGGGATGGGGCCCCGCGACGGTACCGATGATATAGAAGGTATCATCCACATGGGTCACCCAGTCGCGCATGGCCTCGTTGAGGGCATCCTTGAGGGTACGGGAACCGGACTCCACGGGCACCACATCGGCGCCCAGCAGGCGCATGCGATAGACGTTGATGGCCTGGCGCCGCACATCCTCGGCCCCCATGTAGACCACGCAGCTCATGCCGAAACGGGCCGCCACGGTGGCCGTGGCCACCCCGTGCTGGCCGGCACCGGTCTCGGCGATCACCCGTTTCTTGCCCATGCGGCGCGCCAGCAGGGCCTGCCCCACCGTGTTGTTGACCTTGTGGGCACCGGTGTGGTTGAGGTCCTCGCGCTTGAGATAGAGACGGGCCCCGCCCAGGTGTTCGCTCCAGCGCCGGGCGAAATACAGGGGCGTGGGGCGGCCCACGTACTGGCGCAGCTCTTCGTCCAGCTCGGCGAGAAAACCGGGATCCTGCAGGTATTGCTCGTAGGCATGGCGCAGTTCTTCGAGCGGGGCCATGAGCGTCTCGGCGACGAAGCGGCCGCCATAGGCGCCGAAATGGCCGTGCTCATCGGGCTGGGCCATGAGGTCCAGCTCCCGATGACGGGCGATATTCACCGAGGATTCGCTCATCTTTGTTTTTGCAGCCTGTTCGTCGTGTCGTTCATGGCCCGGCTTCCGTCCCGGGATACCCCGTTGCCGTCGCCGTCCCCCGGGCACGGGCGATAAAGGCGGCTATTTTAGCAGCATCCTTGATCCCTTTCCTGCTTTCCACGCCTCCGCTGACATCCACGGCATAGGGACGCGCCACGGCAATGGCCTCAGCGACATTGTCCGCGTCGAGTCCGCCGGCGAGAATGACGGGGCGCCCCAGGTCCCGGGGCACCCGTTGCCAGTCGAAAACGGCACCGGTCCCCCCGGGCACGCCGGGCCGGTAGCTGTCCAGCAGGATGCCCGCGGCTTCGACATGGGCAGCGGCCGCCGCCCTCACATCCAGGTCCGGCGCCATGCGCAGTGCCTTGATATAAGGCAGGCCGTAGCGCGTGCACTCCTGCGGCGCCTCGTCGCCATGGAACTGCAGCAGCGCCACCGGCACCTGGTCCAGGACCTCGCGAATCGCCCCCTCGGCGGCATTCACGAACAGGGCCACAGTGGTCACGAAAGGTGGCAAGACCCGGACAATGGCGCGCGCCCGGGCCGGTGTCACGCAACGGGGGCTCGCGGCATGAAACACGAGGCCGATGGCATCGGCGCCCAGGCGGGCCGCTGCCAGGCCATCCTCAGGACGGGTGATGCCGCAGATCTTGACGCGGACCGGCGCGGAAGAAGGAGCAGAAACTTGCATGATAGAGGATTATACGGCAGGCGCGTGTTATTAACCCGGCAACAATATATATCGTGTTCAGCGTTTCAGGCAGGCGCTGGATCAAGGCGCGGCACGCAGGGAATGGCCCGGCCCTTGCCAAGTGCCGCAACACCGAGCCGGCGCCTGCCTGAA
>JALSIC010000076.1 GCA_026981935.1 Gammaproteobacteria bacterium
CTTGACCCAGGTGCGTCAGCGGGTGATCGCCACCTATCATCTGCGGCCGCTGACGCTGGAGGAGACCCGGGCCTATATCCTGCATCGGTTGAAACTGGCCGGCTGGCAAGAGGACCCCCGTTTCGAGGAAGAGGCTTTCGTTCCCATTCATCAGTACACCAAGGGGATTCCCCGGATCGTCAATACCCTGTGCGATCGGTTGCTGTTGTTTTCCTATCTGGAAGAACTCCACCGGATCGACGCCGGGGTGGTGCAGAGCGTGGTGCAGGAACTTCGGGAGGAGGCCCCGGAAGCCGACGAAGCGCAAGCCTCCAGCGACGAGGTGGTCAGTCCGGTGTTCGTCAATCCACGGCGGCCGGTCGAGCCGTTGCCCGCCGGTTCCGTCCCCCTGATCGAGCGGATCGAGAAATTGGAGCGTACCGTGGCGGAGCTGCAGCGCATCGTCGAGCACGAGCGCGCCCTGCTGCGCAAGGCGATCCTGCTCCAGTTGGACATGGACGCCTCCTATAACCTGGGCGAGACCATGACGCCTGTGGTTCCTTCGGCATCCGAAGAAGGGCGGGCCGCCGAGGAGGAGCAGGCATGAGGCGGCTGCGTCTGGCCTGTGTGGTGGGGGCCCGGCCCAACTTCATGAAGATCGCTCCGATTCATGCGGTCCTGCGTGACCACCCCCGCCTGGAACCCTATCTGGTCCATACCGGCCAGCACTACGACGAGGCCATGAAGGATGCCTTCTTCCGTCAACTGGGCATTCCCGAACCGGACGTGGACCTGGAGGTCGGTTCCGGCACCCACGCCTGGCAGACCGCCCAGATCATGCAGCGTTTCGAGCCGGTGCTCGACGAAGTGAAACCGGCGGCGGTGCTGGTGGTGGGGGACGTCAACTCCACCATCGCCTGCGGCCTGGTGGCCGCCAAGAAGCAGGTGCCGCTGATCCACGTGGAAGCTGGATTGCGCAGTGGTGACCGCACCATGCCCGAGGAGATCAACCGGATCCTCACCGACCAGCTTTCCGATCTGCTGTTCACCACCGAGAAGGCGGCGGAGGCCAATCTGCGCCGGGAGGGCATCGCGCCGGAGCGGATCCACTTCGTCGGCAACGTGATGATCGACGCCCTGCTCGCCCACCTGGAACGAGCCGAGCCGGCCGCCCGGACCCTGGCCCGCTTCGGCCACGATCTGCCCGAAGACTATGCCGTCCTGACCCTGCACCGGCCGGCCAACGTGGACGATTCCGACGTGTTGAGCCGGTTGCTGACCGTGCTGGCGGAGATCAGCTGCCGCCTGCCGTTGGTGTTTCCCTGTCATCCGCGCACGGCCGCCAGGATCGAAGGCTTCGGGCTGCAGAGCCGCCTGCGGGAAGCGAACGTGGCCGTGTTGCCTCCCCTCGGTTATCTGGAGATGCTGGGACTGGTGAAGGATGCCCGCCTGGTGCTCACCGACTCCGGCGGTCTGCAGGAGGAGACCACCGCTCTGGGGGTGCCGTGCCTGACCCTGCGGGACAATACCGAACGGCCCGTCACCGTGACCGAGGGCACCAACACCATCGTGGGCCGGGATCCGGAGCGTATCCGCGCCTGCGTCGCCGACGTTCTCGAAACCGGTGGCAAGCGGGGAAGGATTCCGGCGTTGTGGGACGGCAAGGCGGCCGAGCGCATCGTGTCCATCATCGACGAGTGGTTCCCATGACCCCGGTCAACGCCCTGAGCGTGGACGTGGAAGACTACTTTCAGGTCTCCGCGTTCGAGCCCCACATTCCCCGCAGCGACTGGGACCGCTGGCC
>JALSIC010000077.1 GCA_026981935.1 Gammaproteobacteria bacterium
TCCCGCTGTGCTCGAAATGACAACAATAATGTATTCCCACCGCGGCTCCTGTCCTTCCGACCGTACTCCCTTGCCATTCCGACCATATTCCCTGTCATTTCGACCATACTCCCTTGTCATTTCGACCAAAGGGAGAAATCCTGCACCAGCGGCTTCGGATTCCTCGCTGCGCTCGGAATGACAAAGTAGTGTCATTTTGACCGCAGGGGGAAATCCTGCACCACTGCCGCCAAGATTCCTCGCTGCGCTCGAAATGACAGGGATACTGTTATTTCCCGCCGCGCTCGAAATGACAGGTATCACTTGGCTGACTGGTGTCACCTGGAAAGACAAACTGAAGGCAACAAACCTCAACCATCATGACTTGCAGTGTTGACCGAGGGCCGGCATCCGGGGAGAAACACAATCCAAGACGCGTTTCGCTTTCGCTCCGCTCCATGCGGGCTACCCATGTTTGTCGATACCGCGGCGTGTTTTTCCGGTGCTTTTCTGATACTAAGACAATCGACAGTAAAGCGACCTTCAGCGGGTGGCTGGGCGGTCAGTCGCAAGGCGCGGCGGCGCCGCCATAGCGCGCTTATGACAAGCCGCCGCAGCACCGCGAATGGCCGCCCGACCGCCCGCCCGGAGGGAGCGGCCCAGGCGTCCCGGCTCGGCGTTGCGACCCTTGGAAAGGGCCAGCCATTCCCTGCGGGCCGCGCCTTGATCCGGAACGCCTGGGTCGCTCTGTAAGGTTGCTTTACTATCGATTGTCTTAGTAGACTGCACGGGTCTTGGATGCCCGACCGGCCGGCATCCGTTCTCGCGTTGTTTGCTCCTTTTGCATCACCGGGGATTTCTTGATCGCCCGGACCGGTGTCCTGCGGATCGATGTCGCTGCGGGGCGGGCAAGACTGGAGCAATTTACATATGTCATTCGAAACCCTTGGCCTTGCGGCCGGGCTGCTGCGCGCCGTGGGCGAGCAGGGCTACACCGAACCCACTCCCATTCAATCCCAGGCCATCCCCCCTGTTCTGCAGGGGCGTGACGTGATGGCCTGTGCCCAGACCGGTACGGGCAAGACGGCCGCCTTCACGCTGCCGCTGCTGCAGCGCCTCATGACAACGCGGGCCGGCCCTGGCGGCAGTCGCCGGCCACGCGCCCTGGTGCTGGCGCCCACCCGGGAGCTGGCCGCCCAGGTGGGGGAGAGCCTGCGCGACTACGGCCGGCATCTGCCCCTGCAATACGCGGTGATCTTCGGGGGCGTCAAGATCCGCGCGCAGGTGATGCGCCTGCGCCGCGGCGTGGATATCGTGGTGGCGACGCCGGGGCGCCTGCTGGATCATGTGACCCGGGGGACGGTGGATCTCTCGGGCGTGGAGGTGGTGGTGCTCGACGAGGCCGACCGGATGCTGGACATGGGCTTCATCGAGGCCATCCGGCGTATCCTGGATCTCATGCCGCCGCGAGGGACACGCCAGAGCCTGTTGTTTTCCGCGACCTTCTCGCCTCAGATCAGGCGTCTTGCGAATGGCCTGCTCAGTAATCCTGTCTGCCTGGAAATCGCGCGCGACGTCGGCGCGGCGCAACGCATCGATCAGGTGGTGCATCCCGTCGCCAGGTCCCGCAAGCGCGCATTGTTGAGCCACATGATCGGCTCGCGCGACTGGCGCCAGGTACTGGTGTTCACGCGCACCCGTCGCGGCGCCGACCGCCTGGCCCGGCAGCTGGCGCAGGACGGTCTGCAGGCGACGGCGATTCACGGTGACAAGAGCCAGGGGGCGCGCAGCCGGGCGCTGGCGGATTTCAAGCAGGGGCGGTTGCGGGTGCTGGTGGCCACGGACATCGCCGCGCGGGGGCTGGACATCGACCACCTGCCCCATGTGGTCAATTACGAGCTGCCCCAGGTGCCCGAGGACTATGTCCATCGCATCGGTCGTACGGGACGTGCCGGGCGTACGGGGGAAGCGGTTTCCCTGGTGAGCGATGATGAGCACGGCCAGCTGCGGAACATCGAGCGTGTGTTGCGTCGTCGCCTGCCGAGAGAGGTGCTGGAGGGCTACGAACGGTAGAAAGGTCCGGGCCGTCAGGGGCGTGTATCATGAAGGGCTGCGGGGAACAGTCATGCCCCCTTTTGTCCTGGAGACGCAACATTGGAGTCCCTTGTACAGGATGAGATCCAGCGCCTGCTGGCTGCCGGTCGGTGGCGCGAGGCGGTGCAGGTGTGCGAGACCCAGTGCCGCCGGTCACCCTCGGATCCCGAGGCCTGGTTCGCGCTGGGCAGTGCCTGTGTCGCCGGCGGGCGTCTGAGCCGGGCGGCACAGGCCTTTCGGCGGGTCCTCGACCTGCGCGAGGACGACGCCGTGGCGGCCTACAATCTCGGCAGGCTGGAGACGATGCGGGGCCGGCCCGGCGAGGCGGTGCAATACTATCGCCGGGCCATTGCCGCGGATCCCGGCTTCTACCAGGCCTTCAACAATCTGGGTAACCTCTGTTACAGGCTGGGCTGGCTGGAGCAGGCCGAACACTACCTGGCGACCGCCGTGCGCCTCCATCCCCAGACGGCCATGTATCACCATAACCTGGGCAATGTGCGCCGTGATCTGCTGCAGATCGAGACGGCGGTGCAATGCTACAGGGAGGCCCTGCGCCGCGACCCTGCGCATCGCGAGGCGCGCAGCAATCTCCTGTTTCATCTCAGTTATTACGTCCTGTGTTCCCCCCGGGAACTGCTCGACGAACACCGGGCCTGGGACCGGGTGCACGGCGGGCCGGAGAAGGCACGGACTTTTGAGCACCGCAACGTGCCGGCGCCCGGACGACGCCTGCGCGTGGGTTACGTATCCGCGAATCTGCGGGAGCATCCCGTGGCGGTCTTCCTCGAGCCGGTGCTGCGCCATCACGATCCCGCGCAGGTGACGGTCTATTGCTATGCCGCGGTGGCGCAGCCCGATGCCGTGACCCGGCGCCTCCGGGAGCTGGTGCCCCACTGGCGCGACGTGGCGGACCTGGATGAGCCCGCCCTCGCCCGGCGTATTCATGAGGACGGGATCGACATCCTCGTCGATCTCGCCGGCCACACCGCGGACAACCGCCTGGTCACCTTTGCGCACAGGCCCGCGCCGGTACAGGTCACGTATCTGGGCTATTGCGCCACCACGGGACTTGCCGCCATGGATTACTGGATCACCGACGAGATCCTTCATCCTGCGGAGACGGCGGAAGAGGCCGTGGAGACCATCCACCGCCTGCCGCGTTGCTGGTTGTGTTACCAGCCGCCGCACGAGGCACCGGCGGTGGTGCCGCGTGCGGGGGAGGCAGCCCTGACCTTTGCCAGTTTCAACGACCTGGCCAAGCTCACGCCGCGGGTGATCCGCCTGTGGAGCCGATTGCTGCAGGCCCTGCCGGAGAGCCGCCTCCTCCTCAAGACCCGGCAGTTGCGCAGCGAGGTTTTTCGGCGCCATGTCCAGACGGCCTTCGCCGGGCAGGGAATCGAGCCCGGGCGCCTCATGCTGCAGCCTGCCAGCCGGGATTATCTGCGGGCCTACGGCGAGGTCGATATCGCCCTCGATCCCTTTCCCCGTACCGGCGGGGCCACCACGGCGGATGCCTTGTGGATGGGCGTGCCGGTGGTCACCCTGGCGGGGGAACGTTTCATCGAACGCCAGGGGGCCAGCATGCTCCATGCCCTGGGGCTGGAGGAGCTGGTGGCATGCGACGAGGAGGACTATTTTCATATCGCACTGAGGCTGGCGCGGGATCCGGCGCGGCGCGCGGCATTGCGCCGCGGGCTGCGCCAGCGCATGGCGGCCTCGCCCCTGTGCGACGGGTGCGGCCTGGCGCGGGCCCTGGAAGCGGCATATCGGCGGATGTGGCAGGCGTGGGTGGCCCGCCGGCAGTCCTGATTTTGTCAGCCGGTCCGGGCGCTCAACCGCCGGGGAAGAACTCCAGCGGGTAGTCGATGGTGATCTCCGGCACGTCCTTGGCGCCAAAGTCGAAGAGCAGCACCCGGGCCACGAGCTTGCGTTCCAGGCGCGGGTCCTGCAGATCGCTCGAGATCACTTCGCAGGCGGTGACCTCGCCCGAGGGGGCGATGGTCAGGCGCAGGACCACTTTGCCCGCAAGGGCGGGATTCCTGCGCAGGGCGCGGTTGTAGAGGGTGTTGAGGCGGCCCTTGTTCTGGTCGAAGACCAGCTGGATCTCCTCGTTGCTGCGGGCGGGCCGGGCCTGCGCGGCGGGCGGCGCCGCATCACCGGGACTGACGACCTGCTCCACCTCGTGTTCCGCCAGTTGTGTGTCACCGGTCTCGCGGCTGAGCCGGCTGGTGTCGATGCCGCCGCTGGTTCGGGTGACCGCTTTCTCCAGCACCGAGGGCGGCGCCGTGATGACCGGTGCCGCGCCGGTCTGCTTCCGCGGCCGCGGTTTTTGTTCCAGCTTCTTCAGGATCTCGCTGGAGCCGCTGCGCAGGCTCGCCAGTTCGCTGCGCAGGGCCAGCAGCCCGGAGCGGGCCGCCTTCTTGCGCGCGGCTTCCACATCCTGCGCCTGGGGGACCTGCGTAGGGACGGGCTCGGGGGACGGCGTTTCTTCCCCGCGGGGCGGCGTCTCTTCGGGTTCCGGCGTCGGTTCCGGCTCTGGCTCCGGTTCGGGTTCCGGTGCCGGTTCGGGCGGTGCCTGTTCCCTGATTTCGGGGGGTGGCTGCTGCTGTACCATGAGCTTGGCGATGCGCGGCGGAATCTCCGGGGCGGCGAAGCGGTCGATCTCCGGCGTGGGGAGCAAGGGGATGGTGCTCCCCAGCGCCAGCGCCAGGAGCAGCATCGCCCAGAGAATGCGGCGAAAACGGCGCTCCTCTTCCGGCGGGGCGGCCCACCAGCGGTGATAGTAGGGATCGCGCGCCGGCGGTGTCTGGACGGACTCGTGCTCAGCCATCGTCCCCGCTGTATTTCTGCAGCACGGCGAGGGAGACCTGCCCGTACTGGGCCCGGGTGCAACTGAGCATGATCTTGCGCAGCAGACGGTAGGGCGTCTTGCGGTCGGCCATGATGTTGACCTCGGGGCGGTCGCCGGCGCCGGGACGGCGGTTGCGTGCAAGCTGCTCCAGGCGTTCCTGCAGCGCGGGGACATGGGCGGTATCGCTCGCCAGGACGGTGTCCACGTCCGCCACCTTGCGCCCCATGACCAGGATCGCCTCGCCCGTGACCATCACGGTGACCGTCTCCCGCGGGCGCTGCTCCGCGATGGATTCCGGCAGCTTGATGGACTTGGTGCTGGGCAGGACCTCGATCTCCGAGGCGTTCACCAGGAGGAAGAACACCAGGATGGTGAAGATGTCCATCAGGGACACCAGATTCAGCTGGGTGCTTCCCTTGTGGCGCCGGTAGGTGCGCTCCATGCGCTGGGCGCGCCGCGACATCTTCATGGCGGGTCCTCACGGCCGGCGCTGCGCGGGGGCGCATCGCCGATGGAGATGTCGGGAAACAGCTCGGCCTTGATGAGCACGTCGTCGCTGCGCGCGGCTGCCACCCGCACGGTGTCCATTACCTGGATCAGGTCGTCATAGGGGATGTCCGGCTCCACGAGAATGGCCGCGTCGGTCTTGTCCGGCACTTGGTTCTTGATGCGGCGCAGGATGCGGGCCAGGCGGACGAGGTCGTGGCGCGCCTCCGTATTGGGGATGATCACGGGGGGGGCACCGCGGTCGGCCACCTCGATGCGGTCACCGCGCAGGATGATTTCCAGCTGGAGGGGAGGTGTCTCGGCGTGGGTCTCCTCGCTCTCGGCAGGCAGGGTGAGTTCCAGGATGGCGATGCGCGAGAACACCGCGGTGATGAGCAGGAAGGGCACCAGGATCACCATCAGGTTCAGGAAGGCGGTGATGTTCATCTCCGCCTCGTGATGGCGGTGGCGGCGCCAGCGGCGTCTCATCATCAGACCTGGTCGCCGGATTGCTGGCGCCGGGCGCCGGCCTGGTCAGTGAGGATGTTGAGGAACTTGACCGCGGACATCTCCAGGTTGTCCACCAGCTCCGTGGTCTTGGTCTGGAGCAGGGCATGGACCAGGAGCAGGGGAATGGCCACCATGAGGCCGAAGGCGGTGGTGTTCATGGCCACCGAGATGCTGGCGGAGAGCATGTCGGCCTTCTCCGTGGGGTTGGCATTGGCCACCGCGGTGAAGCCCTGGATGAGACCGATGATGGTGCCCAGCAGGCCCAGCAGGGTGGCCAGGTTGGCGAAGGTGGCCAGGTAGTGGGTGCGTTTCTCCAGGCGCGGCAGCACCTCCATGAGGCCTTCTTCCATGGCGGTCTCGATCTCGTCGCGCCGCGTCGCGCTCTGCGTGCGGCTCAGGCCGTAGCCGAGGATGGTGGCGATGGCGGCCTGGGACTGGCCGGCCACTTCGCGGGCCTTGCTGAAATCGCCGTCGGCCAGCGCCGCCATGATCTCCTGCCAGGCACGGCGGTTGCTGCTGTTGACCGAGGCCAGGTAGATGTAGCGCTCCAGGGCGATGGCGGCACCGAAGGCGAGGATCAGGACGATGGGGTACATGAAGACCCCGCCGTTCTGAAAGAACACTACGACCGAATCGAAAAAGTCCATACCCGTTCTCCTTTGCCTGCTGAGTTGTATCGTTTCATGGGCGTCGAGAGTTGAAAAATAGATGATTACTGTGTCGGCGGCGAGGGGGGCGGCCTTTGCAGGCGCAGCCACTGGCGGAAGTGCTCACGGTCCAGCGGGCGTGCCTGCACCGGGTCGAGGCGGATCCAGGGGCGTTGCGGCGGCTTGGCCGGGGGGAGTTTCTGCCAGGGGATGTCGAACTCGAGCCGCGGCCGCTCCTGTTCGCCGATGATGGCGGTGCCTTCCATTTCCACGACCGGTGCGGCGCGCAGGGCCGGCGCGAACACCAGCACGACGAGGAGCAGGCGGGGGAAAAGCTTTCCGCCACCGGCGGGGATGGCATGCCCGCTCACTCGTGTGTCCCCCGATTTCTTCTCCGATTTTTCCACTTTTTTTTCATGGTTTTTCATCCAGGCGGCGCTTGAGATCCACGATCCACAGGGCGACTTCCTTGTCCGGTTTTTCCTGGAGTCCCTGATAGGTTTCGTAGTGCGTCAGTGCCTCCTTCGGCCGCTGCAGGTAGATGTCCAGGAGGATGCCCAGGTTGAGATGGGCCAGGCCATAGCGGGGATCGATCTTGAGGGCCTCGCGGTAGGCGGCCTCGGCTTCCTCGAAACGGCCCAGTTCACGGTACAGGATCCCCAGTTCGTTGTAGGCGGCCGGATTGTCCCCCCGCAGTTCGATGGCCTTGCGCAGGGCCTGCTCGGCCCGGACCGGGCGGTCGCTGCGGCGGTGAATGATGCCCAGGTTGACATGCGGTCCGGCCAGGCGCGGATAGTCCCGGGTCATCTCCTCCAGGATGACCTGGGCCTGCTCCAGCAGACCGGCGTCCATCAGGGCCAGGGCCTCCTGGTAACGCTGCTTGGCCGCTTCGCTGATCTCCAGCGGGGAGGCCGTGGGCGTGGTCTCGACCTCGGGTGCCGTGGCGCAGGCTGCGAGCAGCACGGCGAGCAGTCCTGCCAGGGCGAGGGGGATGCCGCGCCCCCTTGGATTGTCAGTTGATGATGGCAACGTACTCGGCTCCTTTCTCCTGTTTGTCATAGCGTGCCGGCAGGAGTTCTGCCAGCGCCTTGAGGCTGGATTTCACCCAGCGGTTGTAAATGCCGTCGCGCAGGTGATGCAGGTTGGCCTCGTGGAAGCGGATGGCCTCTTCCTCGAAGGGGTAGGCCTCCTCTTCCAGCAGGATGTCGTACTGTTCCCGTTCCAGGCGGGAGAGCCCCGCCGGGCGCTGGGAGGCCAGCAGGTCTCTGCTCAGGCGATGATAGAGCCGGCCCAGGGCGAAGGTCGCGGCCGTGCTGATGTCGGCGAAGCCGAAGTCCAGCGCCGTGGTATAGGCCGCCATCGCCGAGTCCAGGGCGCGTTTCTTCACGGCCAGGCTCTCCTTGAGGGGCACGGTGAGGCGGATGGACTCGAATTCCTCCGCGAGGGCATCCGCCAGGAGCAGGGATGCCCTCGCAGCCGTTTCGTGGCTGTAGGGCGTGCGGGTGGCGCCCGCAGCCTGGTCGGCGGCGATGATCTCCCGCAGCCAGTAGCGGTGCTGGTAACGATTGTCCAGGGCACGGTTCAGCTCGGCAAGACGCAGGCGTGCCTGCTGGGCCTGATCCAGGGGGGCGGGGAAGGCCGTCACATAGCGTTGGTAGGCGGTCGCGGCGTCCTGGGGACGGTCGCTTTCGTCGTAGAGGCGGGCGGCGCGCCACAGGGCCTCGCGGCGCAGCGCCGCATCCTCCGTGCTGCTGCCGATGCGCAGGAACTCGTCCGCGGCCCGGGCGCGGCGCCCGGCCTGGAGATAGGCGTGGGCCAGCTTGCGGGTCACCTCGTCGTCCAGGGGGTGCGGGGTGTAGCGGTTGCGGAAGCGTTCCAGGGCGGCGATGGCGCGGGACCACTGCCCGAGCGACATGAGGAGCGCTGCGGCATCGTGCAGGGCCGTGGCGGCGATGGGCGAAGCCGGCGGGGCGATGGGGGGAATGCGCAGAAAATAGTCTGCGGCCCGTGCCGGTTCGCCCGCCGCGCGCGCGGCCTCGCCGAGGCGGTAGAGCGCCGCGGCCAGGCGTTCCCGGATGACGATGTTCTGATGGTCGTCTTCCATCCCCTGGTCGAGTGCCTGCCCGTAGGCGCGGGCGGCGGCCTCGAAATCGCTGCGGTCGAAAAAGATGTGTCCCTGGATCGTATAGGCGGTGCGCAACAGCGCCCTGCCCGGTGGCGGGCTGCGCCGGGTGAGGCGCTGCGCAAGCTCGAGGGCCCGTCCGTAGTCCTTGCGGGCGAACAGGTCCTCCGCCACCCGGGTGAGCACGGTGGGTGTCTCGGGGTGGTCGGGAAAGTGGGCGGTGAACTGCAGGGCGCTGGTGACGATGGCTTCTTCCCACGCGGCGCGCCGGTCCGCCGGGATCTCGGGGCGCAGCTTGTAGCGGGCCGCGAGCGCCGCGTAGCCGGCTGCCGCCGCCTTGTCGTGACGGCGGTAGCCATAGGCGGTCTGTTCGTATTCCGCGATGGCCTCCCGGTAGCGTCCGGTCTCGTAGAGCAGCTCGGCGAGAAGAAAGCGCAGCCGCGGCGCGGCGGGATCGTCGGGGAAGAGGCCCAGAAACTGGCGGTACATGCGCGCCACGGGGGCAAAGTCCTCCTGGCGCCCGCTGGCCTGGGCCAGGGCGTGATAGTGCTGTGCGAGATCCATGAGATTGCGTTTCAGGGCCTCGGCGACGCGCGGGTAGCGGCGGATGTCGTATTGCTTCCAGAACGGGCTTTCGAAACCGTAGCGATCGGTGAAATCCTGTTTCGCCGCCCAGGCCTGGCTGCGGAAACCCGCCTGCTCATAGACCTCGTAAACCTTGATCTGGTAGTAGGGTGCCTCGGGATGGCCGGGATTGAGATTGACGAAGGTGGCGTAGGTGGCGGCGGCGTCGCTGAAGCGGGCCTTTTCCAGGTAGCGCCGGGCCAGGGCCTCGTAGATGAGGTCGTCATAGGGCCGCTGGCGGCGGCTGTTGAGATAGGCGGCGATGGAGCGTCGTTCTTCGAGGTAGGTGAAGCTCATGTTGATGACCCGCAGGGTGTCCTGCACGAGGGCGTGATCCCGGCTTTCCAGGGCGCGCAGGGATGCTTCGCGAACGAAGCGTCCTCCCGGTGCCAGCTTGCTGTCCAGCACCGTGAAAAAGGTGTCCAGCCCCTGTTCATAGCGCCCCAGGGAGAACAGGCACCAGCCCTTTTTGTAAAGCGCCTCGGTATACAGGGGGGATTCGGGCCCGCGGGCGATCACGGCCTCGTAAGCCGGGATGGCGGCGCTGAAACGGCGCAGTGCGAAGAGGAGCTCGCCGCGGCGGAAATCGGCCTCGGCCCGGAGCGGGCTGCGGGGATATTCCCGCGCCAGGCGGTCGAGCAGGGCCAGCGCCGTCTCACCCAGCATGGCTTCCTGGTGGGCGCGGGCGAGTTCGTAGAGGATGCGGTCCCCCTCGGCATCGGGGAAGGCCTGCAGATAGGCCTCGTAGCGACGCAGCGCCGCGGCAAGTGGTGCGGTCACGGGCTGACCCCGGCGCCGCGCCTCTTCGGCCAGGGACAATTGCAGGTCGGCGATGCGGCGCAGGACGTAGCGACGCAGTTCTTTGTCGACGGGGAGCTGCAGGACCTGCTCGTAGGCCGCGATGACCCTGCGCTTGTCGATGCGCTTCCTGGGTTCGTAGACGATGATGGAGGGGGCGGTTTCCAGGGTCTTGACGGTGGGCGCCGCCGTCCGCTGCGGGGCCTGGGCGCAGGCCGTCACCAGGAGGGGGACGGCGAAGGCGCACAGGATGAGACGGGCGGGCAGTGGCAGACTCATGGCCGGCTGGCTCCCGTGTCCGTCGCCATCTCGTCCAGCAGCCGGGCGAGTTCGAAGCGGACCGTGATCAGGTGAGCCTGGAGCCGCCGGCGCTGTGCGGCCAGTTCATCCCGTATCCGGCTCTCCAGGCGGGCGGACTGTGCCTGGCGCAGCTGCTGCAGACGGCCCTGGAGATGCGCCTGGCGCTGCAGGAGGGCGGCGGCCCGGGGAGAATCCGGCAAGGCGGCGAGGCGGTTGCGGGCGTCGGCCAGGTGCCGGTCCAGAGTCTGCAGTGCCTGCAGGCGTGCCAGCCCCGCCTGGAAGCGGTGATCGACGAGCAGAGCGGAGAGGTGGGGGGTCAGCGGATGGTCGGGTCGCCACGCGGTTCGCCTATCCGCTCCGGCAGCGCTCAGCGCTTCCAGCAGAGCGGCCGTTCCCTTGCGGTCCGGCGTGGCCAGGGCGGTGATGAGCCGGTCGAGTCGCAGGAGCTGGCGTTCGTAGACCGCGGCCGCCTGGCGGAAGCGCTTGGCGGCCTGGGTGTGGGACTTGAGGCGCCACAGGCTCCGGGGGATGCCCAGCAGGGCTTCCTGGACGAGGGGATCGGCAGGGTCCCTTTCCGCCAGGCGTGCCCAGAAGGCCTGGGCCGGGCGGGGCGTGCCGGCCTGCCAGGCCGCCCGGCCCAGGCCCAGGAGGGCATGGGACGAGAAGGGCCCGTTGAGCCGGACGCGATTGAAGGCGGTCCGGGCGGCCTCGTTGTCTCCCAGGCGGAGCCGGGCAAAGCCCAGGGTGATGTTGGCCTGGTCCCGCAGGGCCGCCAGCTCTTCGTCATCGCTTGCCTGCTGCCCCAGGGCGTCGAGGATGGCCAGGGCGTCCGCGGTCTTTTGCTGGGCCAGCAGGGCGACGGCGAGGTTGTAGCGCCCATAGGCTTCCCATGGCATGACCGCGGGGGACATGCCGCGCAGGTGTTCTGCCGCCTCGCTGTTGTGTCCCTGGGCCAGCAGGGACTGGGCCAGCAGCAATGCCCCCCGCGGCTGCAGGTCCGGGGGCAGCCGTCCCATGGCGCGTCGCAGGGCGGCCGACGCGCCCGGGAAGTCGCCTTCGCGGTAGCGCCGTTCCCCCAGCATCAGCCAGGCCCTGGCCTGATCCACCGGACGGACCTCGCGCAGCAGCCGGGCGAGGGTGTCGTCGTCGCTGCCCGGCAGGCCGTAGAGCGCCTGCAGCCAGGTCAATGCCCAGGTCAATGCCCAGGTCAATGCATGGCGGTCAGATGGTGCCCCGCCCCCGCTTTCGCGCCGTTTTTCGTTCCGGCTTCCGGTCTGGTGCCGCCCTGCCAGCAGCCGGGCGAGGGCCTCATGGGGGTCTTCCCCTTGGAACAGGAAGAGGGTCCGCCCGCCTGGGGGTGCGCCTTCGCGCGGGTCGATACCGGGGGGATGGGTTGATGGGTTGCTCGCAAGCGCTTGCGAGGGTGCTTCCAGCAGGAGCAGGTCCCGCTCCAGCGCCACGGCTTCCTGTCGCAACAGGCGCATGGCCTCGAGCAGCTCCCGGGCGGTCGTTTCACCGGAGATGGCCGGGGTTGCAGCCACCAGCGCGCATGCCGCCAGGGCCAGCAGCAGGCGGATTCTGGTCATGCCGGTGCCAGTGCCCCGGTTTCGAAGCCATGAAATGAGCATGCGTGGGAGTCGGGTGCTGCCTGTGTCTTGAATCGGATCCGGATGCGGGCAAGTCCTGCCCGGGTCTTGCCCGCAAAAATGCAAGCATTATACCTGAATTGGACGCCGTGACGGCCCGCGAAAGTTCCCCGTTCCCGTGCTTTTTCTCTTGACGGGAAAGCAGAAGTGGCGACAATGGACCTGGTCCGTAACCCGCAAGGATTTGGGAAGGATACGGGCAAGGGCAATTATCAAATTATTATCAGGGAAGTCATTGCTTGGAAAGGGAGGTCCGTCATGTCCACAGTCAAAGCTGCGTTTTTGCTTCTTCTGTTCACCGCCGGTATCGTTCCGGCATGGGTTGCCCCGGCCTGGGGGCTGGTCATCAACGAGATCCGCATTGACCAGCCGGGCGCCGACCGGGATGAATTCTTCGAACTGGCCGGCGCGCCGGGCGCTTCTCTGGACGGCCTGAGCTACCTCGTCATCGGAGACGGCGCGGGCGGCAGCGGCGTCGTGGAAGCCGTGGTGAAGCTGAGTGGCCGCCAGCTTTCCGCCACCGGACTGTTTGTGGCCGCCGAAGCCGGTTTTTCCCTGGGTGCCGCCGATCTGGTCACGGGGCTCAATTTCGAGAACGGCGACAATGTCACCCATCTGCTGGTGCGCGGCTTCAGTGGTGCGCTGGGGGACGACCTGGATGCCGATGACGACGGGGTGCTGGATGTCCTGCCCTGGGACGAGATCCTGGATGCCCTCGCCTTGCTGGACGACCCCCTGGGGGGAGACCGCTTCTATGCAGCGACCCGCCTGGGGCCCGTGGACGGCAAGGTGCCCCCGCATGTCTACCGGGCCTATGACGGCAGCGGGGCGTGGCTTGCGGGCGCCGCCTGGGGTGAGGACAGTCCCGGCATGGCGCGTCCTGCGGGCAGTCATGTCCAGGGCGGCGGGCAGGGGGGCATGGCCCCGCTCCCCGTCACGGAGCCGTCCCTGGCCTGGCTTCTGGCGGCCGGCCTGGTGCTGCTGATGGGCTGGTCAGGACCCCGGGTGCAGTACTGAGCGTGCGGCCGCCACTGCGCGGCCGGATTCGATGGGGGCGCCCAGGCTGCCCAGGACATCGTCCAGGGCATTGAGGCAGAGCAGGACGTTGCGGGCGTTGCAGGCATGGCCCATGAGGCCGATGCGCCACACCTTGCCGGCCATCTCTCCCAGACCGGCGCCGATCTCCAGCTGGTAGTCGCTCAGCAGGCGCTGGCGCACGGTGGCGTCATCCACCCCATCGGGGATGCGCACGGCATTGAGCTGGGGCAGCCGCTCGCTCTCCCTGACCACGAAGGACAGGCCCATGGCTTCGAGCCCCGCCTTGAGTGCCTCGTGATGATGGCGGTGTCTTGCCCAGGCATTCTCCAGGCCTTCCTCCTGGAGGATGAGCAGGGCCTCGTGAAGGGCATAGAGGGCATTGATGGGCGCGGTGTGATGATAGGCCCGCTTGCCGCCGCCCCAGTAGCCCATGACCAGGTTGAGGTCCAGGAACCAGCTCTGTACTTTGCGCTCGCGTTGCCTGATCTTTGCCACCGCCCGTTCGCTGAAACTCACCGGCGAGAGCCCGGGGGTGCAGGAGAGACATTTCTGGGTGCCGGAGTAGATGGCGTCGATCTGCCATTCGCCCACATACAGGGGGATACCGCCCAGGGCGGTGACGGCATCCACGATGGTGAGGCAGTCGTGGCGGTGGGCGATCTCCACCAGGGTCTTGACATCGGAACAGGCGCCGGTGGAGGTCTCGGCGTGGACGAAGGCCACGATGCGGGCATCGGGGTGGGCACGCAGCGCGTCTTCCACTTTCTGGGGGTCCACGGCGCTGCCCCAGGCATCCTCCACCACCACGGGAATGGCACCGCAGCGTTCCACGTTTTCCTTCATGCGGCCGCCGAAGACGCCGTTGATGCATACCACGACCTTCTCGCCGGGTTCCACCAGGTTGACGAAACAGCATTCCATGCCGGCGGAGCCGGGTGCGGAGACCGGCATGGTCATGACGTTTTCGGTCTGGAAGGCATACTGGAGGAGTGACTTCAGCTCGTCCATCATGGCCACGAAGGCCGGATCCAGGTGACCGATGGTCGGGCGCGACATGGCTTCCAGGATCCGGGGATGGACATCGGAAGGGCCTGGCCCCATGAGGGTGCGCTGCGGCGGATGAAAGGATTTCATGATGACCTCGAATGTGCTTGTTGATACGGAAAATTCGGAGAATACGGGAAAAACGTTCGTTTTTCATCCACATGGCGGGTGGGGATTCCCGCCGGATCAGCCTGTGTATCAGTCGGGCCGATGGCGTGGTTCCTGATCCTGTTCCTCCGCCAGCAGTTCCAGCCAGTGTTTCACGGGCAGGTCCGTGCCGCCCTGGAGGTGCAGCAGGCAGCCGATATTGGCCGTGGCGATGCATTCGGGACCTTCGCGGGTGAGGGCTGCCAGCTTGTTTTCGCGCAGGCGCCGCGACAGGGCGGGCTGCAGCAGGCTGTAGGTGCCGGCGGCCCCGCAGCACAGGTGGGGGTCGCGCACCGGCAGGAGGCGCAGGCCGCAGCGGCGCAGGATGTCCTCGGTCCGGGTTGCCAGCTTGAGGCCATGCTGCAGGGTGCATGGCGCGTGGAAGGCAATGGTCCGGGTATTCAGCCGGGATCGCAGGGGCGCCAGGTCCGCCGTGGCAAGGAGTTCGCTGAGATCGCGGGCCCGGGAGGCGATGTGCGCCGCCTTGTCGCGGTAGGCCGGGTCGTCGGCCAGCAGGCGGCGGTAGTCCTTGAGCATGAGGCTGCAGGCGCTGGCATTGCTGACGATGGCCTCGGCGCCTTCTTGTTCCAGCAGGGGCCACCAGGCGTCGATGTTGGCCCGCATGAGACGCCGTGCCTCTTCGACGGCATCGAGATGGTGGCTCAGGGCGCCACAACAGCCTGACCGGGGCGCGCGGAGCACGGCGATGCCCAGGCGGTCCAGCAGGCGTGCGGTCCACGCATTGAGATCGGGACGCAGGGCCGCCTGGGCGCAGCCTTCCAGCAGGATCACGCGCCGCAGCCGGTCTGCCCTGGCCGCCGGCCAGGGCGGCCAGGGTGGAATGGGGGGGGCGGGGCGCAGATAGCCGCGCAGGGCGGCGGGGAAGACGGCGCGCAGCCGCCGTCCCAGGGGCAGCAGGCTGCCCAGCAGTCGGGGGCGCGTGAGCAGCGCGCGCAGTCCGTGGCGCAGGAGGCGTTGGCCGAGGGGGCGGGGCAGGCGCCGTTCCAGTTCATGACGGCCGATTTCCAGCAGCTGGCCGTAGCGCACGCCCGAGGGGCAGGTGGTCTCGCAGGACAGGCAGGTGAGACAACGGTCCAGATGGCGGCGGGTGCGGTCCGAGACCGCGTCGCCCTCCAGCATGTCCTTGATGAGATAGATGCGGCCCCGCGGCCCGTCCAGTTCGTCGCCGCGCAACTGGTAGGTGGGGCAGGTGGCGTTGCAGAAACCGCAGTGCACGCAATTGCGCAGGATGGCCTCCGCCTCGCGGCCCTGGGGTGTCTGGCTGAATGTTTCGGGCAGTCGGGTGAGCATCGGAATGCCGGATCTCAGAATGCAGGATACAGGCGACCGGGATTGAGAACCCCATCGGGGTCGAAGGCCGCCTTGAGCCGTTTGTGCAAGGCCAGCAGGGCGGGCGGCAGGGGATGAAAGACCTCTCCCGTCCGGTCGCCGTGGCGAAACAGGGTGGCGTGCCCGCCCGCGGCAGCCGCGGCGCGGCGCAGGGTTCCGGCATCGATTCCGGCTTCCGGGGCGATCCTGAACCAGCGCTGCGCCCCGTGCCATTCCAGAAACCATTCCGTGTCCCCGGCGGTTTCTTCCCCCAGTTTGAGGGGGGGCGTGGCGGGCGGTACGGAGAGGCGCCACAGGGGATGCGTACCGGCAAAGAACGCCAGGCGATGTTCCCGCAATGCCTGCCAGTAATCATCGGCCCCCGCCAGCGTTTCGCCGCCCAGGGCGCGGTGCGCGGCTTCAAGGGATGCTTCGCTGCCCGACAGGCGCACGCACAGGCGCCCCGCATGAAAACTGCTGGCGCTGAGCGGGAGGGGCTGCGCGGCCCAGCGGTTCATGGTTTCGATGGCACGGGCCTCGTCCATCTCGAAGGCGAGAGTGAGTTCCGCGGCCGGACGGGGCAGGACCTTGAAGGTGACGTCCAGGAGCACGCCCAGTGTGCCCAGGGCGCCGGCCATGAGGCGGGCGGCGTCGAAGCCCGCCACGTTTTTCACCACTTCACCGCCGAAACGCAGGATCTCCCCCCGGCCGTTGATGCAGCGCACACCGAGAATGTAATCCCGCAGGGCGCCGGCGCCTGCCCGGCGCGGCCCCGACAGGCCGCAGGCCACGGCGCCGCCCACGGTGGCCTGGGGACCGAAATGGGGCGGTTCGAAAGGCAGCATCTGGTTTTGGGCCGCGAGTGTCGTTTCCACCTCGTGCAGGGGTGTGCCGCAGCGCACGGTGAGGATCAGTTCTTCCGGCTGATAGTTGACGATCCCCCGGTGGCCGCACACGTCCAGCGGTTCGCCCGCCGGTTCGCGCCCGTAGAACGATTTGCTGCCCCCGCCCCGGATACACAAGGGCTTGCCTTTGCCGGCAGCGGCACGGATGTGTTCCGCAAGCGCCTGGCTGCGGTCCATGGTCATCGGTCCGGACATGGGTGTTCATGATAACCCATTGTGAATCATCACATTTCCACTTTTTTGAAGGGGGATTGCCCCGCCGCGCCGCGGGTCAGAAACGTTCGAGTTCGGGGAAGGGCAGCTTGCCGCCGTGTACGTGCATGGCACCCAGCTCCGCGCAGCGATGCAGGCTGGGGACGGCCTTGCCTGGATTGAGCAGGCCCAGGGGATCGCAGGCTTCCTTGATGCGATGGAACTGGTTCAGCTCGGCGGCATCGAACTGGACACACATGCCGTCCAGCTTTTCCACGCCCACGCCGTGTTCTCCGGTGATGCTGCCGCCCTTGGCCACGCAGAGTTCCAGGATGCGCGCGCCGAAGGCCTCGGCCTTCTCCAGTTCTCCCGGCCGTGCGGCGTCGTAGAGGATGAGGGGGTGGAGATTGCCGTCGCCGGCATGGAAGACGTTGGCCACCCGCAGGCCGTATTCCTCCGACCACCGGCCGATCTGTTCCAGGACTTCGGCCAGGCAGCGCCGGGGGATGGTCCCGTCCATGCAGTAATAGTCGGGCGCGAGGCGCCCGGCGGCAGGAAAGGCCGCCTTGCGTCCGGCCCACAGGCGGGCGCGTTCCTCCGGCGTGTCGGCGCGCTGGATGTCCTGTGCGCCGCCGGCGCGCAGGAGGGAGGCCAGGTGGCCTGCCTGTGCTTCCAGCTCCGCTTCGCCGCCGTCCAGTTCGCACAGGAGCACGGCCGCGGCGTCCCGGGGGTAACCGGCATGAACATAGTCTTCGGCTGCCTGCACCGCCAGCCGGTCCATGAGTTCCAGGCCGGCGGGCACGATGCCGGCGGCGAGAATGCGGGTGACCGTCTCGGCCGCCGCAGCGATGCTGGGGAAGGCCGCCAGCATGACGGTGACCGCCGCGGGCCGGGGCAGCAGCTTGACCGTGATTTCGGTGATGAGGCCCAGCAGGCCTTCGGAGCCGGTATACAGGGCCAGCAGATCATAGCCGGCTCCGTCCAGGGCCTGGCCGCCGATCTCCAGCAGTTCGCCCTCCAGGGTGAGGATCTTGAGCCCCAGGACGTTGTGGACGGTGAGGCCGTATTTCAGGCAATGCACGCCGCCCGCGTTTTCCGCCACGTTGCCGCCGATGGTGCAGGCGATCTGCGAGGAGGGGTCTGGAGCGTAATAGAGGCCGTGGGGGGCGGCGGCCTCGGAGATGGCGATGTTGCGTACGCCGGGTTCCAGCCGCGCCGTGCGGTTGCGCGGATCGATCTCCAGGATGCGCGAGAAACGCGCCAGGCTCAGCAGCACGCCCTGCTCGAGGGGCAGGGCCCCGCCCGACAGGCCGGTGCCGGCGCCGCGGGCCACGATGGGGACGTTTCGTTCACGGCACAGCTTCAGGATGGCGCGCAGCTGGTCCACGGTGTCCGGCAGACACACCACCTGGGGGCGGCGGCGCTTGACGGACAGGGCATCGCATTCGTAGGGGCGCAGGGCCTCGGTGTCATGGATGACCTGTTCCGCAGGGAGCAGCCGGCGCAGGGCAGTGACCAGATCTGAAGAAGTCGGACGGTCCATGAGGGGTAGGATACCCCATCGGCCCGTGCTATTTCAGGGGCATTGTCTCAGGCTGCGAGTTCGTCGTCGGCGCTGCGGATCACGCCTGCGGCCTGCATGGACCATTTCACGGCGCGCATGTAGATGTCAGTGGTGGTGGTTGGCAGGAGGAGGAGACGGACTTGGTCCCATTGGCCCCGTTCGTAGGCGAGGGTGGTGTGGAGTATGTCGGCATACGGGCCTTCATTGTGCAGCAGCGCCTGCGGGACTTCCGGGACCACGGGGATGGACTGGAGCAGTTCGTCCAGCGGCGCGTCCATGATGGCCTCCAGGGTGGAAAACAGGCCCACGATGAAGGCGGTGCCCTTGTTGCCGATGCCGGTATGCTCGCAGATCAGTTCGCACATGCGGGCGCGGGTCAGCGCCGTGACGAAGAGTTCGTTGGGCTTGTCGTCGATGTTGGCCAGGGCAATGAGACTGGCCCAGTTCTTGACCTCGCGCAGTCCGAGATAGACGATGGCGTGGCGGATGGATTCGATCTTGTTACGCAGGGCGAAGGCCGCCGAGTTGATGTAGCGCAGGAGCTTGTAGCTGAGGGTGATATCCCGGCTGATGATCTTCTCCAGCTCGGGAATCTCCACGTCGGGGTCCTGCAGCTTGGCCAGCATCTGCATGGTGTTGAGGCGGTTGGTGGGCGCGCGCCGGCCTTTCAGGGTCTTGGGCTTGCAGAGAAAGAATCCCTGATAGAGATCGAATCCCAGGGACTTGCAGAAATCGAATTCCTCGTGGGTCTCCACCTTCTCGGCGAGGAGCTGCAGGGGATAGTGGCGCAGGGCTGCGACGTGGGCTTCCAGGTCCTCCCGCGTCAGCGCCGGGAGTTCCACCTTGATGATGTCCGCCAGTTCCAGCAAGGGGCGCAGGCTCCTGCGATAGACGAAATCGTCCAGGGCGATGAGATAGCCCTTGTCCTTGAGCCGCCTGACGGCCTCGACGATTTCACCGTCGCCATCGATGTCTTCCAGTATCTCCAGGACGAGCTGGTCGCTGGCCTCGGGGATGAGTTCGTGATTGAGAATGAAACGGCGGGTGAGGTTGACGAAGGCCTTGCGGTCACCCACCAGCGCGTCGAGGCCCATTTCCATGAAACTGTTGAGCAGGACCTGGGACGTGGCCTGATCGCCATCGACATTGACCACCCCTTCCGTGTCGTGGGAACGGTACAGGAGTTCGTAACCAAAGACCTCCAGCCTGGCGTCGAAAATGGGTTGTCTGCCGATGTAATAATGAAACATGGGTTGCGCCGGGTGCGGGGTGGTCAGTCAATTCTGTTTTCGTGTCATTGTTTTCCTGATTCAGGGATTTCGGCTGGGGGAGGCGGCGGCTTTAAGTTTTGTGCTTGTTTTGTTTGCATTTTACTTGTATTTAGTAATGTTTTGTGTGCGCACTCATCGACTGCGGGCGTCGTTGTCGGCGCTGGCCGGTTCACGAATCAAGACGAGTTTCCTTCCTTGAGACCCTTGTCCTTTCGCAAGGCAGTGCGCATGCTCTCATCGAGGATTTTGACGTCCATTCCCTGCTGGGCGAGGAGAAAGGCGGCAGTGGCGCCGCGGCGTCCGATATCGCTGCAGATGATGTAGCGCTTGCGTCTGTCCAGCAGGGCGGCGCATTGGCGCAGGGTATTCAGGGGAATGTTGATGCTGCCCTGGAGGTGTTTCTTCCTGAATACGCCGGTGGAACGGATGTCGAGCAGAACGGCGCCCTGGCGGCGCAGCGCGGGCAGGCTGCCATAGGGGATCCACTGGATGAAGGGTTGCACCAGCAGGGTCAGGAACTCCCCCTTGGAAAGGCGCAGGAGACGGCCTTGTTCCACCATGGTGACCGTGCTGTCGTGCCGGTCGTGGGCAATGAGGGCGCCCTCGCCGAAGCCTTCACCGGCCTCCAGTTCCGCCACCACCACGGGGCGGTTGCGCCGGCCCGTCTGGCGGGTTACCCGGCAGCGGCCTGCGACGATGAAATAGTAATGATCACCGGCTTCGCCTTCCCGTATCACGACCTCACCCGCCTGGACGGTGACTTCCGTGAGGCGTTGTTTCAGGACCTGGAGGTGGGGTCGGGGCAGGCGCGAGAAGAGGGGGGCGGTGAACGCTGCGTGGTACTGCGGGGGCTCGTGAGGGGGCGGGCGGGTGTCCGTGGCTGCCGGGGCGATCTCCGGGAGGGAGGAGAGGCCGGCCTTGTCGCGGTGATTGCGCCGGAGCAGATCGTCCAGACAGGCGCGCTCGATGCTCAGCAGGGTGACACTGGTGCGGGCAAGCGCGGTACAGCCCGGTGGGCACATCTCGCCGATGGGATGCAGCGCCTCGCGGGAGTCGGCCTTGAGGGTGCGGATCAGTCCTTGTTCGGTCAACAGGGCCAGCTGCCCGGAGAGCAGGTACTGAACGTTTTCCTGTACTGCATTTTTTGCCCAGTGGATGCGCCGTCCCGGGGGCAGGCGCTCGATGCGCGAGTGGGCGATGGCTTCCCCGAGCAGCCCGGAGCCGAGGGTATCGAGGGGCTTGAATTGACAGAGAAAGGCCTCGTCGATGAGGGGGTTCGCTACACCCATGCGGTTTCCTCTTGCGCGCTTTTTTGTCGTCCGGGCGGCAGATCTGCCATAAGAGATATAGCGGCCGGAGAAGGTTTTCCTTTATTGCCGCGCGCGTGTTTTATGCCTTTTGATACAGGCTGTTACGGTTTTCTGGCGGGCGTGGAGAGTCTTTTTTCGAGCCAGGCGCCCATGGTCTCGATGGCGGCGGCGTTCACCTCGTGGGCCATGGGGAAGAGGTGCCATTCCAGGGGCTGGCCGGCCTTTTCCAGAAGCTGCCGCGAGGCCAGGGCCAGGGCCAGGGGGACGATGGGATCCTGATCGCCATGGATCATGAGTACCGGGGTGTCGCGATTTGCCTCATGGCGGTTCGCGGGGAACTGGGAGGCGAGCGGCAGGTAGGTGGACAGGGCCATGATGCCGGCCAGTGTCTCGGGGTGGCCGAGGCCGGCCCGGAGGGCGATGGCGCCCCCCTGCGAGAAACCGGCCAGCACGATGCGTGCCGGCGGGATGCCGCGTTGCGTCTCGCGGCGGATGAGGGCGCGCACCCTTGCCGTGGCGTCCAGAATGCCCTCTTCATCCTCGCGACGGGTGAATGACGGGTCGTAGATGTCATACCAGGCCCGCATCACCATGCCGCCGTTGATGGTGACGGGGCGCTGCGGCGCATGGGGGAAGACGAAGCGGATGGCCAGTGTCGGGGGCAGTTGCAGGGCGCGCACGACGGGCACGAAGTCGTTGCCGTCCGCGCCCAGGCCGTGGAGCCAGATCACGCTGGCCTGCGGTGCCTCGGCAGTGACGATTTCGACGGGCGGCGGGATGGCATCCATGATATCGGCTTCGCTGTTATACTTCCTGGGGCTTTGCCAAGCATGCTCGACGCAGCCTCCAGGTATCATTCATGCAGAAAGATTATATCCATAAATGTGTAATCCATGCGTTCCGGCCGGCCAGGGTCTTCGTGCTGATGCTCGCCCTGGGCGGCTGCGGCCTCAAGGGCGACCTCTATCTGCCCCCTGCGGGCAGCGGCGATGAGGCCGGTGGAACGGCCGAAGCGGCAGGGAGTGAGCGCGGCAGCGACACAGGTCACGAAACGGAAACACCCTGATGGATCATTTCCAGTATCGCAATGGTCGTCTCCATGCCGAGGAGGTCAGCCTGGCCATGGTGGCCGAGGCCTACGGTACGCCCTGTTACGTCTACTCCCGGGCCACCATAGAGCGCCACTGGCGCGCCTTCGCCGATGTCTTCGCCGGTCGGCCGCATCTGATCTGTTATGCCGTCAAGGCCAATTCCAATCTCGCCGTGCTCAACGTGCTGGCGCGACTGGGCTCGGGCTTCGACATCGTCTCCGGTGGTGAGCTGGCACGGGTGCTGCGTGCCGGCGGCGACCCGCGGCGGGTGGTCTTCTCGGGCGTGGCGAAGAGCGAGGCAGAGATCCGGGATGCGCTGGCGGCGGACATTCTCTGTTTCAACGTGGAGTCCGCGAGCGAGCTGCGACGCATCGACCGGGTGGCGGGTTCGCTGGGTCGCAAGGCCCCCGTTTCCGTGCGGGTCAATCCCGACGTGGATGCCCGCACCCATCCCTACATCGCCACCGGGCTGCGGGACAACAAGTTCGGCATCGACATCCGTGACGCCCTCGATGTCTATCGGGAGGCGGCCCGCCTGCCCCACCTGGAGGTGGTGGGCCTGGACTGTCACATCGGTTCCCAGCTCACCGCGACCGATCCCTTCGTTGCCGCCCTGGAAAGGCTTCTGGACCTGCTCGACACACTGGCGGCGGAGGGGATCGCCCTGCGGCATCTGGACGTGGGGGGTGGTCTGGGCATACGCTATCGCGACGAGACGCCGCCCCTGCCCGCCGACTATGCCGGCGCTCTCCTGGCCCACCTGGAGGGCCGGGACCTGCGCGTGATCATGGAACCGGGGCGGGCCATCGTGGGCAATGCCGGTGTGCTGCTCACGCGGGTGGAGTATCTCAAGCACGGCGCAGGCAAGGATTTCGCCATCGTCGATGCGGGCATGAACGATCTGTTGCGCCCCGCCCTGTACGATGCCTGGCAGGAAATCGTGCCGGTGACGCCGCGCGAGGATGTGCCGGCGCGACGCTACGACGTGGTGGGCCCGGTGTGCGAGACGGGTGACTTTCTCGGCCGCGACCGGCTCCTCGCCCTGTGCGAGGGCGATCTGCTCGCCGTGCGTTCCGCGGGTGCCTATGGTTTCGTCATGAGTTCCAACTACAATTCCCGTCCCCGTCCTGCCGAGGTGATGGTGGACGGGGAGAGCGTGCATCTGGTGCGCCGCCGGGAGCGGTGGAGCGACCTGTACGCCGGTGAGTCCCTCCTGCCCTGACGGGCCTGCCCCCTGAGCCCCTTTTCATGAGACGCTGCCCCTGAGACCCGGCATGGAACGCATTCCCGAACCCGAGCTGATGGATGACCCGGCCCAGGCCCGGGCCTATGCGGCGGCGGACTTCAGCGAACCCCACGACCGCTTCGTGGCGCTCTTCGGCGAATGTTTTCCCGGCATCGCCGTGACGGGCCCCGTGCTGGATCTGGGCTGTGGTCCGGGCGACATTGCCTGTCGCTTCGCGCAGGCCCATCCCCGCTGTTCCGTTCTCGGTGTCGATGGTTCCGATGCGATGATCGCCGAGGGGGAACGCCTGGTGACGGCGCGGGGACTTGCCGGGCGGATCCGCTTTCACCGGGCCCGGCTTCCCTGCGCGCTGCCGGGCGGGCCCTATGCCACCGTGATCTGCAACAGTCTGTTGCATCACCTGCGTGACCCCGCCGTGCTCTGGGAGACCCTGCGTGCGGCGGCGGCCCGCGGGGCGCGTGTCCTGGTCATGGACCTGCTGCGGCCTGCGACCGAGCAGCGCGCCCGCGAACTGGTGACGCGGTATGCGGGGGACGAGCCGGAAATCCTGCGCCGGGACTTTTTCCACTCCCTGCTGGCCGCCTACCGGCCCGAGGAAGTATGGGGGCAGCTCGAAGCCGCCCGTCTCTCCCATCTGCGCATCCAGGTGGTGAGCGACCGGCATTTCATCGTCCATGGCTGCCTCTGAGGGCGGGCAGGGGCTGGAGGTCGGTGCCGCGCCATGAACGGGGTCCACGCCGGCGAGTATCTCCTCCTGCTGGCCACGTCCCTGGCCATCGGCCTGTTGATCGGCACGGAACGGGGCTGGCAGGCACGCCAGGCCGGCGAAGGGCGGCGGGTGGCGGGGCTGCGCACCTATGGCCTGTTCGGCCTGCTGGGGGGCGGGGCCGGCCTGCTGGCCAGGATCCTGGAACCCGACCTGCTGGGCTATCTCTTCGTGGGTTTCGCCATCACCGTGACGGCCACCTATCTGGTGCAGCGCCGCGGCATGGGCGACATCGGCATGACCAGCCTCGTGGCCGCCCTGCTGACGTTCATCCTGGGCGCGGTGGCGACGCTGGGTCATGCGGCCGAGGCCGCGGCGGCGGCGGTGGTGACGGCACTTCTGCTGGGCTTCAAGGAAACCCTGCACGGCTGGCTGCGCAGGCTGGAGCAGCGGGAACTGCACGCAGCCCTGCAATTGCTCCTCATCTCCGTGGTGGTGCTGCCGGTATTGCCGGACCGGGGCTACGGTCCCTGGGCTGCGCTCAATCCTTACGAGATCTGGTGGATGGTGGTGCTCATCGCCGCCATCTCCTTCAGTGGTTATTTCGCCATGAAGATCGCCGGCGCGCGCAAGGGCATCCTGCTCACCGGCCTGTTTGCCGGCCTGGCCTCGTCCACGGCGGTGACCCTGCACCTGTCGCGCCTGGCCCGCGGCCGGCCCGACATGACGGGACTCACCGCGGCGGGCATCCTGGTGGCCTGCGGGACCATGTTCCCCCGCATGCTCCTGGTGGCCGGTGTCGTGAATCCCGCCCTGTTGCCTGCGCTCACACCCCCCCTGCTGTCCATGGCGGGCCTGACCTACCTGGCCGCCCTCTGGTTCTGGCGGCAGGGCGGTGCGGCGCCGGCGCTGCCCGCCACCCTGCGCAATCCCCTGGAGTTGCGGGTGGCGCTGGTGTTCGGCGCGCTGCTCGCCCTGGTCATGCTCCTGGGCGAGGCCTTGCGGGCGACGTTTGGCGCGGCGGGACTGTACGGGCTCGCGGCGGTGTCGGGACTGGCCGACGTGGATGCCATGACCCTGGCGCTGTCGCGCATGAGCCAGGGGGACCTGGCCCTGGCCAGCGCCGTGGCGGGAATCGTCATTGCCGGGGCCGCCAACAGCGTGGTGAAGGCGGTGCTGGCCGGCCTTGTCGGGGGGCGGGCGCTGGCGCTGAAGGTGGCGCCGGCCCTGGCCCTCGCCGCGGGGGGCGGGTTGTCCCTTGTGTCATGGTCGTGAATGCTCGGCCTGTGCCGGGATCACCACGGCCAGTCCTTCGCCGCGGGGGTCGCTTGCGGCGCTCACCCGGTCATGGCGCCGGTCCCAGTAGATTGCCTGCATGTTGCCGTAGGGGCGCGGGCGCGGTTGCAGCGCGTGGCCCAGGCGCTCCAGGGCCGCGGCCGTCGCAGAGTCAAAGGCACCGGGTTCGTGCTGGATGACATCGGGGAGGAACTGGTGGTGATAGCGCTTCAGCGCCACCCAGGACTCGGGGCCGCGGCCGGCGGCGAGGTCCAGCACTGCGAGCAGCACCATGGTGATGATACGGCTGCCGCCCGGTGTCCCGAGGATGGCGACACCGGCCTCGTGCTCGACGAAGGTGGGGGTCATGCTGGACAGGGGCCGCTTGCCCGGGGCGATGGCATTCGCCTCTGCGCCCACCAGGCCATAGACATTGGGCACGCCGGGCTTGGCGGAGAAGTCGTCCATCTCGTCGTTGAGCAGGATGCCGGTGCCGGGCGGCACGAAGGCCGCGCCGAAGGGGAAATTGATGGACAGGGTGGCGGCCACGCGGTTACCCGCCCCGTCCAGGATGGAGAAATGGGTGGTGTCGCTGCCGGCGTGCCCGGCCGGCGCGCCGGGGAGGCTGGCGCTGGGCGTGGCGCGGTCAAGGCGGATGGTATTGCGCAGGGCGGCGCCGTAGTAGGGATGGGTGAGGCGTGCCACGGGCACGGTCACGAAGTCGGGATCGCCCAGGTACTGGGCCCGGTCGCGGTAGGCCCGGCGCATGGCCTCCACGACGAGGTGGACGCGGGTGGGTTCGTCCAGGGCCTGGAGATCGTCGGCGGCGAGGATGTTGAGCATGGTGAGCAGGGCCACGCCGCCCGAGGAGGGGGGAGAGGCGCTGGTGATACGCAGGCCGCGATACCTGCCGCGCACGGGTTCCCGTTCAATGGCCCGGTAGGCGGCCAGGTCTTCCAGCGTCCAGATGCCGCCCGCGGCACGGACGCCTTCCACCAGGCGCCGCGCCAGCGGCCCCTGATAGAAGCCGGCGGCGCCGCGCCGGGCAATGATCTCCAGGCTGCGGGCCAGGTCCGGCTGGCGCAGGACAAAACCCGGTGGCGGCACTTCGCCTTCGTGGAGGAAGATCTGCGCCGCTTCGGGGTGGCGGCGCAGGGCCTCGAGACGGAAGCGCGCGAGGCGGCGGTAGCGTTCGTCCACGGGGAAGCCTTCCCGGGCGAGGCGGATGGCGGGTGCGAGGCTGCGGGCGAGGGAGAGGCGGCCGTAGCGCCCCGCGAGGTGTTCCAGGGCGGCGGGCACACCGGGGATGGCCGCAGCGAGCGGCCCGTCGATGGAAAGGCCGGGGACCACGCTGCCGCTTTCGTCCAGGTACATGTCGCGGTGAGCGGCCAGGGGCGCGCGTTCGCGGCCGTCGAGCAGGGTCGCGTGGCCGTCCGCGGCGCGGTAGAGCAGCCAGAAACCGCCGCCACCCAGCCCCGAGCCCATGGGTTCCACCACGGCCAGGGCCGCCGTGACGGCCACGGCGGCGTCGAAGGCATTGCCGCCCGCGGCGAGGATTTCCTCGCCGGCCCGCGTCGCCAGGGGATGGGCGCTGGCAATGGCCGCCGCCGGCGGCGGTCCGCCGGGCCTGGCCAGGGAAACGGCGGCAGGCCCGGGCGGGGATTCCGCCGCAGAGGCCGCCTGAGTTACTGCCTGAGTTGCTGCCTGAGATGCTGCCAGAGACAGCGCCGGGGCATCCGGGGAGGATGTTGCCGGGAGCGGGGTCGCAAGGAGGAGTGCCGCGCCCAGCAGCAGTCCCCACGCTCCGCCGGCAGAACGGCGGCGGACGGCAGGCGCCGGCCCGTGTTCAGCCGCCGCCGGCGATGAGCCGTTCGTACTTGGCACGCAGTTCCTCTTCCGTTTCCTCGTGATCCGGATCCTTGGGGATGCAATCCACCGGGCAGACCTCCACGCACTGGGGCGTGTCGAAGTGTCCCACGCACTCAGTGCAGAGATTGGGGTCGATGACGTAGATTTCCTCGCCCTGGGAGATGGCCCCGTTGGGGCATTCGGGCTCGCAAACGTCACAGTTGATGCATTCGTCGGTGATCATCAGAGCCATGCTGCATGTACCTCGTTACTGCAAAGGGTGATTGCTTGGTTTCTTTCCCATCCCCATCGTTCCCCCATCGTTTCTGGCGTTTCCGGTTCAGCCGTCCTTTTTCCGGGCATTTCCCCCGGCGCCCGTTCTCAGGCGCGCCAGCAGCGCGTTCATGACACGGGGATGGACGAAAGGCGCGATGTCGCCGCCCAGGGCGGCGATCTCCCGCACCAGGCTGGAGGAAATGTAGGCATATTGCTCGGCGGGCATGAGGAACAGGGTTTCAATGCCGGACGCCAGCCGGCGGTTCATGCCCGCGAGCTGGAATTCGTATTCGAAATCGGAGACGGCGCGCAGGCCGCGCAGGATGACCCGGGCCTCGCGCTCACGGGCGAAGTCCACCAGCAGCTTGTCGAAGCCGCAGACCTCCACGCCGGGGATGTCGGCCAGGGCCAGCCGGGCCATCTCGATGCGCTCGTCCAGGGCAAAGGTGGGCGCCTTGGGAGGATTGGCGGCGATGGCGACGATGACGTGCTCGAACAGGGCCGCCGCGCGCTGTACCAGGTCGCTGTGGCCGTGAGTGATGGGATCGAAGGTGCCGGGATAGATGACGCGGGCTGCCATGAGGGTTGCGCGATTGTTGCCAGCCCAGAGTGTAGCAGAAAACGCCGGGCAGGCGGCAATGTTGCTCCGATTCCTGAATATTCTCGAGGCGGTTGCCATGCATGGCACCATGGTGCGCTGTCTGGCGTGCAGGCTTGCGGAGGCTTGTCGTTTCGAGCGCAGGGGGAAATCCGGGGTGCTCGTGCAAGATTTCTCCCTTCGGTAAGATTTCTCCCTTCGGTCGAAATGACAATCGCAATGGTAATGACAGTCGCATAGTCATGACAGTCTGGCAGTCATGACAGACGTGTAGCCTGGAGAGAGGCCCCCGAGGGCCGGCATCCGGGGAGGGTCGCGCCTGAGCCCGGCTTTCGTTGCGCGCCCTTCCGGGCTGTCCCTGTCAGACGTTTATGTTTATGGCGACTCTCAATCGGTGCGTGCCAGATGATAGCCCACCTGACCACTGCGCTTGCTGCGTACCAGTGACCAGGCCGGCGGCAGTTCCGGGGTGAGGTGGCTGGGAGCTTCCAGGTAGATCCAGGCGGCGCGGGCCAGCAGGCCGCTCCCGGCCAGGCGCTCGGCCCAGCGGGCGAGACTGGCGTCGCGATAGGGGGGGTCGAGGAAGGCGATGTCGAAGGGCGGCACGCCACGGCGGTTCAGGAAGTCAGCGGCATCGCTCCAGACCACTTCGAGCCGCCCGGTGTTCATGCCGGTTTCCATCCCGCTCCCCAGCAGCCCGGCACAGCCCTGCAGGGTCTGTACCACGCGCAGGTCCTGTTCCACCATCACCACCGAGGCGGCACCGCGGGACAGGGCCTCGAAGCCGAAGGCGCCGCTGCCGGCGAAGAGATCCAGGCAGCGGCTGCCCTCGATATACCCCTGCAGCCAGTTGAAGACCGTCTCGCGGATGCGGTCCGGCGTGGGGCGGACGCCGGCGAAGGCGGCGAAGGGAATGCGGCGTCCCCGCCAGCGGCCGCCGATGATGCGCAGCCGGCCGGTTTTCGCCACGGTGATCAGCCGCCGCCCACGGTGATGGTGGCCATGTGCTGGGGATGCACGCGGCGGCGGAAGGCGTCCAGGATCTGTTCCCGCGTGACGGCCTCCACCCGCGCATTGAATGTCTCCAGGTAATCCAGGGGCAGTTCGTAGAAGCCGATCATGGCCAGGTTGCTCACGATCTTGGCATTGCTGGCGATGCGCAGGGGGAAGCCGCCGGTGATATTGCGCTTGGAGGCGCGCAGCTCCCTGGCGGTGGGCCCCCGGGCGATGAAGTCTTCCAGGGTGCTGCGCAGCACCTCGAGGGCTTCCCCGGCCTGATCGTTGCGTGTCTGGAGACCCAGGGTGTAGGGACCCAGTTCCCGCATGGGCATGAAATAGCTGTAGGCGCTGTAGGCCAGGCCCCGTTTTTCCCGGATCTCCTCGCTGATGCGCGAGACGAGCCCGCTCCCCCCCAGAACGTGGTTGCCCACGTAGAGGGGAAAGTAGTCGGGATCGCCGCGCTTCATGCCCGGCTGCCCCATGCGGATGTGGGTCTGGGTCGAGGGGTGTTCGATGTGGCGCGTGACGGCGCGTTCCAGTGCCTTGACCGACGGCAGGGGCGGGGCCTTCTCGCCGCGGGGGAGGGCGCCGGCCAGGCGCGCCGCCAGGCGCTCGGCATCCTCCCGGTCCAGGGCACCCACCAGGGCGATGACGGCATTGCGCGCCACGTAGTAGCGCTTGTGATGACCCAGCACATCGTCGCGGCTCAGGCGATTCAGGCTCTCCTCGGTGCCCAGGGGGGGGCTGGCGTAGGGGTGATCCCCGTAGAGGGCCTTGAAGAAGGCCTTCTCGGCGATATCGCCCGGCGACTGGGCCTCGGCCTGCAGGGCCACCTGCATGCGCTTGCGCTCCCGTTCCAGCGCGTCGGGGGGGAAGCTGGGCTGGCCCAGGATCAGTTCCATCACTCCCAGGGCGGGCTCCAGGAGCGCGGGATCGGTGAGACTGCGCAGGCTGATGACGGCCATGTCCCGGTGGGCGCTGGTGCTCAGTCTCGCGCCCACCGATTCCAGGCGCTGGGCGATGGCATCGGCGTCCAGCTTGCCGGCGCCCTGGTCCAGCAGGGCGCTGGTGAGGAGGGCCAGGCCGGGCCGGTCGCCATCGCGGGCACTGCCGCCGTCGAAGATGAACTGGACATCCACCATGGGCAGTTCGGGGGCCGGGACGAAATAGACGCGGGCCCCGTTGGCGGTGGTCCAGTGCTGAATCGCGGGCGCCGCCCCCGCGAGCAGGGGCCAGGCGCACAGCACAAGCAGGAAGATCAGGGCACGCCAGCGACGTGCCGGTGGGCGGATGGCGACACGGGGTTCGTGCATGGTTGCTGCTCCCTCAATCCGACTATGTGTCTGACAGGGCATCTGGCAGACGTAAGGTGGTATCCGGTTTTCAGTGACCATGGCCTGCGCCTCCCCGGCTCAGGCCGCCTCCACGGCCGGGTTTGTCCATGGGAAGCGGCTCGAGCACCGCAATGGTGAGACGGTCATCCACGAGATATTTGCGGGCCACGGCCTGGACCTGTTCAGCGGTGACGGCGCGGATGCGCGCCACGTATTCCTCGGCCAGGCGCCAGTCCAGGCCCACGGTCTCGAGAATGCCCAGCTGCATGGCCTGGTAGAATACCGAGTCCCGCTGGTAGACGTCGTTGGCCACCACCTGGGCCTTGACCCGGTCCAGTTCCCCGGCGCTCACCGGTTCCTCGCGCAGGCGCCGGACCTGATCCCGCAGGGCCGTCTCCAGCGTCGCGATGTCGTGCCCGGGCGCGGGGGTGCCGTCCAGCATCAGCAGGTCGTCCTGGCGGGCGGTGAGGCTGTAACCGGCGCCGGCGCTGGCGGCGATCTGGCGGCCCCGTACCAGCTCGCGGGCGAGCCGGGCGCTGGCGCCGCCGTCGAGCACGCCGGCCAGCACCTCCAGGGCGTAGGGTTCCCAGTCCTCGGCGGCCGTCTTGAGGACGGGCACCTTGTATCCCATGAGCAGGTAGGGGAGCTGCGCGGGGGCCTTCACGGTGAGGCGGCGCAGGCCCCGCTGGGGAACTTCGCGGCGCGGCTTGGGCGGTGTCAGGCGGCTGGGCTGCAGGGGGCCGAAATGTTTCTTCGCCAGGGCGAGGACGGCCTGCGGGTCCACGTCGCCCACCACGACCAAGGTGGCGTTGTTGGGCGCGTACCATTTGCGGTACCAGGCCTTGAGGTCCTCGATGGTGAGGTTCTCCAGGTCGTCCATCCAGCCGATCACGGGGTGGTGATAGGGGCTGCTGACGAAGGCGGCGGCCATGAACTGCTCATAGGTCAGGGCCTCTGGATTGTCCTCGGTGCGCAGACGCCGTTCCTCCATGACCACCTTGACCTCCTTGCGGAATTCGTCTTCCGGCAGCAGGAGGTTGCGCATGCGGTCCGCCTCCAGGCGGAAGCTCACCTCGAGGCGGCTCTTCTCCAGTTGCTGGAAATAGGCGGTGTAGTCGCGCCCGGTGAAGGCGTTCTCCCGGCCGCCGTTTTCGCTGATGATGCGCGAGAATTCCCCCGCCGGATGTTTCTCGGTCCCCTTGAACATCATGTGCTCCAGCACATGAGAGATGCCGGTGATGCCGTCGTGTTCATAGCTGCTGCCGACCTTGTACCAGATCTGGGAGACCACCACCGGTGCGCGATGATCTTCGCGCACCAGCAGCTTGAGGCCGTTGTCGAGCGTGAATTCATGGACGGCCCGTGTCCCGGCGGCGCTTGTGCCCGGCAGCAGCATGACCAGGATGAGAATGAAAAACGTGATGCGTGGCTTGCGGCGCATGGCGGATCTTCCCTCGTGTCGATTTCCGTTTGCAGTGTCACACCGTATAATGGCGGGACGCTGCCCGGGCAGGCGGCGGGTGCCGGTGTCTCTCTTACCCTCTTGCCGGTATTCCCCGCGGCCTGCCCTGCGCAGTCACATGGAACACTGGATGCGGGTTATCGCTGCGCATTAGGGTACTGGCAAATCATGATGGGCTCAATCAACATTTTCCTTCCGTTGCATCCGTTGCCCCTGCTGTCCTGGGAGGGCGTCCCGTGTTCGGACTAGGGAAGAAAAAGACATCTTCCGGGGCGCCAGGCGATGCGGATGCGGCTGGGCGGGACAAGCCTTCTTTCTTCGGCCGCCTGAAGGCGGGGCTGAGCCGCACCCGCCGGGGGCTGTTCGGCGGGCTGGGCGAGTTCTTGCGCGGCCGGGCCGTGGACGACGAGGCGCTGGAAGAGATCGAGATGCACCTGCTGGCCGCGGATGTGGGCGTGGAGGCCACCCAGGCCATCATCGACGACCTCACCGCGCGTCTCGGGCGCAAGGAACTCAAGGACAGCGAGGCCCTGTTCGCCGCCCTGCGCGAGGATATGCTGCGCCTGCTGGAGCCCGTCAGCCGGCCCCTGGAGCCTGCCGGGCACCGCCCCTTCGTGATCCTCATGGTGGGCGTCAACGGCGTGGGCAAGACCACCACCATCGGCAAGCTGGCCCGGCGCTTCCAGCGGGAAGGTCGCAGCGTCATGCTGGCGGCGGGCGACACCTTTCGCGCCGCGGCGGTGGAACAGCTCTGCGCGTGGGGCGAGCGCAACGACGTGCCGGTGATCGCCCAGCAGCGGGCCGCCGATCCCGCTTCGGTGATCTTCGACGCCCTGCAGTCGGCGCGGGCACGGGGGGTGGACGTGCTTATCGCCGACACCGCCGGGCGCCTCCACACCCAGGCCAATCTCATGGAGGAGCTGAAGAAGATCAAGCGGGTCATGGCCAAGGTGGACGAGACGGCCCCCCACGAGGTGATGCTGGTGGTGGACGCGGGCACCGGCCAGAACGCCCTCGCCCAGGCGCGCCAGTTCCACGAGGCGGTGGGCGTGACCGGCATCGCCCTCACCAAGCTCGACGGTACCGCCAAGGGCGGCGTCATCTTCGCCATCGCCCGCAAGACCGGCATTCCCATCCGCTACATCGGGGTCGGGGAACAGATCGACGACCTGCGGCCCTTCGATGCGCGGGAATTCGTGGACGCCCTGTTCGCCGGGCGCGAACCGTAGGGCGTGATCCGCTTCGACAAGGTCGGCAAGCGTTACCCGGGCGGGCGCGAGGCCCTGCAGGGGGTGAGTTTTCACCTCGCGGCGGGGGAGATGGCCTTTCTCACGGGCCACTCCGGGGCCGGCAAGAGCACCCTGTTGAAACTCATTGCCCTGCTGGAGCGGCCCAGCTACGGACAGGTATTCGTCAACGGACGCAATGTTTCCCGCGCAGGGCGTCGTCGCATCCCCTATCTCCGGCGTGACATCGGCCTCATCTTCCAGGACCACAGGCTGCTCAGTGACCGCACCGTGTTCGACAACGTGGCCCTCCCCCTGGTGATCGCAGGCCACCGACACCAGGAGATCCGGCGCCGCGTGCAGGCGGCCCTGGACAAGGTGGGCCTGCTGGACAAGGCGCAGCGCTTTCCCGTCACCCTGTCGGGGGGCGAGCAGCAGCGGGTGGGCATCGCCCGGGCGGTGGTCAACCGCCCCCCCATTCTCCTGGCCGACGAACCCACGGGCAACCTGGATCCTGCATTGTCCGCCGAGATCATGGACCTCTTTCGCCAGTTCAATACCGTGGGCGTGACGGTGCTCATTGCCAGCCACGACCTGGCGCTCATCCGGCGCCTGGGGCAGCGCATCCTGGTGCTGGATCATGGCCTGCTGGTGGATGACGGCAGGGCGCACGCCGCATGAGCCGGTTCGCCTGGCGTGAAACCTCTTCCCGCCGCGCGTCTCGCGGCGCGGGCACGGCACGCGCCGCCGTGCAGCGGCGCCGTCCCGCGGCGCCCCGACGCCTGGGGGCCTATGGCGTCAGTCATGTCCAGTCCCTGCTCGCAAGCCTGGGGCGCATGGCGCGCAGCCCGGTTTCAACCCTCATGACAGTGGCGGTGATCGGCATCGCCCTGGCCCTGCCCACCGGGCTGCATGTCCTGCTGGAGAACGTCCAGGCGGTGAGCGCAGGCTGGGAGAACAGTGCCCGCATCTCGTTGTTTCTGCAGCGCGACCTGCCCCCGGACCAGGTGCGGCGCCTGGAGGAACGCTTGCGGGCCATGCCCGGCGTGGCGACGGTGGAGCGGATCACGCCGGCGCAGGCCCTGGAGGAATTCCGCCGCCTGTCGGGTTTCGACGCCGCCCTGGAGGCCCTGGGAGAGAATCCCCTGCCCACGGTGCTGGTGGTGGAACCGCGCCTGGATTTCACCGATCCCGCCCTGGTGGAGCATCTCCTGGACCGCGCCCGGTCGCTTGAGGGGGTGGAGCTGGCCCAGCTGGACATGGCCTGGGTGCGGCGCCTGTTTGCCCTCATGGAAATCGGCAAGCGGGGCGTCCTGGTGCTGGGCGCCCTGCTGGCACTGGCGGTGCTGCTCATCGTGGGCAACACCATCCGGCTCGCCATCGAGAACCGTCGCGAGGAGATCGAAGTGCAGAAACTCATCGGGGCGACGGACGCCTTCATCCGCCGGCCCTTTCTCTACAGCGGCCTGTGGCATGGCCTGGGTGGCGCTTTGTGCGCCTGGTTGCTGGTGAGCCTGTCCCTGGCCTTGCTCGCCGGTCCGGTGCGCCGCCTTACCCTGCTCTATGAGAGCGATCAGGCGCTCCTGGGCATGAACGCTGGGGCCACGCTGCTGCTGCTGGCCGCGGGGGCCCTGCTGGGGCTTGCGGGTGCCTGGCTTGCGGTGGGGCGTCACCTGCGTCGCATCGAACCGGCCTGAAACGCTGAACACGAGTTGCCGGGTTGATATAACTGCCCCAAAATGGACGCATAGTGCGGATGAAGAGAACCGGCCTTCGGGAAGGCAGCTGTAATTGCAACCGTCATTTCGACCACCCACCCTGTCATTTCGACCGAAAGGGAGAAATCTTGTCCCACTGTCCCAAGATTCCTCGCTGTGCTCGGAATGACAAGGATGATGTCATTCCCACCGCGCTGCCTTACCATTGCCGCTATACCCCTTTGTCATTTCGGCCCCACTTCCCTGTCATTTCGACCCTACCCCCTTGTCATTTCGACCGAAGGGAGAAATCCTGTTCCACTGCCCCAAGATTTCTCGCTGCCCCCGAAATGACAAGGACTTTTGTTGACGGATGGGGAAAACCGCATTCCGGTCAGGTCCTTCCGGAGCGGAATAAAGCCGGAATCAAAGCGGGGGAAAAATTCCTTGAGCAAGGGAACTTTTTGTGCTATTAGCACTCTCATGAGTAGAGTGCCAATCCAGAAGGGGCGGCATGCTACTTCAGCCAAGGGAGGGAGAAATCCATGAGCAAGGACTTTGAATACAGCCTGGCGCTGAGCAGCGGCAGCCTGGATGCCTATATCCAGGCAGTGAGCGCCATTCCCGTGCTGGATGCGGAGGAAGAGCGCCGCCTGGCCCGCCGTTACCGCCAGGAGAACGATCTGGCGGCGGCGCGGCAGCTGGTGCTGTCCAACCTGCGCTTCGTGGTGCACATCGCCCGCGGTTACAGCGGTTATGGCCTGCCCCAGGCGGATCTGATCCAGGAAGGCAATGTGGGCCTGATGAAGGCGGTGAAGCGCTTCGACCCCGACATGAACGTGCGGCTGGTGTCCTACGCCGTGCACTGGATCCGGGCCGAGATACACGAATTCATTCTGCGCAACTGGCGCATCGTCAAGGTGGCCACCACCAAGGCCCAGCGCAAGCTGTTTTTCAACCTGCGCGCGGCGAAGAAACGCCTGGCCTGGCTGGGCAGGGAAGAGGTGGATGCGGTGGCGAAGGATCTGGGCGTGCGCCCCGATGACGTACTGGAGATGGAGTCGCGCCTGAGCGGTTACGATGCCTCCTTCGATGCGCCGGAAGGCGAGGCAGAGGAAGGGGGGTATCATGCACCGGCGGCCTACCTGCAGGACCTGCGCATGGATCCCACCACCCAGGTGGAGCGGGAGGAATGGCAGGATCACAGCGAGCAGCGCCTGCACCATGCGCTGGAGACCCTGGACGCGCGCAGCCAGGATATCCTGCGCCAGCGCTGGCTGGCCGACGAAAAAATGACCCTGCAGGAACTGGCCGACCGCTATCAGGTCTCCGCGGAGCGTATCCGCCAGCTGGAGAAGAGCGCTATCAAGAAGCTGCGCAACGTGCTCGAGGCCTGAGCCGTTTCCTGAGACCCTTCAGGACGCGGGGGTGAACAAGGGATGGATGTCCAGCCGGGCGGCGATGCCCGCGGCATCCATTTTTTTTTGCCATGGCACCACCCCCAGGCAGGGGCCCGGGAGCCGCTCACGCAGGGTGGCGATGTTCTCTTCCCCCATCAGGCAGTCGCGGTCCACGCAGTTCGCTACCCATCCCGCCAGGGCGAGGCCGTCGGCCAGGATGGCCCGGCAGCTCAGCAGGGCGTGATTGAGGCAGCCAAGCCGGATGCCCACCACGAGGATGACGGGCCAGCCCAGGCAGCGGGCCAGGTCCGCCACGGTCCGGCGCGGCGTCAGGGGGGCGTGCCAGCCACCCACGCCTTCCACGAGACAGGCATCCGCCCGCGCCGCCTGTGCGGCGCAATGGCGGGCGAGGGCCTCGATGTCGATGGTCACGCCAGCCCGTGCCGCGGCCAGGTGGGGCGAGACGGGCAGTTCCAGGGCACAGGGGTTGACCGCTTCATAGGGTGTCTCCACGTCGGAGGCGGCCATGAGGGCCAGGGCATCCTCGTTGACCCAGCGTCCCTTTCCATCCGGCGAGACCGGTTCCCAGCGGCAACCGCTGGCCACGGGCTTCAGCCCCAGGGCGCTCAGGCCATGGCGGCGGCATGCCGTCAGCAGGCCGGCGCTGATCCAGGTCTTGCCGACTTCCGTATCGGTGCCGGTCACGAACCAGCGCCGGCACCGGTTCGAAGGCCGGTGTGTTATATCGCGCATTTCATTCATGCCCTTTCCTGCCGCGCCCGCCGATGCGGGAGAGGGGAACCGTCGCGGTCGGGGATCGTCCCGGGGCCTGTGGCGGGATTCGTGCGGGGCGGTCGCGGGCCTCGTCCGCCGCCGGTGCCCAGCAATGCCCGTGGATCACCTCGTAGGTGGCCGGCAGGCGCCCGTCCCGGCGCTGGGTTTCGTAGGCGGCGATCATGCGCCGCAGGCGCCGGCGCGACAGCAGGCCCCGGGAACGGGCCTCGGCGGCATTGCGGGCGCCCAGCGCCTTGAGATCGGCCATGAGATCGCGGACTTCCGCGTAGGTGAGCGTGAAGTATTCCACGTCCATGACGGGGTCGGCGAAGCCGGCGCCGAGGAGCAGGTCGCCGATGTCGTGCATGTCCAGGAAGGCATGAACGTGGGTGTCGTCATCCACCGCCTGCCAGCTCCGGCGCAGTTCCCTGAGGGTGTCAGGACCGAAGGTGGTGAACATGAACAGGCCGCCGGGGCGGAGGGTGCGCCGCAGGCCGGCGAAGGTGGCCGGCAGGTCGTTGCACCATTGCAGCATGAGGTTGGAGATCACCAGATCCAGGCAGCGGGGCTTAAGGGGCAGGCTTTCCGCATCGGCGCAGAGAAAGGCATCGCGGCGCCGCCAGCGGCGCAGGGCGGACAGGCGGCCGCGGGCGTGGCGCAGCATGGCGGGGGCGAAATCCAGGGACAGCAGCCAGGCCGCGGGATAGCGCCGGCGCAGATGTGCACCCATGGCGCCGGTGCCGCTTCCCAGGTCCAGCATGGCCTGCGGATCGAGACGGACATAGTCGAGGCGCTCCGCCAGGCGCCGGCCCACTTCGCGTTGCAAGACGGCGGTCTCGTCATAGCCTGGCGCGGCGCGTTCGAAGGCCTGCCGGCTGCGGCGCTTGTCGATGCGCGGCAGGGGGGGCGGGTTCTGTGCCTGGTGCTGGAGCGGGTCGTGACGCCTGTCCCGTCCCGGACTTTGCAGTGGATTCTGCCCCGCAGAGGGCGGGCGGGGCGTGAGACCGGCGCCGTCAGAGGTGCTCATGGCAGAAAGCCCGGATCAGTTCGTGACAGTGTCGGGTATGGGAGAGAAAGGGAGCGTGGCCGGCGCCGGGCAGCAGGTGCAGGCGGGCGTCCGCAAGGCGCGCTGCCATGGCGCGCGCCGCCGCGGCCGGGACCACGGGGTCCCTCTCGCCGTGAATCAGCAGCACGGGACAGTGAATCTCCTTCAGCAGGTCGCGCAGATCGGCGCTGCGCAGGATGTCCAGTCCCCCCGCAAGGGCAGAGGCGCGCGGCGGTGGCGCGTCTTCGGCCAGGGCGCGCAGGCGCCGTGTCAGGGTGCGGGCCTGCGCGCAGCCTTGTGATTGCAGGGCAAGGAAACGTTGCAGCGTGGTCGCCTGGTCTCTTGCCAGCGCGTCGGAAAAATCCGCCAGCAGGGCGGGATCCAGGCCGTGGGGCCAGCCGGGAGCAGTGGTGAAACGCGGCGTGGCGCCTATCAGCACGAGCCCGGCGATGCGTTCCGGCCGGCGCCGGGCGAGTGTCAGGGCGACCATGCCGCCCAGGGACCAGCCCGCCAGCACCGTGCGCCTGGCCAGCCGGTCTTCGTGGTGGCGGGCGAGCGCATCCAGGGTATAGGGATCGACCTCCGCCCCCGTGTCGTGGCCGTGACCGGGCAGGTCGGGGGCCAGGTAAGTGTAGCCTGCCTCCTGTTCTGCTCCCTGTTCTGCTCCCGGTTCTGTTCCCGGTTCTGCTCCCGGGGGAGGGGGTGCGCCGAGGCCTTCCCAGATCCCGCCATGCAGGCCCCAGCCGTGGAGCATGAGGAGCAGGCGGGCGCTTGTTGGGTCAGGGTTCATGCGTCTGGAAGTGCTCAGGATTCGTGCAAGCTGCGCCCGAGCTGTGCCAGGCTGTCGAGGAGCCGGTCCACGTGTTCCTCGTGGTGGGCGGCGCTCAGGGTGATGCGCAGGCGGGCACTGCCTTCGGGCACCGTGGGCGGACGGATGGCGGTGACCAGGATGCCGCGCCGGGCCAGGGCCTCGCTCCAGCGCAGCGCCCGTGCGTCTTCGCCCGCGAGCAGGGGGAAGATGGGAACGAGGGGTGGATCGTTTTCTCCGGCCGGCTCCGCTTGCAGGGCCGGGGGCAGGGACAGGTCCAGTTGCCGGGCGCCGTGGAGAAAGCGGCGACACAATGCCTGGAGGCGGTCGCGGCGCCAGTGCTCGTCGCGGGCGAGGGTCAGGCTCGTGCAGGTGGCGTGGGCGACGGCCGGGGGCAGGGCGGTGGTGTAGAGGTAGGTCCGGGCGTGCTGGATGAGATATTCGACGAGATCCTCGTCTCCGGCGACGAAGGCCCCGGCCGTGCCCAGGGCCTTGCCCAGGGTGCCCACCAGCACCGGGACGTCCTGCGGGGACAGGCCGAAATGGGCCGTGGTGCCGCCGCCGCGGGGGCCCAGCACGCCGAGGCCGTGGGCGTCGTCCACCATCAGCCAGGTATCCCGGGCGCGGCACTGCCTCGCGATCTTCGCCAGGGGCGCCATGTCGCCGTCCATGCTGAACACGCCCTCGGTGATCACCAGCCGGATCCGGCCCGCGCCGTCGCGCGCCAGCGCCTCATCCAGTGCGGCCGCATCCAGGTGGGGATAGCGCCGCAGACGGGCGCGGGAGAGCAGGGCGCCGTCCAGCAGCGAGGCATGGCAGAGGCGGTCGGCCAGCAGATCGTCGCCCCGCCCGGCCAGGGCGCTGATGACGCCCAGGTTGGCCATGTAGCCGGTGGAAAAGAGCAGCGCCCGTTGCCGTCCCGTGAAATCCGCCAGCATTTCCTCCAGGCGGTGATGCGCCGCGCCATGGCCGCAGACCAGATGCGCGGCGCCGCTGCCGGCGCCGAAGCGCGCTGCGCCGTCGCGCAGGGCGGCGACGACGCGCGCATCGGCTGCCAGGCCCAGGTAGTCGTTGCTGCAGAAGTTCAGCCAGCGCCGGCCCGCCATGGCGATTTCGGGGCCCTGGGCGCCGTCGAGGACACGGCGGCTGCGGTAGCGGTGCGCCCGGCGCAACCGGTGCAGTGTCCCGGCCAGTTCTTTCATGCGCCCCCTGTCGGAGTGGTGGTCATGCGCTGACCGGGCCTGGCGCGGCCACGGGCGAGGCCGCGCGGCGCTGCTGGGTGTCGCCACGCACGGACACGCCCAGGTCGCGCAGCATCTGCAGGTCGTCCTCCACGGCGCGGCCCTTGGTGGTGAGGTAGTCGCCGATCATCACGCCCGAGGCGCCTGCCATGAAGATCATGGCCTGCAGGTCCCGCAGGAACTGGCGGCCGCCGGCGATCCGGATCTCGGCGCGGGGCAGCATGTAGCGGAAGACCGCGATGTTCAGCAGGATCTCCAGGGGTTGCATGGGTTCACGGTCGCCGAAGGGGGTGCCGGGCTGGGGGGAGAGGAAATTGAGGGGCACGGATTCCACCTCCAGGCGCCGCAGGGTCTCGGCCAGCTCGATGCGCTGGTCCAGGCTTTCCCCCATGCCGAGGATGCCGCCGGCACAGACGCGCAGGCCGGCCTCGCGGGCGTGCCGGATGGTGTCGATGTTCTCCTGGTAGGTGTGGGTGGTGCAGACCGCGTGGAAATAGCTTTCCGCCGTCTCCAGGTTGTGATGGTAGTTTTCCAGGCCCATGGCCTTGAGTTCCCGGGCCGTCTCCCGGTCCAGCACCCCCAGGCTGGCGCAGCGCCCGATGTCGCTGTTGCGGGCCATGGCCTGAAAATACCGCTGCAACTGACGGCGTTCCTTGTCCGAGCGCACGCCCCAGCCCTTGGAGACCACGCCGAAATCACTGGCACCCCACTGGCGGGCGCGCCGGGCCTGGTCCACAAGCTGTTCTTCCGGGATGTAGTCGTAGACCGGTGCCCGGGTCTTGTAATGGCCGCTCTGGGCGCAGAAGCTGCAGTTTTCGGAACAGTTGCCGGAGCGCACGTTGGCGATGGCGCAGACTTCCACTGCGTCACCGCGGAAGTGGCGGCGGATGCGGTCGGCCCCGGCCATGAGGCTGCTCAGGTAGCGCGTCGGGAGGCGGATCATCCAGCGTCCTTCTTCCGTGCTCATTTCGCCACCCGCGAGAATGCGCCGGGTGATTTCGTGAATGCGGTGGTAGACGGTCTCGCTCATGCCGTAGGCTCCTGTCTTCTTCTGCGGGAAGGATACGAAAAGGCGAAATATGAGGCGCGGCCCGGTTTCCTGTCAACCATTATGGCACAAGACAGGTGAACAGATGATTGTGAAACAGCCAGACTGGGCATCCTGGACAGCTTCCACGCGCTCTCATCGACGCATTTTCCCGGCTCGGAAGGAATTTACGCTATACTCGCCTCACCGTATAAAAGCACAAGAGCACCCGTTTTTTCTCCATTTCAGGCCCATGTCAGAAGCGTCCTGCATGTTATCAGAAAAATCCATACCCACCCGCGAGCGGCTCATCGTGGCGCTGGACGTGCCCGGTATCGAGGATGCGAAGCAGCTGGTCACGACGCTGGGTGACGAGGTGGTCTTCTACAAGCTCGGGCTGGAACTGTTCATGTCCGGGGATTACGACGCCCTCATCGACTGGTTGAAGGCACAAGGCAAGAAGGTGTTCGCCGATCTCAAGTTCCACGATGTGCCGGAGACGGTGGCGCGCGCCGTGCGCCAGCTTGCAAGGCGGGACGTCGATTTCGCGACAGTCCATGGTGGCAACGATGCCATGCTCAAGGCGGCGGCGGACGCGAAAGGCGGTGTCAGGATACTGGCGGTGACGGTGCTCACGAGCCTCAACCAGGACGATCTCGAAGACCTGGGGTTCCAGTGCGCGGTCAAGGATCTGGTGCTCTCCAGGGCCCGCCGGGCCCTGGAACTGGGTTGCGACGGCGTCATTTCCTCGGGGCTTGAGGCTGCCGAGTTGCGGGAGTGCCTGGGTGAGCGGTTTCTCATCGTCTCGCCGGGCATACGTCCCCTGGAGAATCGTCTCGTCGATGATCAGAAACGGGTGGTCACGGTGGAAGAAGCGTTCATGAAAGGCGCCGACTACATCGTCGTCGGTCGTCCCATCCGGGATGCCGGGGATCCGCGCGCGAAGGCCCGGGAGATTCAGGCAAAGATCGAGGATTTGTTTGCCGGCAGTTGAGCAGGTCAGGCCTTCGGGGGTGGCGGTCTGCTGCTTGACGCCCAGGGAGGGGGAGCGATGTCACTGAGGCATTATCTGCCCGCGTTGCAATCCCGGTTCGCGGCGGGGGTGCGGGCGCTGTGTCCGCCGGTGGCCTGCGTGTCGTGCGGTGCAACGGCCGAGGGTGCCGGGCTCTGCCCGCCCTGCCGGGAAGATCTGCCCTTTCTCGGTGCCGCCTGCCCGGCGTGTGCCCTGCCCCTGGCCGCAGATGCGGCGCCCGGCGTCCTTTGCGGTGTCTGCCGGAGGCGGCCGCCGCCCCAGGCGTGCACGGTGGCCACGTTCCTCTACGAAGAGCCCGTCGTCGGCCTGATTCAGGGGCTGAAATTCCAGGGCCGCCTGCTCCACGCCCGGCTGCTGGGCGAGCTCATGGCCGAGCGCCTGCAGGTCCTGATGCAGTCTCGGGCGGGTGACCTGCCCCGATTGCTGGTGCCCGTGCCCCTGCACCGGCGGCGCCAGCGGGAGCGGGGGTACAATCAGGCGCTGGAAATGGCCCGCCCCATCGCTGCCCGCCTGGGCATCCCCCTGGACTACGGTTCCTGCCGGCGCGTGCTCGCAACGGCCAGGCAGTCGGATCTGGATGTCAAGGCCCGTCGCGCCAACGTGCGCCGTGCCTTCCGGGCCCGCTGGCGACCGGGTTTCGAGCACCTGGCCGTGGTGGACGATGTCATGACCACGGGGCATACCCTGGCCGAGGTGGTGCGCTGTCTGCAGCGCGCCGGGGCCGGGCGGGTCGAGGTCTGGGTCTGTGCCCGCGCCCCGCTGCGGGAGGGGGACTGCTGAGGAGGCCCAGTGGTCCCCTGCCGTGTTCCCCTGCCGTGTTCCCCTGCCGTGTTCCAAAGACCGATCGCAGGGGCATTGTCCGGCAGATTGTTCGGCAGTCCACCGCCGTTCTGCCACCTCTTCTGTGCGTGCTTGGGCGGCAGTGAAAACTGTGCTAGATTCAGCCCGCCTTGCCGTGATCTGACGGGAGCCTGCTGATGAGGGTCCCCCTGATGATTTGGATGACTCGAAAGATTCTGAGGAGGACGAGCCCATGTTGCTGCGTTGGGTCCTTTTTTTTGCATTGGTCGTCTCGAGCCTGGCGGTTCAGGGCCGGTCACTGGATGTGAATCTCAATAACGACACCGCCCAGTTCAACCTCAGTATCTTTCCTGCGGGCAGCACCCGTTTCGGCGAGACCCAGATCGGCATGGGGTTGCTCTATACGACAGACGACGACTACGTGGGCTCGGTGGGCATCATGGTGGTGGGGCAGACGGGCAGCGGTTCCCCTGGCCTGGATGCCGGCGTGGGCTTGCGGCTGTTCGGGGGTAACACGGAAAAAGACAATGATTTTCTGTCGGTTACCCTGTCCGGCTTGCTGAACTACAGTCCCCCCACACTGGACAGGCTGAAAGTGGGGGTTTATATTGATTACTCGCCCAGGATTGTCACCTTCATGGACGGGGACAGTTTCATCCACTATGGCCTGCGCCTTGGATACCAGATTCTGCAGCAGGCACAGGTCTATGTAGGATATCGCAACATGGAGCTGGATGTCCCGGGCAAGGCCGATGACAGCATCAGCGAGGGGGCCTTCATCGGGATGGCCTTCGATTTCTGATATTTTCTGATCCGGGTTGCCGATAGTGGCCTGGCCAGTCTGGGCCGGACACCGGAGGAGGAGGCGGTTGGACCCATGAAGATCTCCGGGAATATCTCGGGGCTCAATGCTTATCCTCCCCGTCCGGGGAGGGCGGAGAGCATTGGTCCCTCGGCGGGGGAGAAGCCGCGCGCGGCGTCGCAGGATGCGCATCGCCCGGGGCGGACATTGCCTGTCGAGCGCGTGCTCGAAGGCGAGGTCGTGGATCGCGTGGCAGGCGGCGGGTACGATCCTTTCGCCCGTGCCCGGCTTGGCGCAGGTGTCAGAGAAGCAGGCGGACATGGCCGCTGGCAGGGGATTGCCGCCTACGAGGCGCAGCAGGCCGCCGCTGCCCCCGTGCGCACGGCGCGTTACGTGGACTGTTACGTCTGAGCCCCTTTTCCTCCTTCTCCGTCAATTTTCGTTACTTCGTTTCCGTTTCCTGAGTTTTCATGCGCCATGATCCAGGCAGCAGCCAGGTGCTCAGCCGGCCCCGACCCTTGCGTGTCGCCGTCGCAGTGATTGCCGATTCCCGGGGGCGCATCCTGGTGGCGCGGCGTCCGCCTCATCTTCACCAGGGGGGACGCTGGGAATTTCCGGGCGGCAAGATAGCGCCGGGCGAGACACCCTGCCGTGCCTTGCAGAGGGAGATCCGGGAGGAGCTGGGCGTGATGGTGCGGGATGCCCGCCCCCTGCTCAGGGTTTCCCACGCCTATCCCGACCGGCATGTCTTGCTGGATGTGTGGCGGGTGCTCGAATACCGTGGGGTGCCCGTGGGGCGCGAGGGCCAGACGCTGCGCTGGGTGGCATTGCAGGCGCTGGAAGGCCTGGAGTTTCCCGCCGCCAACCGGCCCATCGTGAGGGCCGTCCAGTTGCCGGAACGTTATCTCATCACTCCGTTGTTCAGCGATGCGGCGGCTTTTCTCCGGCGCATCGAGTCACTGGCAGAGACTGGCGCCATGACCGGCGCCATGCTGCTGCTGCGTGCACCATGGCTCGATGACGCCGACTATGCCCAGTTGGCTGGCGAGGTGCTGGCACGCAGCCGGCATGCGGCCGTTCTGCTCCATGACGCCCCCGGGCTGGCGCTGGCATCCGGTGCTGCGGGGGTCCACCTCAGCAGTCGCAGTCTCATGGCGCTGCAGCAGCGTCCCCTGCCGGAAGACAGGCTGGTGGGGGCGTCCTGCCACGACGCCCGGGAACTGGCCCACGCCCGGCGCATCGGCGTGGATTTCGCCGTGTTGTCACCGGTGCAGGCCACTGCCTCGCATCCTGGTGCGCAGCCGCTGGGGTGGGAACGCTTCCGTGTTCTCGCCGGGACGGCGGGCCTGCCGGTCTATGCCCTGGGAGGACTGGGACCTGAAGACCTGCCCCGGGCCAGGCAGGAGGGGGCCGTGGGCGTTGCCGCCATCCGCGGTTTCTGGGGGCGCTGACCCGGGGGATGGGTTCAGGGATGGCTGGCTGGAATCAGAGGGCGCAGCAGGCGAGCTGGAATTCCAGGTCCTCCTCGATCTGCGAGGGACGTTCTTCCATCTTCAGGGCCATGAAGCGGATGGTGAAACGGTGCTTGCCGGCGCTGATCTCGGCGAAGCCGTCCGCACCGGCGGGGAATTTTGCCCGGATCAGCTGGTAGGGCGTGCTGGTGTCCAGGGACTGCTGATAGAAACCGCCGGCGGCGGTGACCGGTTTGAAGGGCGCGCTTTCGCGCACCTGGCGCAGGGCCAGCTCCAGTCCGCTGCGGACAGTGGCGAATTCATTCAGCCAGTTTTCCAGGGCTTCGCGGCGTCTTTCCGCCGGCTGGTGCAGCCAGTAATGGAAACCGGGCAGGTCGAAATCGCAGGTGCCGCCGGGGATGCTGCTGCGTTGCTTGATGCTGCACAGGAATTCGTTGTCCCGCAGCAGCTGGCCGATCTGGCCCGGTACCATGTAGAGGCGATCGATGAGCAGCTCCATGTTGCCCAGGGTCTCGTTGAGCTTGGTCTTGTCCACGCCGGGCAGTTTCTCCAGGGGGGCGAGATTGGCGGCCTGGCGTTCCAGCTCCTTGACGACTTCCGTCTTGATGTCGTTGCGGCTGAAGATGTTGAGGATGTGGAAAAGGCAATCCAGGGTGGCGCGGCTGTCCCAGGGCGAGGTGCCCTGGAGGGTGTGGTCGGCCTGCTGGAACAGGAATTCCAGGCGCAGAAAGGTGCGGATACGCTCGTTCAGGGGTTGTTCGTAGATGACGGCGGTCATGGTCTTCTTTCCATGAGAAACCGCCACATTGTCCATGACCCGTGAGGCGATGGCAAATCCCCCCTTCCCCCTCTTTCCCTCTTCCCATCGTGCTTCCATGGCATGAGCGGAATGTGTCAGCGTTTCAGGGCCAGGTATTTCCGGTGCAGGGCAAGCACCTGGCGGCGCAGGTCATCGAGGTCGCCGTCGTTGCAAATGATGTCATCGGCTGCGGCAAGCCGCTGATCCCGCGCGCATTGACTGCGCATGATGGCATCCACCTCTGCTGCATCCAGGCCGTCGCGCCTCATGACGCGCTGGCGGCGCGAGGTTTCGGGGGCATCCACCACCAGGATGCGGTCCACGCTCGCTTCGAGGCCGGCCTCCAGCAGGAGGGGGATGGCGAGAATGCAGTACGGGCCGGAGAGCGCCCTGGCGCGGCGTTGCATCTCGGTCAGGATGAGGGGGTGGAGCAATGCTTCCAGTTCCCGGCGTCGGGCGGGGTGGGCGAAGACCAGGCGGCGCAGACGCGCACGGTCCAGGCCGCCCTGTTTGTTCCGGACGGCCGCGCCGAAGTGTTGGAGGATGGCCCGGGTGGCAGGGGCGCCGGGGGTGGTCAGCTCACGTCCGATTTCATCGGCATCGATGACCGGCACGTCCAGCTCGCGGAACAGGGCGGCAACGGTGCTCTTGCCGCTGCCGATGCCGCCTGTCAGCCCGATTCGCAGCATGGATGGACGGAGCAGGAAAGGACAGGGGCCTTCCCGGTGATGGCATTCCCGCTGATATCTTCAGTGCTGTTGTCAGCGACATTCACGCCGCCATTATGGCGGGCCCAGCCCCATCCATGTCAAATAGGCGCGGGTGATCTCCTCTCCCCACAGAAGCACGATCCAGCCGGCGACCGCGAGATAGGGGCCGAAGGGAATGGGAATGTTGCGGTCGCGACCGCGCAGGGCGATGAGCGCCAGCCCCACCACGGCCCCTACCACGGAGGACAGGAGCACGATGGGCAGGATCTGCTGCCAGCCCAGCCAGGCACCCAGCATGGCCAGCAGCTTGAAGTCCCCGTAACCCATGCCCTCCTTGCCGGTGAGCCACTTGAAGAGCTGATAGACGCTCCACAGGCTGAGATAGCCGGCCATGGCGCCGATCACGGCCGACTGGAGGTCGGTGAACAGGCCGAAGATGTTGAAGCCGAGCCCCAGCCAGAGAAAGGGCAATGTGATATCGTCCGGCAGGAGCTGGTGATCGAAGTCGATGACGCTGAGGGCGATGAGGGCCCAGGTGAGGAGCAGAGCGGCGCCGCCGGCCCAGGTGATGCCCATGCGCCAGATCACGATGGCGGAAAGCAGGGCGGTGGCGGCCTCGATCACGGGATAGCGCGCGGAAATGCGTTCGCCGCACCCGGCGCACCGGCCTTTCAGCAGCAGGTAGCTGAGTACGGGGATGTTTTCCCGGGGGCTGATGCGGTGACCGCAGCGGGGGCAGCGGGAGGCCGGCGTGAGGAGATTGAAGGGTTCTTCCGGCATGGCGGCGGTGGTGCCGTTGAGTTCCGCGCAATGGCTGCGCCACTGGCGTTCCATCATCTGCGGCAGGCGCAGGATCACCACGTTGAGGAAGCTGCCCACCAGCAGTCCCAGCAGGGCGGCGACGCCGAGGGAGGCGGCCGCGCTGGCCTGCAGGGTCTGGATGAATTCCATGGTTATGGTGCAGTCCGTGTGATCGCCCTGTGTGATCGCCGTGGCGGCTTGTCGTCCGTCGCCGATGCCGGGCGGGTGGTGGACAGAAAGTTTACACTACCTGGCCCATCTTGAAGATGGGCAGGTACATGGCGATGACCAGGCCGCCGATGACCACGCCGAGGAAGGCCATGATGATGGGTTCCAGCAGGCTGCTGAGCCCGTCAACGGCATCGTCAACCTCCTGTTCGTAAAAGTCCGCCACCTTGCCCAGCATGCTGTCGATAGAGCCGGCTTCCTCGCCGATGGCCACCATCTGCACCACCATGTTGGGGAACAGGCCGGTGGCGCGCATGGCGTGGTTGATGGGCGAACCGGTGGCCACTTCGTCACGCATGCGCAGGATGGCCTCGGTGTAGACGACGTTGCCCGCGGCGCCTGCCACCGTCCCCATGGCCTCCACCAGGGGGACGCCGGCGGCGAACATCGTGGACAGCGTGCGGGCGAAGCGGGCGATGGCCGCCTTGGTGAGGATATCGCCGAAGACAGGGGCCTTGAGCATGAGGCGGTCCAGAAAGTGATTGAACCTTGGAGAGCGTTTCTTGGCCTCGATGAAGCCGTATACGCCGATGCCAAGGCCCCCGAAGATGGCCCACCACCATTCCTGGAAGATCTCCGACAGTCCGATCACGAACAGGGTCATGGCCGGGAGGTCGGCACCAAAGCCCTTGAACATCTCCTGGAACTGGGGAATGACGAAGATGAGCAGGATGGCCGTGACGATGAACGAGACCACGATCACGGCGATGGGATAGAACATGGCCTTCTTGATCTTGCTCTTGATGTTCTCGGTCTTTTCCTTGTAGGTGGCGATCTTGTCCAGCAGTGTCTCCAGGATGCCGGCCTGTTCTCCCGCGTTGACGAGGTTGCAGTACAGCTCGTCGAAGTGATAGGAATGCTTTCCCAGGGCATCGGCCAGGGTGTTGCCTGCTTCCACATCGGCCTTGATGGTGAGGATCAGCTCCTGCATGGCCGGGTTTTCGTGGCCCCGGCCGATGATTTCGAAGGCCTGTACCAGCGGGACGCCGGAGGACATCATGGTGGCCATCTGCCGGCTGAAGATCGCGATGTCGCCGGGCGTTATCTTCTTCTTGCGGTTGCCGAACAGCGGCGTGGGTTTCTTTCTGACCTTCTTGGGATTGATGCCGCGGCGGCGCAACTCCGCCTTGGCCAGCGAGGCGCTGGCGCTGCGGGTCTCGCCACGCACCTTGTTGCCCCGCTTGTCGACGCCTTCCCAGATGAAGATGGATTGTTTCTCGGCTTTCGTGGTCATGGCTCTACTCTGTAATGACGCGGTTGAGTTCTTCCAGGCTGAGAATGCCCTGCTTGACCTTCTTCAGTCCCGATTCGTGGAGGTCTGCAATGCCCTCGCGTTTCGCCTGATCGGCCAGTTCGATGGCGTTGCCGCCGGCCATGATGATGCGTCCCATCTCCTCGGAGATGGGCATGACCTGGTAGATGCCCACCCGCCCCTTGTAGCCGTCGTTGCACTGGTCGCAGCCCACGGCACGGTAGATGGTGAGGTCGTGGAGGTCCTCCTCCTTGAAGCCCTCCTTGAGCAGGACTTCGGGCGGGACGTCGACGGGCTCCTTGCAGTGGGGGCACAGGCGCCGGCCCAGGCGCTGGGCGATGACCAGGGTGACGGCCGAGGCGATGTTGAAGGGGGCGATGCCCATGTTGACCAGCCGGGTGAGGGTCTGGGGGGCATCGTTGGTGTGCAGGGTGGAAAGCACCATGTGTCCGGTCTGGGCGGCCTTGATGGCGATGTCGCCGGTCTCCTTGTCGCGAATCTCACCCACCATGATAATGTCCGGGTCCTGGCGGAGAAAGGACTTCAGGGCACTGGCGAAAGTCAGGCCCGCCTTGGGGTTGACATTGACCTGGTTGATGCCCGGCAGATTGATTTCCGCGGGGTCCTCCGCGGTGGAAATGTTGCGGTCCTCGGTATTGAGGATGTTGAGGCCGGTATACAGCGAAACCGTCTTGCCACTGCCCGTGGGGCCGGTGACCAGGATCATGCCATAGGGCTTGTGCAGGGCCTCCAGATAGAGCTGCTTCTGGTCCTCCTCGTAGCCCAGGGCATCGATTCCCAGCTTGGCGCTGGAGGGATCGAGGATGCGCATCACGATCTTTTCGCCGAACAGCGTGGGACAGGTGCTGACACGGAAGTCGATGGCCCGGTTCTTGGACAGCTTCATCTTCATGCGGCCGTCCTGGGGGATGCGGCGCTCGGAGATGTCGAGCTGGGACATGACCTTGATGCGGGCGGCGATCTTGTTGGCCAGGGCCGGCGGGGGCGAGGCCACCTCCTTCAGAATGCCGTCCATGCGGAAGCGCACGCGGTAGGATTTCTCATAGGGCTCGAAGTGCAGGTCCGAGGCGCCCTTGTTGATGGCGTCCAGCAGCACCTTGTTGACGAAGCGCACGATGGGCGTGTCATCCACCTCCACATCGGCGCCATCCGCCGCCGCGCCGTCCTCATCGCCGCCCGAGATTTCCAGATCATCGAGATCGGCGTCCTCCAGGCCCTCGAGGGCAGTGTCGTTCTCTTCCATGAGTTTTTCGATAGTCCGCAGCAGTTTGTCGTCTTCCACCAGGATGGGTTCGGCATTGGTGCCCACGTTGAACTTGATTTCGTCCAGGGCCTGCATGTTGGTGGGGTCGGAGACGGCGACGAAGAGCCGGTTGCCCCGCTTGTACAGGGGCAGTGCCTGGTGTTTATGGATCAGCTTCTCGTCCACCAGCTTGAAGGCGCACTGCTCCAGGTCCATGGCATCGAGGTCGAAGAGGGGAATGCCGAATTCCCGTGAGGCGGCGGTGGCGATGGTGAGGCTGTCCAGGATCTTTTCTGCCACCAGGTATCTGACCAGGGGGAGCTTCTCCTCGGCGGCCTTTTCCGTCGCCGTGAGGGCGCTGGCTTTGTCCAAATGACCATCCTGCACGAGGCGACGGGCCAGGCCATTCAGGTGAACGTCAGTGTGGGTGGCGGGCATGCTCATTGAGATGGAAAGAATCTCCGTACTTCAGACGTTATTGAAAGCTATTACCTGTACACAGGCTTCATCATTTTTTATCTCCAAGCTTTAAGCGCGCAGCCCGGGTGAAGTGAAATGGAGTCCGGAAATGAAGGTTTTTTTCCGTTTCGTTTTGCAGGCCTGTTTTAGCCGGTATTCATTCGAGCTGCCATCTCGCGTTGCCAGCAGCCCATCGGCTGTATGGTGTGCTCACACATCGGGTTAGGCGCCGTGATTACACCAGTGATATCGGCGGTGTGGCGGCAAAATTTAGGCCAATTGCAGACAGAGATACAACGGCATGAAGAGGAAAATTTCTGCGGCATGTGTCATAGAAATGCGAAGGCCCGGGCTTCTCCCGGGCCTTCGCGGATGGCCAGATACAGTGATTGGATGGTTATCGGCAGTTGGCCGGGCGGTATTTGTCCGGGAAGTTACCGCCTGTGCAATCCCAGCTGACGCCATTGTCGGTGGCAGTGGGAGCGAAAATGATAGTGCCAGTTGCGTCTGCCGGGCCTAAATTCCCCAGGGTATAGGTGATGCCCGTGGCTGCATCCCATGCAATGCTGGTCAGATAATCGCTCTGGGAGGTGTTGGTGTTGATGCCGGCCTCCTCGGCAGTTGTTGGCAGCGAGCCTTCGCTGATGTAGTACTCCGAAACAGCGCCTTTGTCCTTGGAAGCAATGGCCATAACTTCAGATACCTTGGCGCGCACGGTGTAGTCCTGGTAGGCGGGGATGGCCACGGCGGCCAGGATGCCGATGATGGCCACGACGATCATCAGTTCGATAAGGGTGAAACCCTGTTGAGTCTTTCTCATTGCCACTCTCCTTCAGTGTTGGTTGTTGACGGTTTGAATCTGCAGGCCGTGATCCTTCCGAGGGGATGGGATCCATTTGCCATGCCTAGATATCTGCAGTTTGCGTGCCAACTTTAATTTGTGGCCTCGCGACCTCCATGTCGGGTGGAAAAGACCCGGAAATGCCAACTCTGTCACACTTTCAGCGCCTTGTCAGGGGCTGGCTTGCGTGTGAGTTGCGCATTTTCAGCAGAAACTGCTGAAAATGCGCAGTACTATTATTAACCCGGCAACAATATATATCGTGTTCAGCGTTTCAGGCAGGCGCTGGATCAAGGCGCGGCACGCAGGGAATGGCCCGGCCCTTGCCAAGTGCCGCAACACCGAGCCGGCGCCTGCC
>JALSIC010000078.1 GCA_026981935.1 Gammaproteobacteria bacterium
TTCAGGCAGGCGCCGGCTCGGTGTTGCGGCACTTGGCAAGGGCCGGGCCATTCCCTGCGTGCCGCGCCTTGATCCAGCGCCTGCCTGAAACGCTGAACACGATATATATTGTTGCCGGGTTAATAACCATAAACTTCCAGCACCAGGCATCGATCGGCACATGTTCAAAAAAATCCGCCTGTCCATACTTCTCCTCCTGCTCGCCGCCGTCGCCCTGGACAGCTGGCTGGACAAAAGCCGTGCACGGGACTGGGAACGGACCCTGCGCGTCGTGCTCTACCCCATCAACGGGGACGGCAGCGAGGCGGCGGCCCGCCACATCGCGAGCCTGCGCCGGGATGACTTCCTGCCCATCGAGGATTTCTTCCGCCATCAGGGACAGGCCCATGGCCTTGCCCTGCGCACACCAGTCGATATACAACTGGCCGACGAGATCGACAGCCGGCCACCGCCACTGCCCCGGGAAGCCGGCACACTGGCCATCATGGCCTGGAGCCTGCAAATGCGCTATTGGGCCTTTCGCGTGGACGAGTACGACGGGCCGGCACCCGAGGTGAGGCTCTTCCTGCTCTATTTCGATCCCCGGCAGAACGAGCGGCTGGCCCATTCGGTGGGCATGGAAGAAGGCCTGCTGGGCATCGTCAACGTCTTCGCGGGGCGTCGCCACAGAGGCAGAAACAACGTCGTCATCACCCACGAATTGCTCCACACCGTCGGCGCCCGTGACAAGTACGACCCCCGCACCAACCTGCCGCTTTTCCCCGCAGGCTATGCAGAACCGCGGCGCACGCCCCTGTATCCCCAGCCACGCGCCGAGATCATGGGCGGCCGCATTCCCTTGAGCGCACAGAGGGCGGTCATCCCCGGCAGCCTGGAACTCACGATGATCGGACCGGCCACCGCCCGGGAAATCGGCTGGCCAGGCAGCGACCAGAAGACGGCGTTCAACGACTGATGGCAATGAGAAAAATGACGAAAAGCACCACAAAGCCGATGGGCAGCAGCGCACCTGCCCAGTCCTTCTCTGCCTGGCGGCTGCGCTCCAGCGTCGCCTTGATGCCCGGTCGCAAGGCGAACAACAACAGCAGCACCAATATGCCGACAAGGACCTTCTCCCAAGTGGCCGGCTCTTCCATCATACCCCCAGTCTCTGATCAAGTCCCCTATTGAACCTTACATTGCTGAGACAATCGTATAGTAAAGCAGCCCTCAGAGCGACCCCCTCCCGTCCCGACCGAACCTCCCCAACCTCCCGGTCAGCCCCTGTCATGCCGGCCTCACTTCCTTGTCAGACCAGCCCCATTTCCTTGTCAAGCCGACCCTTCTTATCTGTCATTTCGACCGAAGGGAGAAATCCTGCGCCAACGGCCCCAGATTCCTCGCTGCGCTCGGAATGACAAAGAGGCGTCATTCCGGCCTCACTTCCCTGTCATTCCGACCATCCCATCTTGTCATTTCGACCGAAGGGAGAAATCCTGCGCCAACGGCCCCGGATTCCTCGCTGCGCTCGGAATGACAAAGAGGCGTCATTCCGGCCTCACTTCCCTGTCATTCCGACCATCCCATCTTGTCATTTCGACCGAAGGGAGAAATCCTGCGCCAGCGGCCCCAGATTCCTCGCTGCGCTCGGAATGACAAAGGAGTGTCATTCCGGCCTCACTTCCCTGTCATTCCGACCATCCCATCTTGTCATTTCGACCGAAGGGAGAAATCCTGCGCCAACG
>JALSIC010000079.1 GCA_026981935.1 Gammaproteobacteria bacterium
TGGGGCAGGATTTCTACCTTCGGTCGAAATGACACTTCTGTGTCATGCCGGGCGCAGTGAGAAATGACAGGGAAGTGTGGCGACACGGGCAAGGAGAGGCAGTGGGGATGACATTACCCCTGTCATTTCGAGCGAAGCGAGGAATCTAAGGGCAGTGGGGCAGGATTTCTACCTTCGGTCGAAATGACACTTCTGTGTCATGCCGGGCGCAGTGAGAAATGACAGGGAAGTGTGGCGACACGGGCAAGGAGGTGCGGTGGGGATGACGTTGCTCCTGTCATTCCGAGCGAAGCGAGGAATCTAAGGGCAGTGGGACAGGGTTTCTCCCTTCGGTCGAAATGACACTTCTGTGTCATGCCGGGCGCAGCGAGAAATGACAGGGAAGTGGGGTCGAAATGACAGAGCAGTGGGGGCTAAATGACAAAGGTGTGGTGGCAATGACAAGGGGATGCAGGCCCCAGGAGCCGGAATTCAGGGAAAGGCGCCATTCATCCTGCTCTTGTCATGCATTTAGGTGAATCTCAATTATGGACTGTTTGCGTGAGGGGCGACGAGATTTTATGTGAACAGCCGTTTTCTTGAGAGGTCTGTCAGGCGAAAAAACACCCGCAAACAAAGAGTGCGGTGAACTTACGAAAGAAGCGCCCCCATCCTGGAGAGGATGGGGGGCGGATATCCTGGTGTCTATTTCTTGGGGCGGATCGGTGGTTTGGGATTGCCGTTGATCCAGTCACGACACTTTTTGGCCGTGGTGGGCGGTTCGCAGGGATTTTTCTTTGCCGCGGTTGCCCCGCTGCTAGCGACAGGAACATCTGCCGATGCGGCACCTGTGCCACGTGCGTGTGAGCGAGCATGGCTGTAGAAGAGTTTATAGTGCACCTCTGCCGTGGGGGTGGGGGTGCGCAGCAGAGGGGGCGACTGGGCGGGCTTGGGCGGTACTGTGGGCCCGGTGCTGGTGATGGGGAAGGGCAGCCGTGGTTTGCCGGGGCGATTCGGCGGGCAATTGCGTTTGTCAGGTCTGCAGGGGACCGTCTGTTTCTGTTTGCTTGTTTCTCCCTCGATATCTTTGATGCATTGATCGGGATCGTAATCCGGGCTTTGTGGGAAGCAAGTCAGGCTGATCTCGTGTTCCTTGGCCTCGGCCTGGCCGGCGGCGATGGCGAAGGCGAAAAGTGCGCTGCCGGCGATGATGAGAAAGTGCTTTTTCATGATGTCCTCTCCTTTTCCTGGTCGTTCGATTTGGCTGGGTTTCAACGGGCAACCTGCCCGTCTTGCCCTGTGAGTCGCAACGTCCTGCGGAGAGGTTCAAAGAAAATGCGGACCGGGCATGTCCGTATGCCCGGCCCAAGGGCGTGATTGTGAATGCCGGCCGGGGCCGGCAGGAGTGTCAGAGGCGGAGTTCTTCCGGCAGCTCGATGTCCACTGCGATGGGCAGGTGATCGGAGAGGGTGAAGGGCAGGGTCTGGATGTTTTCCGCCTTGATGGTGTCGCTGACCAGGATGTGGTCGATGTTGCGCGAGGGACGCCAGCTGGGAAAGGTGTGCAGTTCTTCCTCGGGATCGCAGAGACTGGTGCTGCGGAGCAGGCGCGCCATCTCTGGGCTGTTGGCGCGGCAGTTGAAGTCGCCCATGACCACCACGTGGCGATAGCGGTTGGCGATTTCCGCGACATATTCCATCTGCCGCAGGCGGGCGCGCCGTCCCAGCCCCAGGTGTACCAGGAGGACGACGAAGGGGTTGTCGGGGCGGCCGTAGCGCACTTCCATGATGCCGCGGCCGGGGATGACCCCGGGCAGCTTGTGTTCCGTGACCTGCTGCGGGTCGATCTTGCTCAGCAGGCCGTTGCTGTGCTGGGCAAAGCGCCCCAGGTTGCGGTTGGTCTGGAAATACCAGTAGGGGAAGCCGCCGCGCCGCGCCAGGTATTCGATCTGGTTGATGAAGAAGCTGCGGAAGCTGCCCGCATCCACCTCCTGCAGGGCGACGATATCGAAGTCGCTGAGCATGCCGGCGATCTGGTTGAGGTTCTCGAAACTGCCGGTATGGGGCAGGATGTGGCGCCAGCTGCGGGTGAGGTAGTGGCGGAAGCGGCTGGAGGTGATGCCCACCTGGATGTTGTAGCTGAGCAGGCGCAGGCGCCGCGTCTCCGGGTGAGGCCGGGGCGGTGCCGCCGTGTGCCCGTGCAGGATGCCGGGGTGCTCGTATTGGGGCGCGGTGGAGCTCATAGGGGGCAGATCATGTCACCCAGTTGTTCCGTAAGGGCAAGATTCTCGCTGTAATCGACCGGACAATCAACGATGCTCACCGTGTTATCGGCCAGGGCGGTTTTCAATACAGGGAGCAGTTGCGAGGCCTCCTCGATGCGGTAGCCCTTGGCGCCGAAGGCGCGCGCGTAGGTCACGAAATCGGGGTTGGTGAAATCCACGTGGCTGGTGCGGCCGAAGGCGCGCAGCTGCTTCCATTCGATGAGGCCGTAGCCGTTGTCGTTCCAGATGAGGATTACCAGGGCGAGCCCCAGGCGCATGGCGGTCTCGATCTCCTGGGAATTCATCATGAAGCCGGCATCACCGGTGACCGCCACCACGGCGCGGTCGGGATGTACCAGCTTGGCCGCGATGGCGCCGGGTACGGCGATGCCCATGCTGGCAAAGCCATTGGAGATGAGGCAGGTGTTGGGATATTCGCAACGGAACATGCGCGCCATCCACAGCTTGTGCGCGCCCACGTCGCAGACCACGATGTCTTTCAGGTCCATGGCGGTGCGCAGGTCCCAGATGATTTTCTGCGGCTTGACGGGCATGCCGCGGTCGTCGCGATGGCGGTTCATCTCCTGGATCAGGGCCTCGCGCAGGGGGCGCATGAGATGGCCCTGGTGAGGGCGGGCCAGCTCGGCGATGCGTTCCAGGCTGTGGCGGATGTCGCCCACCACGCCCGTCTCGATGGCATAGCTGGCGTCCACCTCCGCTGGTGTGGCGTCGATGTGGATGATGCAGCGGTCGCGGCTGGGATGCCAGAGGTGGGGATGGTATTCCACGAGGTCGTAGCCCACGCAGATGATGACGTCGGCGCTCTCGAAACCGCAGCTCACGTAGTCCTTGCTCTGCAGGCCGGCGGTGCCCAGGGCCATGGGATGGCGGAAGGGGATGACACCCTTGGCCATGAAGGTGTTGGTGACGGGGATGTTGAGGCGTCTGGCGAAATCCGACAGGGCAGCCCAGGCACGTGCCCGGTTGACGCCGTTGCCCGCCAGCACCAGGGGCTGGCGGGCCCTGGTGATGAGTTCGGCCGCGCGCCGCACGCTGGCTGCCGCCGGTTCCGGGAGGGTGGGTTGCTGGACAGGCAGGGGCCGGTCCGAGACGGACATGGCAGCGATGTTCTCCGGGAATTCGATGAAGCAGGCGCCGGTTTTCTCCGTCTGCGCCAGCTTGAAGGCCTTGCGCACCACCTCGGGAATGATGTGGGGGGTGAGGATCTGGCTGGAATACTTGGTCACCGGCAGGAAGATGTTCTGCAGGTCCAGCACCTGGTGGGATTCCTTGTGCAGCCGGTCGGTACCTGCCTGGCCGGCGATGGCCACCAGGGGGGCGTGATCCAGGTTGGCGTCGGCCACCGCGGTGAGCAGGTTGGTGGCGCCGGGTCCCAGGGTGGAGAGACACACGCCGGCACGGCCGTTCAGCCGGCCGTAGACATCGGCCATGAAGGCCGCGCCCTGTTCATGGCGGGTGGTGATGAAGCGGATGCGGCTGTCGTGCAGGGCATCCATGACGTCGAGGTTTTCCTCGCCCGGGATGCCGAAGATGTATTCCACACCTTCGTTTTCAAGGCAACGGATGAACAGCTCGGCGGCCTTCATCTTCATGGCGCGAAGGGAATAAAGGAGATGATGGAGCGGCCTGCCGCCCGGCTTGCCAGGTGTCTCCCGGCCGGTCGTTGTTCAGCCACGCGCCCGGCGTTCCTGCTCCACCAGGAAGTCGATGACCCGGATGAGGTTGTCGAAGCCCCGGGACATGCCGGGATCGCTGCGGTACTTGCCGTTGATCACCACCGTGGGTGTGCCCTGGGTGTGATAGCGGCGGGTCATCTGGCGGGCGCGCCGCACCTTGCTTTCCACGGAGAAGGAGTGAAAGACCTTGCGGAAGTCCTCGGCGCTGACCCCATGCTCGGCGAAAAAGGCGGCCACGTCCCGCTCGGTGCTGAAGCGGCGCTTCTGCTCGTGGATGGCCTTGAACAGGGGCTGGTGGATTTCCTCCAGCTTGCCAAGTGCCTCCGCGGCGTAGTAGGCGCGGGCGAGCAGCGCCCAGCTGTCGCTGAGAATGGCCGGCATGCGGATATAGACCACATCATCGGGCTTGTTCTTCAGCCAGCGCTCCAGGTAGGGCTGGAAACGATGACAGTGAGGGCAGCCATACCAGAACAGTTCCACGACCTCGATCTTGCCGGGCTCGGCGGTGGGTTGGGCGGGTACGATCCGGGCGTAGGCCACACCCTCGGAGAAAGCGTCTTCTGCGAGGGCGCCCAAGGGGAGGGAAACGATCAGCAGAAACAGGAATCCAAAAGGAATGATACGATGTGTCATCTTCGTTTGAGCCTCTGTGCTTGGAATCGGGTAGCCAATCCGGATGGACAGATCCAGGTGCGGGATGAGCGGTCAGGAGATTCTGTTAGAATACCCCGCATCGTTTCAAACGATAATCGCCCCACTGCAAATTATCAAGGAGAGCGCGCCATGCCGGAGATGAAAATCGACCTGACCCAGTTTCTCAACCAGCAGCATCTCTGCGAATCGCTCACGCTGGCGGAGGTCCAGACCCTGCTGGAATACACCGAGCTGGTGGAATACGGCAAGGACGAGATCATCGCCGACATCGGCGAGGTGGGGGATGCCATCTATTTCGTCATCGAGGGGGAGGTGGCGCTGCTCTACGAGGAGCACGGCCAGGAACGGGAGATCGGCCGCATGACCAGCGGCGAGCTGGTGGGGGAGATGTCGTTCTTCGACCGCCGCCCCCGCCTGTTGCGCATGCGCGCCCGCAGCGACGGCACCCGGCTGTTGAAGCTGTCGCGCGCCATGTACGAGCGCCTGCGGGTGGAGCATCCCTACATCGCGGTCAATTTCCTGGAGCATGCCATCATCAGTCTGGATCACCTGGTGCGCCGCCTGAGCTCGGACGAGATGAGCCTCTCCCGTTACATGTTCGGCAAGGCCAAGCGCTGAGCCGGCTCGGGACGCGCGCCGGAAGACGCCGCACCGTGCGTTACCAGCAGACGGAATTTCTTCTCAGCGCCAGTGATTTTTCCCACTTTCCGCCGGATACCGGCGCGGAGGTGGCCTTCGTCGGGCGTTCCAACGCGGGCAAGTCCAGCGCCATCAACGCGCTGACGGGCAGGCGTGCGCTCGCGCGCATCAGCAAGACGCCGGGTCGTACCCAGCAGATCAATTTTTTCCGTATCGACGAGGCCCGCCGCCTGGTGGACCTGCCCGGCTATGGCTATGCCAAGGTGGCCCGGGCCGTGCGGGCGCGCTGGGAGCGGCTCATCGAGCGTTACCTGCAGCAACGCCGGTCGCTGCGGGGCCTGGTGGTGGTGGTGGACTGCCGGCGCGGTCTCACGGCCCTGGACGAGATGCTGCTGGACTGGTGTCAGGCGGCGGACCTGCCCGCCCATGTCCTGCTCACCAAGGCGGACAAGCTGGCCCGGGGGGCGGCGGGGGCGGTGCTGGCCCGGGTGCGCAGGCAGCTCGAAGGGCGCAAGGACGGGCAATTCTCCGCCCAGCTGTTCTCAGCCACGAAAAAACAGGGCGTGGAGGATCTCCAGGCACGGCTGGCGGGGTGGTACCTGGGCGACGGGCAAAAAAAAGCCCCAGTTATATAAGAGGGAGGGATAACCGGGGCGAAGTAAATATCCGGCTTGGGGATACCGGATATTGAGATCCCGCTCTGGGAGGGTGAGCGGGATAGGTCTGGCTTGAAAAGCCGCCTACACTCAGTAGGACGCTATTTTCTCAAAAAAGTTCATCCAAATCCAAATTATTTTTGTCAGGATTGGGCGGAAAAATCCGAGACCCAGGAATTTTATTATATAACAAAAAGTTATATCCCGAAAAAAAGAAAATCCCGGCAACGGGGATGATTGCCGGGATATCAAGCGTTCAGTTCGGGGATTACACGGAATGTTCGATCCGGGGAATGAGATCTCATGTATCCGTCACCCGATATGACCGGGCTTTCATGGAAAAGTTCAGGGCGAGGAGAAATTTTTTGCCGCCGAGAGTTTGCTAGGAGTCTGTCGGATTTAGGCGGTCGTCATGAGCATGGTGGGAGAGCAAGAACGAATCTTCACGATTGCGAGGCGCATAGTGGGGCTACGCAACGAGAAATCGGGGAGATTCGGGCCGCCCTCCCACCAGCGCAGTAGATCAGTCCCAAGTCCGACAGACTCCTAGTGCGCCTCGTCCCAATTGCGGCCGCAGCCCATGTCCACCACCAGGGGGACGGCCAGTTCCGCGGCCTCGCTCATGCAGCGGCGGACGGCCCGGGCGAGGGTTTCGGCTTGTGCCTCCGGTACCTCGAAGACCAGCTCGTCGTGCACCTGCATGATCATGCGGGCGGTGCCGCCATGGTCGGCGAGCCAGCGGTGACAGCGCAGCATGGCGCGCTTGATGATGTCCGCCGCGGTGCCCTGCATGGGGGCGTTGATGGCCGCCCGTTCCGCGTACTGGCGCCGCTGGTGGTTGCGGCTGCCGATCTCGGGCAGGTAGAGGCGGCGGCCGAACAGGGTTTCCACGTAGCCCTGGCGGCGCGCCTGCTCGCGGATTTCGTCCATGAAGCGCTTGACGCCGGGGTAGCGGGCGAAATAGAGGTCCATGTATTCCTGTGCCGCGCCCCGCTCGATGCCCAGCTGCCTGCTCAGCCCGAAGGCGGACATGCCATAGATGAGTCCGAAATTGATGGCCTTGGCGTGACGCCGCTGTTCCGCCGTGACGGCCTCGGGCGCCGTGGCGAAGATTTCGGCGGCAGTGGCGCGGTGGATGTCGACGCCCTCGCGAAAGGCCTGCAGCAGGCGCTCATCCCGGGAGAGATGGGCGAGGATGCGCAGCTCGATCTGGGAGTAGTCGGCGGCCAGCAGTACACAGCCCGGCGGGGCGATGAAGGCCTGGCGGATGCGACGCCCGGCCTCGCTGCGCACCGGGATGTTCTGCAGATTGGGGTTGCTGGAGGACAGCCGTCCCGTGGCGGCCACCGCCTGGTGATAGGAGGTGTGGACCCGTCCGGTGCGGGGGTGGATCTGTTCCGGCAGGCGGTCGGTGTAGGTGGATTTCAGTTTGCTCAGCGCCCGGTAGTCCAGGATCAGGCGCGGCAGCGGGTAGGTCTCTGCCAGTTCCTGGAGCACGCTCTCGGCGGTGGAAGGCTGGCCCTTGGGGGTTCTGCGGATCACGGGAATGCCTTGTTTCTCATATAGAATTTCCTGGATCTGCTTGGGCGATGCGAGATTGAAGGGACCGCCGGCCAGGCGGTAGGCCTCGGCGGCGATCGCTTCCATGCGACCGGCCAGTTCCGCGCTGAGACGTGCAAGCTGCGCCGCATCGACGAGGACACCGTGACGCTCCATGTCGGCGAGCACCGGGATGAGGGGCATCTCGATGTGTTCGAAGACGTAGCGCAGGCCCGCCTCGTCGGCCAGCCTGGGCCACAGGACGCCATGGAGCTGGAGGGTGATGTCGGCATCTTCCGCAGCGTAGGGTGCCGCCTGTTCCACCGGCACCTGGTTGAAGGGCATCTGCTTGGTGCCCTTGCCCGCGATTTCCTCGTAGCGGGTGGTGGCGCGTCCCAGGTATTTGAGGGCCAGGGAATCCATGTCGTGCTGGCTGGCGGTGCTGTTGAGGACGTAGGATTCGAGCATCGTATCGTAGCGCAGCCCGGCGAGATGAATGCCGTGCCGGGCCAGTACCGCGAGATCGTATTTCAGGTTCTGGCCGATGAGGGCGCGCGTCTCGTCTTCCAGCAGGGGGCGCAACCGGGCCAGGACGGTCTCCCGGTCCAGCTGGGCGGGGGCGCCGGGGTAGTCGTGGCCCAGGGGGACATAGGCCGCCTCGCCCGGCGTGACCGCGAAGGAGAGTCCCACGATCTCCGCGTCCAGGGGGGAGAGGCTGGTGGTCTCGGTGTCGATGACCCAGCGCTCGGCCTGCGCCAGCTTTTCCAGCCAGCGGGCCAGGGCGGCTTCGTCCAGAATGGTCTCGTAGGCCGGGCCGGGATGCGCGCCCTCGCTTGCCCCGTTTCCGGGGTCTCCGGCCTCTTGCCGCCGCGCCTCCTCTTTCAGGAGTTCCTCCAGCCAGCGGCGGAACTCCAGGCGCTGGAAGAGTTCGCGCAGCTGCGCCGTATCCTGGGGGGCGCGTCGCAGGTCATGGGGCGCCACCGGCAGGGGGACGTCCTGCCGGATGGTGGCCAGCTTGCGGGAGAGTTCCAGGCGGTCCAGGTGGGCGCGCAGCTTCTCTCCCACCTTGCCCTTGATCTCGCCGGCGTGGGCGATGAGCGCATCCAGGTTGCCGTACTGGTTCAGCCACTTCGCCGCCGTCTTGGGGCCCACGCCGGGAATGCCCGGAATATTGTCCGAGCTGTCGCCGATCAGGGCGAGATAATCGACGATCTGGTCCGGGCGGACGCCGAATTTCTCCTTCACGGCCGGGGGGTCGAGGCGGGTGTTGTTCATGGTGTTGACCAGGGTGACCTCCTTGTCGACCAGTTGTGCCATGTCCTTGTCACCCGTGGAGATCACGGTGCGCAGGCCTTCTTCCCGGGCCTGGCGGGCCAGGGTGCCGATGACGTCGTCCGCCTCCACGCCTTCCACCACCAGGCAGGGCAGTCCCATGGCGCGCACGATCTGGTGCAGGGGCTCGATCTGGGCCGCCAGTTCCTCGGGCATGGGCGGGCGGTGGGCCTTGTACTGGTCGAAGAGTTCGTCGCGGAAGGTCTTGCCCTTGGCATCGAAGACCACGGCCACGTAATCGGGTGCGCAGTCCCGCAGCAGGCTGCGCAGCATGTTGACCACGCCATAGACCGCGCCCGTGGCCTCGCCCCTGGAATTGGTGAGGGGGGGCAGGGCGTGAAAGGCGCGATACAGGTAGGACGAGCCGTCCACCAGCAACAGGCATTTTCCGGAGGGCGGGTTCATGGGAAGCAGGTGGTATCCATGTCGGGGCCAGGAGGGATGGATTATACTATCTGTTGGATCCACGCGTTGGGTCATGCGCCGGCAGGGGAGCCTGTAGTCCGTCGCCGCCATCCATTGTTGTCGTCACCATTCATCGTCACGGGGGAGTTGTCATGTCCCATCACAAGGTTCTGCCGGTGCCTGCCCTTTCGGGGCTGTTCTTCGTCGTCCTGTCCTGCGCGGCCCTGGCCCAGGCGCCGCCGGCGGTGCCCGCCGCCCCGCCCCTTCCCGGCACGGGTTCAGGCGCTGGTCCTGAAGTCGGGGCGGGCGCTGCCGATGAACTGGAACCGGAGATCACCATCATCCGCCGGGGCAGGGAGACCATCGAAGAATACCGTATCAATGGGCGGCTCTACATGATCAAGATCACCCCCCGCAAGGGCATTCCCTACTTTCTCGTCGATGCCGACGGGGACGGCGATTTCGAGGTCCGCCAGAATGAGCTGGACGAGGAGTTGCGCATCCCCCAGTGGGTCATCCTGCGCTGGTAGGACCACTCTCCCGCCAGCGCGGCAGATCAGCCCTGCGTCCGGCAGACTCCTGGGGGAGACCGTTAACCCATTGGCCGGATTTTGGATTTCTCCATCGGTTGGCCGTCCTGTGGAAAACTCCGTGGATAAAATGGGAGCAAGATGGCTTAGTATTTGATATTGCTGCCTCGAAGGCACTGTCTGGTGCGACGGACGAAGGGGAATCATGTTGTATTACAATGGCTTGCTATGGTAGCGCAGGTCAGGCTTCATTGTGGTGCATGGTGAGGAGTCACAGTGACAATGTCGGGCTTGATGTGCATAAGTTGTGCCGGGAAATGCTTGTCTGACATGTTTTCCACAAGCGTGAAGCCCGTGAGCCGCCCTCACGCCGGCCTGGGAGCGTTGTGATGGCACAACCCGCGGCGGCGCTCAGCGCCCTGTTCAAGACCCTGTTTGGCCATGGCAGCCAGCGCTACGTGCTGGTGGATGCCTTGCGGGGCCTGGCCGTGGCCTTGATGATCGTCTACCACTTCACCTTCGATCTCGATTACTTCGGGCAGGTGGAGATCGATTTCTACAACGATCCCTTCTGGCTGGCCTTCCGGGCCCTGATCGTCACCCTGTTTCTGGGGCTGGTGGGCGTGAGCCTGCATCTGGCCACCTGGCGGGGCCTGGAATGGCGGCGTTACCTGCGTCGCCTGGGGGTGGTGGCGGCGTGCGCCGGGCTGGTGAGCCTGGGCAGCTACCTGGTGTTTCCCGACAGCATGATCTATTTCGGCATTCTCCACTTCATCGTCGTCGCGAGCATTCTGGGCCTGCCCATGGCGCGCTTCCACAGGCTGAACCTGGTGCTGGGCCTGGTGCTGCTGGCGGCGGGCCTCAGCCTGCAGCATCCCCTGTTTGATCATCCCGGTCTTCATTGGGTGGGGCTCATGACCCACAAGCCCGTCACCGAGGACTATGTGCCCCTGCTGCCCTGGTTCGGGGTGGTGCTGCTGGGTATCTACCTCGGGCGCAGTCTCTACCGCGAGCCCCTGCCGGCGCTTGCGCGCTGGCGCAGTGACCATCCTGTCGTGCGGGTGCTGGCGCTGGGGGGGCGCCACAGCCTGTTCATCTACATGGTGCACCAGCCCTTGTTCTTCGGTGTGCTGGCCCTGATCTTTGTGTTGTAGGCCTCGTAGGATTGAGGCAGGATTGAGGCATGGCGATGAGGCTGCATCTGGACTGGCGCAAGGCCGCGGAGTTTCTGGCCCAGGAAGACCTGGTGCGGCGTCTTGCGCTGGGCGTCAATCTGGTGCTGGTCCTGTTGCTGGCCGCGGTCCTGGCGGAGCTGACCTGGAAACTGGTGCCGGCCCCGCCGGTGGAGGCGCCTCCAGTGGATCCGGTATTGGATATGGGAGGCGGCGCCGGGCCTGCATCGGGGCCTGCCGCCGCAGGACGCCCGGCGCCGCAGGCGGCGGGGGGGATTGCCGGGCTGCATCTTTTCGGCACCAAGCCGGCGGGCCGGCCCGCGGCTCAGCCGCGCCCCGCGGTGGTGCCCGAGACGCGCCTGCAGCTCATACTGCGGGGGGTCTTTGCATCGGAGGACCCCGAGGCGGCGGGGGCCATCATCGCCGAGCGCAATGGCAGGGAATCGTTTTATGGCGTGGGCGACAAGCTGCCGGGCGGCGCCATACTCCAGGCGGTGTATCCCGACCGCATCGTGCTGCTGCGGGGCGGGCGCCTGGAGACCCTGCGCATGCCGCGCGAGGGCAGCGGCGGTGGTGGCGGAAGCGTACGGCGTGCTACTTCCCGCACCTCTTCGCCTGCCTCGACTGGCGCCTCGTTGCGGGAATATCGCGACATGTTGCTGAACAATCCCCAGCAGTTCGCCGACAAAGTCCGCTATCGGCCTTATACCGAGGGTGGGCGCATGCGGGGTTACGAGATCCAGCCGGGGCGCGATGCCGGTTTCCTGACCCGTTTCGGCCTGCAGCCTGGAGACGTGGTGACCTCGGTCAACGGGATCACGCTCAATTCGCCCGCCAAGGGCCTGAGTATCCTGCGCAGCCTGGCCAAGACGGATCGGGTGCGCGTGGAGATCCTGCGCAACGGCGTTCCCCAGACCATCGACCTGGAAGTGAACCAGTGACAGGCCATTGGCAGATTGTGCGTATGGCGGTACAAGATTTCTCGCTACGCTCGAAATGAC
>JALSIC010000080.1 GCA_026981935.1 Gammaproteobacteria bacterium
ACAGATCCGCCAGCACGCTGCCCGCTTCCACCGAAGCCAACTGGTCCCGGTCCCCCAGAAGCACCAGGCTTCCCCCGGGCGGCAGCGCCTGAACCAGCTTGCTCATCAGGGCCAGATCGACCATGGAGGCCTCGTCCACCACCACCAGGTCATAGGGCAAGGGATGATCCGGATGATAACGCAAGGCGCTGGTATCCGGACGCGCCCCCAGAAGACGATGGAGGGTGGACACCTGCTGGGGCACCGAATCCCTGAGCGCATCGGGCAGGGGCAAGGCGCCGGTTCGACTGCGGACCGTCTCGCTCAGGCGCTGGGCGGCTTTCCCCGTGGGTGCCGCCAACGCCACGTTCAGTTCCGGCCGCTGCCACAGACGCAAGGCGATCAACTGCAACACCGTGGTGGTCTTGCCGGTTCCCGGACCACCGGTCAGGATGGCGAAACGCCGTGCCGCCGCCCCGGCCACGGCTTCCCGCTGGGAGGCGTCGAGCCCCGCGGCCCGGACCAGTCGGCTTAGCTTGTCCCGGTCCACCGGCACGGGCGGGGCCGCCATCAGGCGGCGGACGCCCTGAACCAGCCGTTCCTCGTATCGCCACAGGCGCTGAAAGTAGAGGCGATCCTGTTCCAGGACCAACGGCGCTTCGCCTTTGGGCTGATGGAGTCCGTGCAGCTTGGCCACCCAGTCACGGCGCTTCTCCGAGAGGGTCAGACACACATGGCCGTCCTCCTGGGCCTGCAGCAAATCGCTGCACAACCGAAGCAACCCCTCCCCGGACAGCCGAAGCCGGCGCTGGAAGAAATCCGCCAACACCGGGGCATGGGGATGGAGGTCCGTGACCGTCATGGCCGCATCCTCAGGCCGCCGCCGGCACGTTCGTCAGCATCCCTTCCAGCACGGTCATCCACCGTGGCTCCAGATCGATGCGGTAGACACCGGCCCCCGGCTTCCCGTCCATGCCCCGCAGGAACAAATAGCGCACCCCGCCGAAGTGCCGCTGGAATTCGTAGCCGGGCAGACGCCGCTTGAGATAACGGTGCAGGGCCAAAGCGTACAGGATCGCCTGAAAACCGTAATCGTGCTCCCTCATCGCCGCTTCCAGGGTGGTGGAACGGTAATCCTCCAGTTCGTTGGACTTGTAGTCGATGACGTAGAAGCGGCTATCGTGTTCGACCACCAGGTCGATGAAGCCCCGGAGATACCCCCGGAGCGGAGCGAACCGCAGCGGCCGATACCAGGGCCGCCCCCGGAACAACCGGTTGACGACCTCGCAGCGCAAGGTCTGGAGGGGCAGAAAAAATTCCAGTTCGTGGAGCTGCCGGCCGGACTCGATTTCGGCCAGCGTGAACTCCGGCACGGGTGTGGTGACCGCCCTTTGCAGCAGCGGCACGACTTCTTCCAGACGCAGATCCTCCCCGAAACCCGCCTGACGCCGGCAGTACGCCCACAGACGGGCATCGACCCGCCCCTGCGCCAGTTCCCGGAAGGGCACCTTTTCCAACAGGGCGTGGAGCAGATTGCCAAACGCGGCCCCCTTCGGCAGGTGGTCTTCCCCGTCCGCCACCCCTTCCTCCAGCAGCCGCTCGATCCATTCCGAGGAAACCGGCCGCGCCCGCCCCCGCACCAACGCCGAATAGCTGGTCAACACGCTGGCCTCCTCGGCCAATCGCCGCATCAAGGGCG
>JALSIC010000081.1 GCA_026981935.1 Gammaproteobacteria bacterium
CGGAAATATCGCGCAGTGCCAGCCTTTCGAGGACGACGGCAACGGGAAGGGAGATATCCATCAGCTCGAAACTCGCGTCTTCCGGAACCTGCGCTGCGGTAGACTGCGCTGACATTTCAATTCGGATATGATCGGCCTCCAGTAAAGAAATGTGGATCTTACCGCCAAGCAGATTGCCTGGCCGCCAGTCCAGATTCAGCTTTGCAATGCTGACGAGGGTCCCATTCTTCTGGAGCCGGATATCCCGCAGACTGACAGGCCCAAGCAACCGCCCCTCGACAGAGGCGACAGAGAGTTCGGCCGGCATGGATGCCAATGCACCCCTCAGAACCCAGCGCAACCCGGCCTCGCTGTTCAGGAAGAAACCAACAGCCACCGTAGCGAGTGATCCGCAGGCCAGGAAGAATAATGTCAAACGGCCAGGGCGCTTCATAGTTCGGGCCCGAAAATGATATGCAAACGCGGCTCCTTGTCGCCGACGCTGACTGGCCACGCCACATCGATGCGTAGCGGCCCCACGGGTGAGTACCAACGCAAACCGAATCCCGCCCCGCGCTCCAGGGTAAAGTCGTTCCAGTTATCAAATGCATTACCGGTATCCATGAAAGCCGCTATACTCCAATTTTCCCTGAAGCGATAGTCGTATTCGAGGCTCCCAATTAGCTTCTGCCTGGCTCCAATAGGATCACCTCTGCTGTTTTTTGGTCCAAGCTGCTGGTAGCCATATCCGCGAACGCTGGTATCCCCACCTGCATAGTAACGCAATGACAGGGGCAGCTCACCGAAGCCACTGATCACCGTGGCGGCAGCGTCCCCTCGCAACAACAGGCGGTTCCTTTGGGTTATGCTCTGTATGATTTTGACGGTCAGCAGAGGCTGAAAGAAGGAAACATCGGAGAACAGTTTTTCATGTCCCCCCCTGAATTCCAGGGTGATACGGTTCCCATCCTGTATATTGTCTTTTGATTTACCCTTGATGCGATCAATGGTCAAACCAGGAACCAGCAGTTTGCTTTCACCGAATTCGTCACTGAGACGGAAGGAGTCTCTACGGTAATCCAGATACCAGGTTTCTATCCAGTTCTTGCGTGGACTGGTCTGGCGGCTTACGCCGAGAATGTATGAATCCTCCTCGCGACCATTGTCAGGGTTTTCGTTTCTCATTGTTGCCATGATCTCCCAAAAATCCGTCCTTGGGTCGCGAAAAGGAACGATATAACCGGCTGACAGACTCTTTCTAAGACGGGAAAAGCGCAGAGTGGATCTAAAACGATGCCCCCGGCGATTGATGCGGCGATTGTTATAACCCAGGCTGCCGCGTAATTTCGTATCGGTGCCATAGCCGATACCAATGCTGTAGCGGTGGCGTTTGGAAGGCCTCAGATCGACGAATACCGGCACCTTGCGGCCGATGGCGGCATCGGGACGGGGCGTCACGTCGACCTGGGAAAAATAATCACTGTCGAACAGGGCGTTCTGAAGGTCAAACAGCTTCTGGGTTGCGTATGGCTCGCCGTCTTTGATATCGGAAAAACGCGCAAGGAGCTCCGGCTTGACGACGGCATCGCTGAAAGTGACTTTTCCGAAGTGATAGCGGATGCCACTGGCCAGAACGAGGCGAATTTCAGCGGCATGTCTTGCGGGATAGATGCGCACCTGATGCTCGACATAGCTGCTGTTGAGATAGCCATTGTTGAGGGCCCGGCGCAGCAACAGGCGCTTGCCTTCTTCATAACGCGCGTGAATGAAGACATCCCCCTGTTGCAAAGGGAATCCACCCACGAGGGCGGCCAAATCAGGGTCTTCCGCCCCTTCACCGAGAATGACGATGTCTACTTTCGTCACCCGCACCGGCTTGCCCGGATCAATGCGATAAACAGCACGCCACCCCTCTGCACTCGCCTCCAGGGCCGACTCCACCTTGGGAGTATAGTAGCCAAACGGCTGCAAGGCGATATGGAGTTCTTCCAGGGACTTATTGTACAGGCGACGCACACGCGGCCCTGTCAGTCCGCGGCTTTTTTCTTCCCGGGCAATAGACATGAAGGCGCGGACATTTTCCTCCATCGCCTTGTCCACCCCGGTGATCTCGATACTGAGGCGCTGTGCCGCACTGAAGGCAGGGAAAGCGAGGACCAACAGCATAAAGACTATACTAGTGATTCGCATTCGCACACTTGAGGTTGGCCTTGGCTGCTTTTGAGGATTTCCATGAAAATAACAGGATAGAGGCTAGTCCCGGAATTTGCATGTAATTTTTCCATTTGGGACATTCTTTTTCCGCTGCAGGAGGTGGCTGTCATCGAACCAGGCGCACTCAGGCATCAGGCGGTAAGCTGACGGCGCGTCAGTAAAACCCTGCCTTTATTAACCCGGCAACCATATATATCGTATTCAGCCATTGCGTTCCGGTTCGCTGCAAGGCGGCGAAAGGCCGCTGTAGTCATTCTACAGCAAGTTTCGCCAACGCAGTCAGCAGGCCGGACGCAATGGCCTGTCCTTTGATTTCAATCTGTTAGGGACTTCAGGCCTGCGCCGGCACGGCGTTGCGGCGCTTGCCAATGGAATGACCATTGCCTGCGCACCGCGCCTTGTTCCAGCACAGGCCTGAAGTCCTGAATACGATATATATGGTTGCCGGGTTAATAATGACGGGATTAGGCCAACCGCTCGCGAAGACGCGTTTCCAGGGCCTCCTGCATATATTCCAGGGTATTTGCACGGAACTTGGAAGCGGCGAAGTGATAGTAGTTGAGCTTGCATTTGACCGGCAGGTGCAAGGCATCGCGGTGCTGGTCTTCAAAATCAACCCACGCCAGAATGGGCAGGTCGTTCTGCCTGAGATCTGCACACACCCATTGATCTTCTTCGAGAATCAGGATAATTCCCTCATGATCCGACAAAGGTAATCTCATGGGAAATTTGAAATGCAGCCTGGCCCTGCGCCACAGGTTATACAGCTCAGCCGGGACCTCATCCTGGCGCTGTGCATATACTGGAACTTCACCGACCCGGCTCATACCAGCCTCCTGTGCCCTGCCAACACCGGCAAATGAAAAACACCATCGTTCCGCCTGACCCCGGCATGCCGGGTCCAGCCAAACCCTGCATACGATTCTTTCAGCAGTTCGTCAGCGTGTCAAACTGGCAAACAGGACAGGCAGCTTCTCGGGAAGACGCTCGACGTGGTCGATAATGGTGTAATTGTTGATACCGAAGATGCGCTTTACATAGTGATCGGCATTGGGGTCCAGCGTCAAACAGTAACTCATCACCCCCTTGCCGGCCAGCTCCTCCACCGCCTTTTTCGTATCGAGGCGGAGATGCTGTGGATCCCGTTCATCGATGTCCGCAGGCTCACCATCCGTCACCAGGAGAATCAGCTTCTTGCGCTCGGCCTGGGACAGCAGGTGACGGCCTGCATGGCGCAGGGCCGCGCCCATGCGCGTGGAGAGCCCGCCCTGAATACCCGCCAGACGCGCCTTGGCCTCGTCGTCCCAGGCCTGCTTGAAATCCTTGAAGCGGTAATACTGTACATCGTGGCGTCCATCGGAGGCGAAGCCATGGATGGCAAAAGCATCGCCGACACCGTTGATGGCCGTGGCCACCAGCGCCGCGGCCTCCCGCGTCAATTCCAGTATGGTCTTGTCCGAACCCGCCACTTTCTCGTTGGTCGACTCGGACAGGTCGAGCAGCACGACGATGCTCAGATCGCGATTGTTGAGCACATTGCGCATGGTAATGCGCGGGTTGGGCTGCTCCCCCATGCGAATGGCGATCATGGCGTCGATAGCGGCATTGAGATCGATCTCCTCCCCGTCCTCCATGTTGCGCATCCGTTGCACCCCCTGGGGTTGCAGCATGTCGATGATCTGTTTGATACGCTGGGTGACAGGCTTGTTCTCGAGGAGGATGTTATCGATGACCTCCGGGTCGCCCTTGGATTGGCGGCGTTCATACACCGTCACCCAGTCGGGGCGATGCAGCTGTACCTGGTAGTCCCACTCATGGTAGTGATAGGGATCGGATACCGGCTCCTTGCCCCACATGTCATTGAAGCTGACGGTGGCCTCGCCCGCATCCTCATAGGGCATGAACTCCGTAGAACAGATCCAGATCTCCTGGGCATCGTCTCCCGCCAGTTCACAGTCCACCTCGTTGGCCATCTCGATGGCCGAGACGTGGCGGCGCACCTGGCGCTGGCTCGCGGCCATGTACTCGGCACTGTCCTGCCAGGCAAATTCATCAAAATCCCATAACAGGCGGTTGTCGTCCCGGTAGGGGATGCGCAGTGATTCCAGGATGCGCAGACTGGGCACCTCACGGCGATCCTGCAGCAGGTTGAACACCTCCAGCCCCATGTGCCAGGAGAATTGGGGGTCGTCCTTGTTCGCCTCGATGTTGGCATGGAATTTCCCTGCCAGCGCCGCCAGGCCTTCGTCTTCAATGCGAACCGCCGGGTCGAGCAGGCTCAGGGCCATTTTTTCCATTAGAACGACCGTAGGATGCAGCGGCTGACTGTCATACTCCGCGCGTAGCAGGCTGCCCCACAATTTCTTCAGACCGGGAAAGTTCTGCACCGCGCGGTATTCCACGCGCGCATCGTCCATGAAACCGATGAAGAACATCTGCGCGGGACTGAGCTGCTCCGCCGACAGCGGCTCCGGGGTATACATCATGTGGGCGGCCAGATGCACTGCCATGGCGCGGTACAGTTCCTGGCCGGTGACACCGCTGATACCGTCGACGGCGTCGGGCAAGTGCATGACGCGCGCCGCGAGATAGGGTTTGAAGCCTTCGTGGTCGGCGGCCGTGGGACGCAGAAAGAAATCCCGCCCCCACAGGGCGCGCAGAAAGAAGTTGATTTTGCGCTGGCTGTCGATGAAAAGAGTGCCGCGCCGCTCCTTCTGCAGCATGGCCTGCGCATCCTCGGTCTGCAGTCCAAAGTACTTGGCCTGACCCTGCAAGTCACGGGCATAGGCCTGGGCGCCATACAGGGCCCAGCGCCGCAGACCGCTGAGGGTCAGCTTGGACAGCAATTCATCCATGACACTCAGCATGGGTCGCAATCCCCGCGAGGATTTCGCCGACAGTTGGTGAATGAGTTGCAGATAACTGCGCAACAACTCGGGATCACCCAGGCGGCGCGCCACCGTGGGCAGAGAAGAGAACAGCAAGGCGATCACCTCCCCCGAGGTCATGGAGGACAGTTTCATGGCCGCACTGATGCAGTCGCGTATGATATCGTCGCCACATTCCTTGACGACGGCAGGCATCTCCGAAAGGAAACTGACGACCAGATTGCCGCCACGCCCCAGACTCGCCAAACCCTTCGCGCCTTCCAGGTAGTCGTGCAGGCCCGCGACGGACATGTTGCGCGCCGCCTCGTGAAAGGTGGCGTCAAGGGTGCCCTTCAGCTCCGGGGCGGCCTGTTCCAAGGACTCACGGTAATCATCAAGATTGACGCTCATTGTCTCGCCCTGCCATGCCGAGCGCTGGCGGCTGTCATTCGAAGAAAGTGGAGACGGCCGCGTCCAGGGTATCCCGCATGTCCGGATCATCGGTCAAGGGACGCACCAGTGCAACGCGGCAGGCCACCACAGGCTTGAGTCCACGGGCAATGAGCTGCGCCGCATACACCAGCAGGCGAGTGGAGATGCCCTCATCGAGGCCATGCCCCTTGAGGTTGCGGCCACGCTGGCCGATCTGCACCAGCTTCTCGGCCATGTCTTTGTCCACCCCGCCTTCGCGGATGATGATCTCGGCTTCAGTGTCTGCTTGCGGATAATCGAAGTCGAGGGCGCCGAAACGCTGTTTGGTGGACTGTTTGAGGTCCTTCATCAGACTCTGGTAACCCGGATTATAGGAGATCACCAACTGGAAATCCGGGTGAGCCTTCAATAGCTCGCCCTTTTTGTCCAGAGGCAGCTCACGGCGGTGATCCGTCAGGGGGTGGATAACCACGGTGGTATCCTGCCGCGCCTCCACCACCTCGTCCAGGTAGCATATGGCGCCGATACGGGCCGCCAGGGTCAGCGGCCCATCGTGCCAGCGGGTGCCATCCTTGTCGAGGAGAAAGCGGCCCACCAGATCGGAGGCGGTCATGTCTTCGTTACAGGCCACAGTGATCAGGGGACGGCCCAGTTTCCACGCCATGTATTCCACGAAGCGCGACTTGCCGCAGCCGGTAGGTCCCTTGAGCATCATGGGCATTCGCGCCGCATAAGCCGCCTCATAGGTTTCCACTTCATCACTGACGGAGCAATAGAAGGGCTCTTCCTTGATTTGGTACTGTTCAGCCGGATCGGTTTGGTTTGCTTCTGTTCTTGGGTTCATGACCTCTCATCCTCTGTTTCCGGTAATACCTTATCGAGGCACCCGCGGCTCAAAATCCGCAGTTGCCTGGATAAGGCAGGCAGGAACCCGGCCGTACCGGGTTCCATGCCTTATCCCACCTTCGTCAGGCGGCCTTGGCGCGATAGATCACCATGGACGCGCCCTGAGACTGGGCGAAGTTGTCATAGCCGATGAGGCGCACATGATTGTTGGGGTGCGCCTTGTGACAGGCCTCGGCCTCCGCCAGGATGCGTTCCACATCGGTTTCACCGAACATGGGCAGCTTCCACATATACCAGTAGTGGCCAAAGGCGTTCTCCGGCTCGGTATGCTCGATGGCCGGGTTCCATCCCTGGGAGACGATGTACTGCACCTGCTGCTTGACCTGCTCAGGGCTCATCTCCGGCAAGTAGGAGAAGGTCTCGAATTTACGGCTCGAGGTATCGCTCAAGCTGGATTTATAGTCTTGTACTTCACTCATTGTCAGTTCCTCATTAAGTGTCGAATTCAATTTTGGCGGCAAGGGGCGATGCGTGACACCACCCCATTGCACTAACGGTCGCAGGCCTTTTATTTATGGGCCACGTCCAGCTTGTCCACCGTATCGAATTCAAATTTGATTTCTTTCCAGGTTTCCATGGCCATCTTGAGCTCAGGGCTGGACTTGGCGGCAGTGGTAAGAATCTCCTTGCCTTCCTTCTCCACCTCACGGCCTTCGTTACGGGCCTGGACACAGGCCTCGAGGGCCACGCGGTTGGCTGCCGCGCCGGCGGCGTTGCCCCATGGATGACCCAGTGTACCGCCACCGAACTGCAGAACGGAGTCGTCACCGAAGATATTCACCAGAGCCGGCATGTGCCAGACGTGGATGCCGCCAGAGGCCACCGGTATGACGCCAGGCATGGAGCCCCAGTCCTGATCGAACATGATGCCGCGGCTGCGGTCTTCCTTGATGTAAGAGTCACGCATCAAGTCAATCCAGCCCAGCGTGGCTTCACGGTCACCTTCCAGCTTGCCGACCACGGTGCCGGAATGGAGATGATCGCCACCAGACAGGCGCAGCGCCTTGGTCAATACGCGGAAGTGAATACCATGGTTGGGGTTGCGGTCGAGCACGGCGTGCATGGCGCGGTGAATGTGCAACAGCATGCCATTGTCACGGCACCACTGAGCCAGGCCGGTATTGGCGCAAAAACCGCCGGTCAGGTAATCGTGCATGATGATGGGCGCCCCAATCTCCTTGGCGAACTCGGCCCGCTTGTACATCTCTTCAGGTGTGGGCGCGGTTACATTGAGGTAGTGGCCCTTGCGCTCGCCGGTCTCGGCCTCTGCCTTCAGGCAAGCCTCATGCACGAACTGAAAACGGTCACGCCAGCGCATGAAGGGCTGGGAGTTGACGTTCTCGTCATCCTTGGTGAAATCCAGACCACCGCGCAGACATTCATACACGGCGCGGCCGTAGTTCTTGGCCGACAGGCCCAGTTTGGGCTTGATGGTGCAGCCCAGCAACGGACGGCCGTATTTATTCATCTTGTCACGCTCCACCTGGATACCGTGCGGCGGTCCATTACAGGTCATGACATAGGCCAGCGGGAAGCGCACGTCCTCCAGACGCAAGGCGCGCACGGCCTTGAAACCGAAGACGTTGCCCACCAGGGAGGTAAAGACGTTGACTACGGAACCTTCCTCGAACAGGTCGATGGGATAGGCGATGAAGGCATAGAAGGCCTCGTCGTTGCCGGGGACGTCCTCGATGGCATAGGCGCGCCCCTTATAGTAGTCGAGATCCGTCAACAGATCGGTCCAAACCGTGGTCCAGGTCCCGGTGGAGGATTCCGCGGCGACAGCTGCGGCCGCTTCCTCACGAGGCACTCCATCTTGTGGAATGACTTTGAAACAGGCCAGGATATCGGTTTCCTTGGGCGTATATTCCGGCATCCAATAGGTTTCGCGGTATTCTTTCACACCCGCGCTGTAGGTTTTTTCAGCCATTGCTTATATCCTCGTTATGATATAGAAGTTGAATTCTGTTTTGACGTGGACCATTCCACATCGGGTAAAACGTCATCCCGGCGTGCGCCAGGGACGCTTTACGACGGGTATGAGAAATATACCCTTACGGCATTGAAAACAAAAATTAATCGTTGTTATAATATTCATTAACATATGTTTATAACCAGGAAGCGCCCGTGCACCTGACCCTGCAACAACTCAAACTCTTTGAATCGGTGGTGAGGAACCGCAGCTTCACCCGCGCCGCAGAAGAAATGCATCTTACACAACCCGCTGTTTCCATTCAGTTAAAGCGCCTGGAAGAACAAGTCGGCCTGCCCCTGCTGGAAAATGTGGGCAAGAAAATCTTCCCTACGGCCGCGGGCAAATCCATGTACGCGGCAGCCACCGACATTCTGAATCGCGTGGCAGACCTGAAACGTGAAGTGGAAAGCCTGAAAGGCGAGGTCCGAGGCCCCCTGCAACTGTCCATCGTCACCACGGGCAAGTACTTCATGCCCCATCTGCTGGGCCATTTCCTGCACCAGCACCCCGGCGTCGTACCCCTCCTCAACTTCACCAACCGCGCCCAGGTAGTAGAGAGACTGATGAATAACGAAGACGACTTTGTCGTTATGGGGCAGATTCCAGAAGAAGAAAACCGCCTGGTCGCCCACCCCTTCCTGGAAAACATCCTCGCTATCGTCGCCCCCCCGGATCACCGCCTGGCCCAACGCAAGAATCTGCAACTGGAGGAGGTCATCCGTGAGCGTTTCATCGGGCGTGAGCCAGGCTCAGGGACACAAATGGCGTTCAATCGCGTACTGAAGAAAAAGGGCCTCACGATCGTGCCCTATATGGAATTGGGTAGCAGCGAGGCCATCAAGCAAGCCGTCCTGGGCGGTCTCGGTATCGCCGTTCTCTCTCTGCACAGCATGCGCGTCGAGCAGGACGCAGGCAAACTCGTGATCCTGGATGTCGCCGGCTTTCCCATCAAACGGCGCTGGTATGCCGTGCACTTGAAGGGCAAGAAACTATCCCTGGCGGCCCAGAGCTTTCTCGATTTCATCCTGGAAGAAGGCCACCGCGTTCTGTCCAGTTGAGACTCAGCCACAGGCAGGAGGCGCCATGAGACGGATGCTGATCAAGGCAACAGGGGTTTGGCTTATCATGATGATTGCCGCTATTCTCAATGGTGCATTAAGGGAAAAGGTGCTGAACCCGCTGCTGGGCCAGGACTGGGCGCTGCCTCTCAGCGGAATTGTCCTGTCACTCATGGTATTCCTGATCGCCTGGCTCATGACGCCCCTTATCGGGGCGACGCGAACGCAGGGTTATATTGTGACCGGGTGCTTGTGGGTTGCATTGACACTGGCCTTCGAATACCTGTTTGGACATTTCATCGCAGGCAGGCCCTGGCATGAGATCAACCGGGTCTTCAAGCTGGTAGATGGCAATCTCTTCGTCCTTGTCATTCTGGCGCTGGGAATGTCGCCCTGGATGGTTGCCAAACTGAGACGCCTGAAGCCCTTCGAGGACGATACGACGTCAATATAGAAACTCAAGTTTTGGATTTCGTTTTTGATTGCGCTCAAAAATAATAACCTGTTGATTTGACGTGCATTACGGGGCCACAAGAAAAATATCTCGGGCCTAAATGGCGGGAATACCCTATAACTTGAGAATACCGAAGTTCTGTCATTCCTGCGGAGGCAGGAATCCAGAACCCATTGATTTTCCTGGATTCCCGCCTTCGCGGGAATGATCATAATGCAGCGCTCGCAGCTTGAGGTCGGGCGGGTCAAAACATGATGTCTAGCGCAGCACGGCGATGCTGGCCTATCTTCCCAGCATTATCACCCCAGCCCCACTATTAACCCGGCAACAATATATATCGTATTCAGGACTTCAGGCCTGTGCTGGAACAAAGCGCGGTGCGCAGGCAATGGTCATTCCATTGGCAAGCGCCGCAACGCCGTGCCGGCGCAGGCCTGAAGTCCCTGACAGATTGAAATCAAAAGATAGGCCATTGTGTGCCGGCCCGCTGACTGCGTTGGCGAAACTTGCTGTAGAATGACTACAGCGGCCTTTCGCCGCCTTGCAGCGAACCGGCACGCAATGGCTGAATACAATCACTGCTGTCCCGTTAACTTTCACAGCAAGGCCATCTGATTAATATCGGGCTGATTGTCACGCGGTGGATCACCTCTGAGCAGCGCCATCAAGTCCCGTTTTTCAAATAGATTGAGCTGCAATAATCGTAAAATCTGTTGCGTACTCTTCTGTAACTTCGACTGGAATTTGATGAAAGCCAGAAGCAAATAAACACACAGCGCGATCCAGATCTGTGTCATAACCGCATTCTTGCTGGTGCCCACAAACGATTTGATCTTCAGGTTTTGCTTTATCCATTTGAAAAACAGCTCGACCTGCCATCTTGCCTTGTAAATATCAGCAATGGTTTTGGCCGACAGCTTGAAGTTGTTGGTCAGAAACACATAACGCTTTCCGGTTTCCGCATCCCGATACGCGATGCGGCGTAACTGAACAGGACACTTCTTTGCTGTCTGAGCACCGGTAAACTCGATCGTTTGATCGCAGATCAAGCCCTTGCTTTTTAATACAGAACGACGGCATACCGTGCGGTATTTCGCATTGGTCTTGAGTCGGGTGACAAAATATATTCCTTTCTCTGTCAATTGGTTATACCAAGTGTAGTCATTGTACCCCTTGTCAATGGCAACAATGCTGCCCTTGGGGAATTTCAGTGTGCGGCCCACAGTCACGTCATGGTTCTTGCCTTCGGTGACCGTTACAAACTCGGGCAGATAACCGGCATGGTTCAGCCCAACATGGAGTTTTATCGCCCCCTTGGTGGTACGGAAATCCGCCCAGGGGAAAACCGACAGGCATAAATCAATCGTCGAAGCATCCAGAGAGTACAGCGGGTTTTTGAAGCGAAAGTCATGGCCGGGAACGACACCTTGGCAGCGGGCCAACAGCTTTCCAAATAATGCCTCGTAGAGGGCGTAAGGTTTCCCGTCATTGATGCGGGATAAATTGGACCGGGATAATTTCGCACTGCCCAGATGATAAAGACGATGGGCCTGTGCTGAGATATTATCGATAATATCCCGCAAACTATTCCGACCGGCCAGCTGTGCCATGGCCATGGTTATGAACTGCGACCACCGCGAGGCAGTGCGGAAAGAACGCCCGGAATGGTGCCGCTTTGCAAGGGTCTCGAATTCATGTCTGGGGATAAATTTGAGCAATTGTGAAAAGACAGTGTTATGATGGGCCAAGGCTTAAATCTCCTTCTATTACAGTGTTTGCTTGCACTTACTATTGTAACAGTTCATTGAGATTTAAGCCTTTTTTC
>JALSIC010000082.1 GCA_026981935.1 Gammaproteobacteria bacterium
GTTGATGATCGTCGTTACCAACATCGACCAGCCGCACGCCTTGCGGCAATATCGCAAGCGCTGGGGGATCGAGTGCCTCTTTGCCCACCTCAAGAGGCGAGGTTCAACACCGAGGACACACACCTGCGCTGTCCACAGCATGGCCCTATGCCCGCGCCTTCATCCGGGCCTGGGTCGATGACTACAATGAAGAGAGGCCTCATTCGGCGCTCGGCTATCAGACACCAAAGGCATTTGCCGAGAGCCTGCTCACCGCAACCGGCAGCAGCGCTGCGCCAGATGAAAGCTCCGCGCAGCTGCCGGTTGCTCAACCTGCGCCATGTGGCGTATCAAACCAAAGGACTCAAGTTCCGCCTGGATGCAAGTTCAGTGGCAGGTCACAAGAGCTTTCCCCGCACCCACTGGGCGAAAATCCATTCCACCAATCCGCTCGAGTGCTTGAACAAGGAAATCAAGCGCCGCACCAGCGTTGTCAGGATATTCCCGAACGAGGCCGCGGTGACGCGTCTGGTCGGAGCCCTGATGCTCGAGCAGAATGACGAGAGGCCCATCACAAGGCACTACATGACACTGGAAACCGTCGCCGTTATCTGCGACACTGCCCCCATGGATCCGGTGAAAATCGCCACCCTGTAACTGCGGCCAAGCCAAGGCCGAAGAACAAAGTTACACCACTCCTCGGGACACTATCCCCTTGACTTTTCCTGGAGATCAAACGCTGTTTGCCAGAACCTTGAAAAGTTGTCCTGTCTTCCCAGTTTGCTGGCCAATTCCTGTCCCTTGCCGGAAATGGCTGCCATGGCAGCGCCATCGCCAACAAGCCCTTTCAGGAAACCTGCCCAGCATGATGCCTCCGTGCCGAGCAGAAAAGCGTTTTTTCTATGTGTTATGGCATCATGCAACTCGTAACAGCCACGGGAGAAGACACCACACGCTCCCACGGCGGCACAATCCAGCAGCTTGTTGATGGAGCGGGCATGATTGACCGGTGTGTCCAGCATCGGCGCCAGCGCGAGGTGATAGCGCTGCTGCTGGAGGAAGGCGCGGAAACGTGGCCAAGGCACGGGATCGCGATTGCGCACCGAAGGGTGCTTGCGCAGTGACCGCGGGCAGTGCCGTCCCAGAAAAACGTCCAGCCGGGCATGGGGCGTCTCATCCAACCAGCGAAGCAGGCCAGGCAGGATTGCCTTCAGGTCATGCAGGTGACTGCGGCTGCCCATGAATATGGCACGGATGGTGGACATGTCTGCAAAATGCGCCGTGCCGGGTGGCGGTGCCAGCATGACGGGGTGCAACAGGTGTTTTTCCTCCACATCCCATCTGTCCAGAATGACTCGTGAGGGCGCAACAATGGCCAGGGGCCACTTGCGCAATTGCTTTTGTGGCCCGCGCATGAAACGCCAGATGCGCCAGCGATAGGACAAGGGCTGATGCGGATCACGCACCAGGGCGTGCATGTCGTCGTCTATGACATAATACAGCTTGCGTATCCGGCGGCGGTGCAGCGCTTGCAGTTCGGCGGGCGTAATGTAGCGCACCACCACAGCCACTTCCTCGTACACGAATGCATTTGGCCCCAACTGCTCGATGGGTCGCTCTGCCGTGGGTGCCCCTTGGCTTACCAGGTGTCCCATGCCGGCAAGAAAGTACTTGTCCACCGTGGCGTTGACGG
>JALSIC010000083.1 GCA_026981935.1 Gammaproteobacteria bacterium
TGATGGTTGTTCGGGTGCGCGTCCGGATTTGGTCGTGTTCCCCCCGAAGAAAACAGAGACTTCGACGCGCGGGAACCGCGTATTCTAGGACTTGTCCGGGGCAATTGCAAACCTGATGGTGGCATGGCCAGGACGACGTCATCTAACTCGTCCTCGGAGACCCGCCCCATCGGCAGGTCTATTGCCACTGTGGCGCAGGCAGGGTGAGGTCGCCGTCTGATGGACCGATCCACGCAGGAATAGAGGCAAGGGCGGCAGCGGATGGCGGCGCCAGTGGCTTTTGCGCAGCTGTGCCCGGGACCGTGGGATTCGGTCCTGGTTCTGCCGGAGCCCAAAGGGTCAGCTCAGAACGAGTTCGAGGGCCTGATCGGGATGGGCTGCGAAATGGCGGATGGCGCCGGCAATGGACTGGCGGGGCTGTCGGATTACACGCAGCAGGCCGATGACGGCGTTGCGCAAACAGGCGAGCACCTGAGGGCCATGGCCCTTGCGGACCTGGCAGCGGTCCTCATCGAAAGTGACATCGCGCACCCAGTGGAGGCCGTTTTTGATGCGCCAATGGTCTCGATTGAGGGCCAGCAGCCGGTCTGCCCCGGCCTGCTCTGGAGTGAGGTCGGTGAGACAGAAGACCTGCTCGGTGCGTACCTGGCCGGTCTTGAGCCAGGTCACCTGCCGCTCGATGCGGCAGACCTGGCCGATGTGGGGAAAGTCGAGGTAGTCGTTGAGCGCCGTGTTGGTCCGGATGGTGCGCTGCTCGACCCGGCCATGTCCCTTGTCGAGGGTCGTGTGCTCAGGGGGAAAGCGCCTCCCCGTCGAAGGCGCGCAGCGCCTCGGCCAGGGTTTTCTGGTTCTCTTTGACGGTGAACAGGTAGTGCGCTCCTTTTTCCTCGACCAGGAAACGGGCCGTCTCGCGCTGGGTATGGAGGGCATCGGCGGTGATCACCCGTTCCTGGATGGCCAGGGGTTCGAGCAGGGTTCGCAGGACGGGGATCTCGTTGCTGCCGGGTTCCACGGCCCGCTGGGCCAGGACGCGCGCCTGGCCATGCAGCAAGGCGGCGAGCAGATGGACGGGCCGGCCATCGTCCCGCCGTGCGCCCTTGAGGGTCTTGCCATCGATGGCCAGGGGCTCTTCGGCCGGTGCGCTGGCTTGAACCCAGGTGGAAAAGGCCTGCTCGAGCGCCTGGGGCTCCACCTGCTGGAGCACACGGCGGAAGGTGGGCTCGGAAGGCGCGACGAAGCGCTGCTGCTTGCGGCTGTAATAGGCCCGCAGGCGCCTGAGCTGCGTCTGGGAAAGCCGGGCGGCATATTCGCTGATGGCCAGACACCCCCGGGCACCCGCCAGCGTGGCCGCCAGGGCGATGGTCAGGACGGTGGGCAGCGGGTGCAGCTGGCGCCGTCCGCCGCGGGGCTCGGGAAGCCGGCGCAGCTGTTCGCGCAAGCGCTCCATCTCCAGATCACTCAGTTCGACCTTCTGCATGGCAATCCTCCCCTCGGGATGAAGTTCAGGCTGGCGCAGCCAGTGGCGGGCCCGGCGATGCAAGGGGTAGACCCAGACGGTCTTGGGCCGACCGTGGTGGCGATACCGTCCGGCGTGCCGGGCATAGCCGCGGGTGTTTCCCAGGTACTGCCAGTTGGCCGCCCGGCAACAGGT